>JAGWTI010000027.1 GCA_028876065.1 Nitrospirota bacterium
CCCAGTGGGATACGACGGCCAAGGCGACGGCGTTGGGCGACGACGCGGAGTTGTCGCTGGCGGAGGCCTGGCGTCCGCCGTACTGACGCGTGCTGTGTGGCTCGTGAAGCGTGAAGCGTGAAGCGTATCTCGCAAGAATGGATAATTCGGGCGAGATACGATCGACGAGATACGAACGACGCAACGGAGGGGAATCATGAAGACGAATCTGGCAAAGAAACCCAAGTTCGGTGAAGCCTATATGGAGCTCGGCCTGGTCGAGAAGGCCGAGGAGGGGGGGTGGCTCGTGCGGACGGACGGAGGGTTGGTGGAGGCCAAGCGGGCCACCGGCTGCCTGCTGGAGCCGATCCCGTCCGATCTGGTCCTGCTGTCCTACGGATCGAAGGGGTGGGCCTACATCCTGTCCGTGCTGGAGCGGCGGGGCGACCAAGCCGGGACCCTTTCCTACGAGGGGGCCCTCACCTTGGCGGCGCGGGAGGGTCGGCTGAACCTGACGTCGGCGCAAGGGCTGTCGCTCTCCTCCGACAAGGACCTGACCGTGGCGGTCGAGCGCTTGTCCGTCGCCGCACAGGAAGGGGAGGCGCGGGTCGGCATGTTCGCGACGATCGGCCGCTACCTGCAGACGCAGGCCGAGCACATCACCGTCGTGGCCGAGGCCTGGGACTCGGTCGTCAACCGGATGACGCAAAAGCTGAAGCTCAACATCCGCTACGTGTCGGAGGCGGAGGAGGTGCAGGCGGCCAGCCTGCGGCAACTGGTGGACGGGACCATGACGATCCATGCGAAGAACACCAACCTGATCGCCGAGGAGCATGTGAAGGTGGACGCGGAACAGATTCACTTAGGATAAGAGCGAATGGCGTATGGCAGATAGCGTATGGCCTGAAAGGGAGTCGCCAGGATTGAACGTTCTTGCCATCGGCTATCAGCCATCTGCCATAGGCTCCTAGGAGGCTCAGATGTTTGTCTCGACGATGGAAGGCGGTATGAACATGGGCATGCCGGACGTCTGCAAGACGCCGGTCGGGCCGGTCATCACGCCGATTCCCTATCCCAACATCTCCACCGGCGTGATGGCGAACCCCGGGACCTGCGCGATGACGGTCCTGACCTCGGCCATGCCCTCGGTGACGCAGATCACGGAAATCATGCTGAGTCAGGGCGACGACGCCGGCGTGCTGATGGGCGTGGTGTCCCAGATGGTCATGGGGCCGACGGAGCACCTGCTGGGCGCCCCGACCGTGCTGTTCGAAGGCACCCCCGTCCAGCATCTCACGACGATGACCGGCCACAACGGCATGGCGATGAACTGTCCCGGCGCGACCCTGGCGCCGAGCCAGGTGACCGTCTTGGCCCTGGGCTGATCGAGCCGGCGGCCCCCCCGCGCTCCGGTCCCAACGCATTCGTATGCATCGATGGGGAGGTTCCTATGGCGACGTTTGACGATCGGCTCGGCCGGGACAAGCGATTCTCCTTCGTCTCGACCGCCGTCTCCCCCGACACCTTTGCCGTGGTCGAGCTGGAGGGGGTCGAGGCCATCTCGCGGCCCTATGAATTTACGCTCACCCTGGTTTCCGAGCGCGCCGAGCTCGATCTGAACGCCCTGCTCGCCCGTCCCGTCTCGCTGACGATCCGTTCGCGCACGCCGGCGCGGCAGCCGAACCCCTATCGGGGCGTGTTGGTGGAGTGCTCGCAGTTGCAGCAGGTTGCGGACGGGCTGACGTTTCGGCGGAACTCCGAGGTGTACCTCAACCAAACGGTGCCGCAGGTCATCGAGACCGTCCTGAAAAATTCCGGCTTCGGGTCGGCGGATTACGAGTTTCGGTTGGCCCGGAAGGATTATCGCGTCTTGCCCTACATCTGTCAGTTCGAAGAATCCGCGCTCACGTTCATCAGCCGGTGGATGGAATGGCGGGGCCTCTATTACTTTTTCGAGCAGGGCGCGGATCAGGAGAAGATGATCGTCACCGACAACCGGCTGGCGCACGTCGCCTCACGGGACGCCGTGACGTACCGGCCGGCCGCGCAACTGGACACCGGCGTCGCCGACGAATTCGTGCAGGCCTTGATCTGCACGCAGAAGCAGGTGCCGCGCAAAGTCGGGGTGAAGGAATACCACTACGACAAGGCGACGCTGTCGTTGATCGGCGAGGCCGAGGTGTCGGCCCAGGGGACCGGCGAAATGTGGCTGTACGGAGAGCATTTTTGGACGGCGGAGGGCTCGGCCAAGCTCGCGTCGATCCGGGCCGAGGAACTGGCCTGCCGCGAGAAAGTCTTTCACGGGGAAGCGACGGCAACCGGATTGCGAGCCGGCTATACGATGGGCCTGCAGGGCCACTATCGCGCGGATTGCAACCGGGAGTATCTGGCGATGGACGTTCGTCACGAGGGATCGCAGGCCGGGTCGTTGCTGGCCGGCCTGAGCCTCCCGTCCGAAACCGGCCTGTCGGCGCGCGAGGATTTTTACCGGGCGACGTTCTCGGCCATCCCGTCGGACGTCCAGTTCCGGTCGGAACGTCTGACGCCGAAGCCGCGGATCAGCGGGGTCATCAGCGCCTTCGTGGACGCGGAAGGCAGCGGCGACTATGCCGAGATCGACGAGCAGGGCCGCTACAAGGTGCAGGTGCCGTTCGACAAGACGGACAAGGCGGCCGGCAAGGGCTCGGCGTGGGTCCGCAAAGCGTCGCAGTATTCGGGAAAGGATCACGGGCTGCACTATCCCCTGCACAAGGGGGCGGAAGTGCTCCTGGGGTTCGAGAACGGAGACCCGGACCGGCCCATCATTCTCGGCTCGGTCTTCAATTCGCAGAACCCCAACATGGTGACCCGCAACAACCAGACGCAGACCGTGCTGCACACGGCCGGCGGCAATCACATGCAGTTCGAGGATCAGGAAGGGGAGGAGCATATCTTCTTCAGCACCCCGAAGGCCGGCACGTCCCTGCGATTGGGCGCCGGCCCCCAGTCCACAGTGGGCGCTCAGGCCGCGGCGGGGACGAGCTTTTCCGACCGGGACGGCTTCGTGTTTTCGACCAACGCGAACTGGAGCGAAACGACGAGCGGCAACAAGACGGTCACCGTGAGCGGCAACCTCTCCGTCACGACGTCCGGGGCGAAGACCGAAGAGGTGGACGGGGATCAGACCGAAACCGTCAAGGGCAAGCGGATCGCCAATTGGGGCACACCGGGCCTGGCCGGATCGGAAGCCGGGCAGTTCATCCCGGTGGCCAGCACGGTCGGCCCTCATGTCGGAAACGCCAGCGCGCACTTTACCCCGACGTCCCAGGAGATGATCTGGGGCGGCCACAGCCAGACCGTCATGGGCAACATGAGCCGAACCGCCATCGGCACCTCGCACTCCGACACTTTTATCTCCGCGGGCTCGACGACCTTTCACATCGGCGCGCATCTGAATGTCGGGGTCGTTGAGGTCCAGTCGTGGGGACAGTACGTCAACGCGGCGGTCAGCAAGATCCAGGCCGCCGTGAACAAGGTGGCCACGGCCGTCTCGAAAGTCACCTCCTCGGTCAACCGTGTGCAGGTTGCGGAGGATTCCGTCGAGGTCGATGAGATCCGATCCCAGCTCGCAGCGCTGCGCCTGGCCAACATGGAAGTGGACGTCGAGGACCAGGGCGTTGCCGTGCAAAATTCCGGCGTGCATGTGCATGAGTCCGAGACCAGGGTGTCGAACTCGTCCGGCATCGCCATCCAAAACGCGCCGATTATCGTGAACGACGCCGGCGTGGCGTTTCTGGGGTAACGGTGCCGGGGCGGGCGGGCCGGCCGGCCGGATCCGAGGAGGGACATCCTTAGCGGAATCGAGCAGGAGGTGGGTAGCGATGGGGAAGTTCGATCAGGTGTTGGGAGAGAACAAGTTCCTGTCCTTTGCCTCGAAGGGGGCGCCGGCCGGGACGTTCGCGGTCCTGGATCTCGACGGGTACGAAGCGCTGTCCTACCTCTACGAGTTCACGGTCACCCTGATCTCGGAAGATGCGGACGTGGACCTGGAGAAGGTTTTGTCGCATTCGGCCACCCTCACCGCGTATCCCAAGGACAAGCGATTCAAACCCGTGACCTGCTCCGGTATCCTGCGTTCGCTGGAGCAGATGGGGCAAACCCATGGATACTGTCTCTACCGGGCGGTGCTCGTGCCGAGGCTCTGGCGTCTGTCGCTGATCAAGCAGTCGGAAATCTATGTGAATCAGACGATCCCCCAGGTCGTAGAGTCCTTGTTGCGCAAGGCCGGGCTGGACTTCGAATGGAAGCTCGGCGGGCCGTCGAAGCGGAAGGTGTGGCCGGCCCTGTGCCAGTACGAGGAGTCCGATCTCGAATTTTTCTCGCGGCTCTTGGAGCGCGAGGGCATTTACTATTTCTTCGATGAAAAGGACGGACGCGATGTGCTCATGCTCGTGGACGACCGGCGCTACCATGCCGCCACGGCGCGGAACGTCTCCTATCGGCCGAACGATCCGGTGGCGGAAACCGGCTTGACGGACCGGACGGTCCAGGCGTTTATCTGCCAGCGGCGTCCGACGCCCCGGACGGTGACGTTGCGCAATTACAATCCGGACCGAGCCAGCGCCGGCGACCTGGCTGTGTCCGCCGAGGTGTCGCCTCATGGGTTCGGCGAGATGGCCTTGTACGGCGAACAGTACGAGACGAAGGAGGAGGGGCAGGCCTTGGCCAGGATCCGTGCGGAGGAACTGGCCTGCCGTGCGAACGTGTTCCATGGCGAAAGTCATTCCGCCTTGCTGTGGACCGGAGATTTTTTGGCCCTCTCGAACCATTTTCGATCGGACTTCAACGGCAAATATCTGGTCACGAGCGTGCGGCACAAGGGCACGCAAGCGAGGGCGTTGTTGGGCGGGACGTCGGAGCCGGATGGGCCCCCCGAGAGCCCGAGCGGGTACTACGCGGAATTCACGGCGATTCCCGCCGACGTGCAGTTCAGGCCGGAGCGGCGGACGCCCAAACCCAAGGTCTCCGGGACGATGACGGCCTTTGTGGACGCGGAAGGCGCCGGCACCTATGCGGAAGTGGACGAGCGGGGGCGGTATAAAATTCAGGTGCCGTTCGACGTCACGGACAAGGCCGCCGGTCGGGGCTCGGCCTGGATCAGGATGGCGACACCCTATGCCGGCAAGGACGCCGGCATGCATTTTCCTCTACACAAGGGCACGGAGGTGCTATTGTCCTTCGTGGACGGGGACCCGGACCGGCCGATTATCACGGCTGCCGTGCCCAACTCGCTGGCCGCCAGCGTGGTGACGCGGAAGAACGAAACGCAGAGCGTCATCCACACGGCCGGAGACAACCACCTCGTCTTTGAAGACCGGGAGGGGCACGAGGCCATTCGTCTCGAGTCCCCCGCCGCCCGCACCGCGATTGTGCTCGGCGCGGCCGACGGAGCGCCAACGGGGTTGACCCTCAACACCGAAGGCGACAGGACCGAGTCCACCGGCGGGAACAAACAGGAAGCGACGGAAGGGAATCAGACGATCTCCGTCTCGGGAGACGTCGCCCGGAGGATCTTCGGGAAAGAAGTCACCATCCGCCACCAGGGGGCAACCGACATCATGGTGGGGGGGGGCTGCGAACACAAGTCACGGCCGGAGCCAAAGCCGAGACCGTGGGGGGCTTCAAAGCCGAGGTCGTGGTCGGAGGCAAATTGGCTGTCATAGGGCCCTTGTCCACCACGATCAATGCGGGCGCCGTCACGGGCGTCAATGTGGGCCTTTCCACCGCCGTCAATCTCGGCAAGTCCTTCGACCTCCGTCTCGGATCGTTGACCCGGGTGAACAACTTCGTCGTCGATGTCACGTCCAGTACGATCAAGGCGCATGGAAGTGAGATCGAGGCGTTGACCTCGAAGGTCCAGGCGATCGGGAGCCAGGTGACCTCCTGTGCCGCCAAGATCGAGGAAGCCGGGGTATCTCTGAAGGAGGCCGGCGCGGATATTGAAAACACCGATGTGCATTTGCAGAAGGCCGGCGTTGCCCTCGAGTCCGCGAGCGCGCATTTGAACCAGAGCGGCATCATCTTGCTCGGGTAGGGCGACAGGAGAGAGGAGGCGAGGAGACATGAAAACCGTTTGGGTCACCGCATTGGCGAAAGACGAGGCCCGCGTCCAGCAGGTCATGGGACAGCTCAAGACGTATGGGCTGGCCCCCAACGGCCACTTCTGGATCGACAATCTGGAGAAGATGGCCTGGATGGGCGCGCGCGACGAAATGAAGAACAGCAAGGCCGCTCTGTGGCTGGTGCTGGCGTCGGAGAAGGAATTGGCCCAGCCGTCGATCCGGTACGGACTCTCGCTGATGGCGCTCTCGACGTATGCCGCCAACGGAACCGGATTCCCGGTGGTGTTGCTGTCCAGCGGGAAAGAAGCCGTGGCGCCGGCGACCCTGCCGACGCCGCTGCGCGGGGCGACGGTCTGGTCGGACACGGCTCCGGCCTGGCAGGCCAAACTGGTGGCCCAGGTGAACAAGCCCCAGGCGCAAGTCGCCCAGGACTATCGGCTGGACGTCTATGGCGATCCGAACCTGGGGCAGTGGTTCGAGGTGGGGCCGGCGCAGGGAACCTGGACCGGGGCCATGTTCGGCGTGGCCGGCGCGGAGATCACGTTCCATGCGGTGGGGCCCAAGGGCAAGCTGCCGGAGCGCACGGTGCTCGAATACGAACAGAAAGGGTTCGAACTGGCTTTGGGGGACAAAAAATTCACCGCCTGGGCGCTCAAAAACGTTGTGGAGGCAAGCCAGTCCTACTTTGTCCGCGTGAAGGGCCAGCCGGACTCCCTGCTGTTCAGCCAGTACGCCGAAGGTCAGGACGCCGAGGTCTTTACCTTGCAATTGAAATAATGCGGGCCATTTGAAATAATGGGCCGCATGCGCCGACTCCTCAGTCTCTCGCTCGCCTGCGCACTGTCGGTTGTTCTTCCCGCTTGCTCCACCATGAATTCCTGGTTCGGGGGCAACTCCGAGGAGGACGCCCGCAAACAGATGCAATGGACCTACGGGTCCAATGCGATCACGGTCGAGGTCAAGCCGGACCCCAACCTCAACTTGTTCGGCGGCCAGCCGCATACGCTGGCCTTGGGCGTCTATCAGACCGCCGACCCGAACGCGTTCATTTCCCTGCTGAACGATCCGGCCGCCATCGGCAAGCTCTTCGCCACCGGCTATGCGAGCGCCGGGACCCTGGGCTTCACCCGGTATATCATCGAGCCGGGCAAACCGAAGACGATCACGGTGGATCGGGCGCAGAACGCGAAGTACGTCGGCATCGTCGCCGGCTATTTCAAGCTGGACCCCCCAAACACGGCCCGCCTGTTCCAGATCCCGGTTGTGGTGAAGACCAGCGGGTGGATCATCCATACCCGGGTCGCCAGCCCAGGGAACGTGGTGATCAATCTGTTGCTCGGCACCGAACAACTGGTCAACGCGCTCCGGGTCCGCCAGCCCGAGGAAGGCAAACCCAAGGAAGGCGAACCAGAAGCGGAGACAGGCCAGATCAATCTTCTGACTCCCGCAGAAGGCGGCAAGTAACGAGCCGGTTGCTTCCTTTTCCCTGCCGCTTCAGAAAACCACGGTGACCGCAGAAGACGGTTGTCCCCTCTTGTCCACAGGCCGGTTCGGCAGGCTGTTACGCCCCAAGATATTGATAGATAAAATAGAATCGAGCCCCATATATGGTAATTCAGCTTGACTTCGAGGGGTCGATTTGCTATAGGCAAGCGAGTTTTTCGCGTGTGGCTGAACCGGAAAGGCCATCGTGACGGGAGCAGTGTCTGGAGACAGGTCAGTGCTCCAATTCGGGTCGGCCGGACCATTCCTTCTGCCGAAGCCGCGCCGCTGTCGGGGTCGCGCCGTCCCCGTTTCTCTCCGCGTCCGTTTCGGGTCCGAACGCCCGCTTGTGCCGGCGGCCTCGATGGACGGATGCAGTAAGGGTTAACGCGTGGACAGTAAGAAGCCGATTTTTTGGCATCAAGGCCTCTTTCTCCAGCCCCAGCATTTTCAACTCTCCGACCTCTATGCAGGATTCCTCCAGCGTCCTTTCGCCGACCTAGGCCTGCCGCATTTCTGGGGAGTCGGGGCCCTGGAACTGTCCGCCGCCGCCGTGAAGAACCTGTCGGTCGAGATCGCGCAGGCGCAGCTGCTGTTCCGCGACGGTACCTACGTGGAATATCCGGGCAACGCCCTGATCAAATCCCGTTCGTTCAAGACGGACTGGGTCGAAGGGGATAAACCGTTTACGATCTACCTGGGTTTGAAGAAGATGAGCCAAACCCAGCCGAACGTCTCGGTCGTGAAATCCTACGACGACCTGCCCGAGGCCGCGACCCGATTCGCGACGACGGCGGACCCGGAAGAAGTCCGAGATCTCTATCAGGGCGGGACCACCGCCATGGTTCAGACCCTGACCTATGCGGTGAAAGTGTTCTGGGAGACCGAACTGGACCGGCTGGACGATTACGAGACGATCCCCGTGGCGCGACTGGAGCGGGACGGGGAAACCATCAAGCTCTCCGGCAAGTTCGTTCCGCCCTGCGTGGCCGTCTCCGCCTCCGGCGTCCTGATGGGCATCATCAAGGACATCCGCGACGAGATCGCGGGCCGGGCCCGCCAACTGGAGGAATACAAAAGTCCGCGCGAGACGCAGAAAAGGGAATTCGACGCCGGCCACCTGGTCTACCTGCTGGCGTTGCGTTCGCTGAACCGGTACGTGCCGCTGCTGGTCCATTACACGGAAACCAAACAGGTGCATCCGTGGGTCATCTACGGCGCCCTGCGGCAAATGGTGGGCGAGCTGAGTTCGTTCTCGGAGCGGTTCAATATGCTGGGCGAGACGCAGGGCGGTCCGGCGGACGGCGGCACGGTGCCGGCCTACACCCACGACGACTTGGGCCGATGCATGGTCGCGGTGCGGAATCTGATCGCGCAGCTGTTGAACGAGATCACCATCGGCCCGGAATTCCTGGTCCGGCTCGAACTGCAAGACGGGTATTACGTCGCCGATCTGCCCAAAAACTTCTTCGCGCAACGCCACCGCTTCTACCTGGTGATGCGGACGGAGAGCGCGCCGGAGGGGCTGCTCCAGTCGTTTGAAGCCCAGGCGAAGCTGGGGGCGCGCGATCAAGTGCCGGTGCTGATCAGCCGGGCCCTGCCGGGCGTCGAGTTGATTCAACTGCCGGTGGCGCCGCAAGGTTTGCCGCGCCGCGCCAACTCCTTTTATTTTCGGGTCGAGCAATTCAGCGACCAATGGGATTTTGTGGAGCACAGCGGCAGCATCGCCCTCTACTGGGGTGAAGCGCCGGCGGACTTGCGGATCGAACTTGTGGCGCTGCGGGGATAGGCATGCGGCTCGTTGACTGTTTCACCGACGTTCTGGCCTATGCCAAAGGATTTCTCCAGCAACCGTCCCTCGATTACCAGGCCTACCGCTCCCAGGTCCTCCAAATGCTCGGCCAGGCGACGATCCGGGGGCGCCAGGCGGGATTCAGCGCCGAGGATTGCGATGCCGCGCTCTTCGCCGTCGTCGCATGGATCGACGAAGCGACGCTGAGCTCGGGCTGGTCCGAGGTCGGACGATGGCAGAAGGAGCCCCTCCAAGGGGTCTATTTCAAGACGGCGAAAGCCGGGCTGGAGTTTTACACCCGGCTGGACATGTTGGCGCCGCAGCAACGGCACATCCGCGAGGTGTACTTTCTGTGTCTGCTGCTCGGGTTTCGGGGCCGCTATGTGTACCAGACCGACCGGGACGTGCTGCGCGGGATGCAGCACAAGCACTTGTCCCTGCTGTTCAACGATCCCGCGCTGCTCCAGCTGGATGAGACCAGCCAGCTTTTCCCCAGCGTCTATCCCGTCGCACGCCCGATCACGAAGCCCCCGAAGCTCACGAGCCGCGTCTCCGCCCTGACGCTGAATCTCGTAGTCACGCCGGTCCTCGTGGTGGTGATCTTGTACGCGACGTATCACGTCCTGTTGAGCAACATGGTCGCCGATTTCACGACGGTGCTGAAATGACCGGGCGACGTCGCCGTGGGTGTGATGAACTGACGAGCCGATGACCAAGGTCCTCAAAGTCCTGCTCTATATCCTCGCGCTGTTCTTCCTCTTATTGGTCTGTTGGGGGCTGACCCTCTATTGGGGGTGGAAGCCGGCCGCCGTCTTGCCGCTCTTCGTCGGGACGATCGGGCTCATCGTGGCCGTGCGATGGATCAAGCGGCTGGTGCTGGTCTATCGCGCCAAACGGCAAATCAGCCGCGCGGTCGAAGAGGCGCCGCTTCCGGCGGAGCCGCCGGCCACGGCCATCGGCCTCAAGGCCCAATGGCAGGCGGTCGTGCAGTTGCTGCGGGATTCCAATCTCCGCCAGCAGGGCGATCCCGTCTACGTGCTGCCCTGGTACCTCGTGCTGGGCGCCCCCGGCTCCGGGAAGTCGACGGCGCTCGGGCGGGCCAAAGCCGCGTCGCCGTTGAAAGACATCGCGCCGAGCGACGACCTGCGGGACGCGGGGCACGGCGAATGGTGGTTTCTCAACAACGCGATCGTCTTCGAAGCGCCGGGCGAATTCGCCGTGCCGCTCGCCGAAGCGCCGACGCGGGAGGACTGGGCGCAATGTCTCCTGCTCCTCGGCAAGTACCGGAAGCGGGAGCCGCTCAACGGCCTCATCGTGACGATCGCCGCCGACCGTCTGCTGACGGCGGGCACCGAGGCCTTGGTGGAAGAGGGGCGCTTTATCCGCAAGCGGATCGATCAATTGATGCGTTTGCTGGACGTCAAGTTCCCGGTCTACGTCATGGTGACCAAATGCGACCTGCTCTACGGCTTTGCCTCGTGGCGACGCGCCATGCCGGACGCCCTGTTGGAGCAAGCGATGGGGTTTGTCGGCGGAGCGGACGCGGTGGACGGCAAGGCGTTTTTGGCCCAGGCGTTTGCCGCCGTCTCGGAGCGCATCAAGGACCTGCGCCTGGCCGGCGCCCATCGTCTCGGATCGCTGGATCTGCCGGGGCTGCTCTTCCCCGCCGAATTCGATCGGCTCAGCGCGGGACTGACGGACTTTTGGAATGCCGCGTTCAGCAGCGATCCCTACCTGGACTCGCCGCTCCTCCGCGCCCTCCTGTTCACGAGCGGACGGCAGGGCGAGGAGTCCGCCTCGACCGTGCTCAAAGACGCCGGCCTTGCCGTGGCCGCCCGACCGTCGCCCGGTCCATCGGCCGGCCTGTTCCTCCGCGACCTGTTCCGCGTCGTGCTCCCGGACGACCGGGGGTACTTCAAGCCGCTGGGGTACGTGCCTCGGTGGGAACGCGTGATGCGGAACGTCGGCCTGACGACGTGGCTGGCGTTCGGATTGGTGGCCATCGCCGGATTGACCATTTCCTTCGCCTACAGCTTCAGCACGATGAACCATCTGCGCAACGAGTATCCGGGCAAGCGGGCGCAACTGACCGGCAAATTGAAATACGACCTGCCGGCCATGGGCCAGTACATTCCGTTGCTGCGACGGATGGAGGAGGGGGACCAGAACTGGTTCGTGCGGCTGGTCCCGTTCAACGGGCAGATCGTGCAACTGGAGGATCAGCTGCAGCAGGCCTACGCCGACGATTTCCGCAAGCTCTTGCTCGCGGATCTCGACACCAGGTTGGCCCGAGGGCTCGAACTGCTCGCGGCGCAGGACCCAGAGAACGTCCGCCCCTTGCTCCTGGAGCTGATCGTCCGGCGCGTCAATTTGATCAAAGCACGACTGGCGGGCGACGGACTGGACAAGCTGGTAACGATGCCGAACCCTTTTGCGGAGGGGCCGACCCTGGCGAGAGTGGCCGACCCGAACGCGGAGGCCTCGCCCGAAGCCATGCAACAGTTCGGCTACCTCTATGCCGCTTACGTGGCCTGGGAGCAACATCCGGAGCAGCTCCAGTACGAGCTCGACACGCTCCAGGGGTGGCTGAATCAATATGCGCTGACCAGCAGCGGGCTGGGCTGGCTGCGCGGCTGGGCCAATCAGCGGGCCGGGCTTGCGCCGGTCACGTTGAAAGACTTCTGGTATGGGAGCCGGTCCGTGGCGGAGCAGGTGACGGTGGAGGCGGCGTTCACACGGCAAGGCAAGGAGGCCATCGACCGGTTCGTCGAGGAATTGGCCGCCGCCGCGGCGGATCCGGCCAGTCTGACCGAAGCCAAGGCGGTGCTGGAGACGTGGTACCTGAGCGAGAAGATCAAGGCCTGGTATGTCTTTCTCCGCAACGTCGACGTGGGGAAGACCATGCTGGCGGGCGAGCTCGAGTGGAAAGTCTTCATGGAGAAGATCACCAGCGAGCACAGCCCCTACTACGCCTTGCTCGCCAGGTTGGATCAGGAGTTCAGCGACTATCGGGACGAACAACAATTGCCCGATTGGGTCAAGTTGGCCCGCCACCTCGCCGCGATCCGCCCCGCCACCACCAAGCCCGGCATGATGGAGAAGGCCGAGATGGTGACCGGCGTCATCAACCGGACGGGCGGGGAGATGATCCGCCAGGCCCTCTCCGGCGGGGCCGGGAAGGGGAAAGAGCTGTTCCAGAATCAACTCAACGCGGCCAAGACGTTCCAGACCTATCAAGCGGAGCTGGATATGATCTGGAAAGAGGCGGTGTTGGGCCAAGGCCGTGCGTACAAGATCGCCACCGACTTCCACACCTTCTCCCTGGACCCCTCCGTCAAAGCGTCCCCCTTCCACGCCGCGTACGAGGCCCTGGCGACCATCAAGAAGCTGCTGGGCGCGCGGGACGATTTTGAAAACCGCGCGGTCTGGACGCTGATCGAAGGGCCGCTCCGGTTCTCCATGGATTTCGTGGAAGAAGAGGCGGCCTGTACGCTGCAGAAAGAATGGGAAGCGAAGGTGCTCTATCCGACGCAGGGCGCGGCGTCGTCGAGCGATCTGCACGACGTGCTCTACGGGCAGAAAGGCGCGGTCTGGGCCTTCGCGGACGGGTCCGCCAAGCCGTTCGTCGTGCGCGATGCGCGGGCCTACCATTTCATCGAAACGCTGGGCGCCCGCGTCCCGTTCACCGACCAGTTCCTGCCGTTCATGAACGAGGCCTTGAACCGGGTGGTGGAGCAGAAGGTCGAGACCAAAGCGGTGGAGATCGAGCAGAAGCAGCTCAAGCTGGAGTCCCAGAAAAAGATGGCCGGCGTCGAGGCGGCGTTGGGCGACCTCAAGGGCTCGATGGAGCAGTTGAAGCAGGCCGTCACCAACGTCACGATCAAGGGACTCCCGACCGGAGTCAATCCGGACGCGAAGGTCGGCCCCTTTGCCACCGTCCTGACGGTCGAATGTGTGGGCGGGGCCCGCGCGATTCCCAACTACAACTTCCCCGTCACCGACACCTTCAAGTGGTCGCCGATGACCTGCGGGGACGTGACGCTGCAGATCAAGCTGGAGGATTTCACGCTCGTGAAACGGTATCCGGGCGCCAGGGGCTTCGCCCGCTTCCTCCAGGATTTCTACGACGGGGAACGCAGCTTCACGCCGGCCGAATTTCCGCAGCAACAGCAGCGGCTGGAGCTCCTGGGCATCACGTCCATCCGGGTGCGCTACGAGATCACCGGGCAAGAGGCGATCCTGGCCCAGACGAAAAAGCTGGATCAGCTCGAGCAGGAAGAGAAGCGCCGGCAGGAGGCGAAGCGGGCGCTGCAGGCGCAGCAGGATAAGCTGGAAGAGCAAAACCTGGAAGAAGTGTCGCGGGCCGCGGCCAACGGCCAGCTCGCCAGCGCGACGATCGCGGCCATGCTGAAAGATCTGGACCAGTCGCTGGCCGATTTGAAGGGGTCGCTGGAGGTGCTGAAGAACACCGTCACCTCGGTCACGATCAGCGGACTGCCCACCAGCGTCAACGTCGAGGCCAAGGCCAATCCCTCCGCCACGACGCTGACCGTGCAGTGCGCCGCCGGCGTCAATACGATTCCCAATTACAACTTCCCCGTCGTGGGCAGCTTCCAATGGTCGCCCAACACCTGCGGCGATACGACCCTGCAAGTGGTGCTCGACGGTCTCATGCTGAGCAAGAAGTATCCGGGGCCCGAGGGGTTCGCCCGCTTCCTGCAGGACTTCTATTCCGGCGACCATCTGTTTACGCCGGCCGATTTCCCGCAGCACAAGCAGCGGTTGGAGCTGATGGGGGTCAAGACCGTCCGGGTCCGCTACGAGATCGCCGGCCAGGAGACGATCCTGGAGCAGATCCGACAGACGGACCGGCTGGAACAGCAGGAGCGGCGTCGGCAGCAGCTCCGGCTCCTGCTGGAAGACCAGCAGGACCAGATGCTCGCGCAAGAGGCGAAGGAGAAACAGAAAGAACTCCGGCAGAAGCCGCAGATCAAGGTCTCCGTCCCGGCCAGGATCGCGGCCTGTTGGGATCAACCGGGAAACGGCCTGCCCAAGAGCGGGATGCACACGGCGGCCGTGACGGCCGAGCCGGCCGCCCCGGTGGCGACGGGCAACCCCGTCGCCATGGCCGACGTGCCGATGCCCGACCAGGCTCGGGTGATGACGGTGGGGATGCTGTCGTCCGCGCCGGACGGCGCCTTCGCCGTCCAAGTGGGCGCGTTTTTATCGGAGACCAACGCCGAAACGTTGCGGAAGCAGCTGGAAGTGAGGGGGTACACGACCACCATCCTGATCGAGCAGGATGGGCGGCAGCGGGACTGGTACACCGTCCTCATCGGCTGGGACATGGACCGGGTGCGGGCGTACCAGGCGGCGGAAGACTACAAAGCGTACGAGCAGTTGCCCGCCATCGTGCGCGAGCTGGCTCCGTCCAGCTAGGCGGATGGCGAAAGCGGCCGCCACCGGGCGCAGCGCCATTTCAACAGGATCGGGGAAAGGAACGTGGTGAGCGCCACGACCAGCAGGATGGCCCCATACTCGCCCTCGCCGATGATCCGCTGAGCCAAGCCGGTTCCCGCAAAGATCAGCCCCACTTCCCCGCGCGGCAACATCCCGATCCCCACCACCCAGCGATCGGTCTTTCCCCCCGCGACTCCCAACCCGGCGGCGAGTTTGCCGAGCACGGCGACGATCGCCAGCCCTCCGGCCAGGAACAGGACCGGCCAATTCTCCGCCTGCAGCGGGTTCAACAGCCGGAGATTCACGGCCATCCCGACCAGAACAAAAAAGATCGGGACGAAGACGTCCGCCACCGGTTTGATCGCATCCCCGATGTGCGCCTGATGTTCCGTCCGCGCGAGCACCAACCCGGCCGCAAAGGCGCCGACGAGCGGCGCCAGGTGGAGCAGCCCGGCCAGGTAGCCCAGGGTCAGGGCGAAGGTCACGGAGGCGACGATGAGGCTGCCGCGCACGTGCATCAGGCTCAAGAGCCGACTGATCCGATGGGCATAGCGGGTGCCGACCAGAATGGCCGCGATGAGCAGGGATACGGCCAGCCCGGCCGTCCACCCGACCTCCAGCCAGGACACGGTGCCGGACATGGCCAGGCCGATGACGACCGACAGAACGATCAGGCCCAACATGTCGTCGATGACCGCTGCCCCCAGGATGATCTGCCCTTCGGCTGTTTTGAGGCGCCCCAGTTCGGCCAGCGTGCGGGCCGAGATGGCGATGCTGGTGGCGGTGAGCGTCGCGCCGACGAAGACGGCTTGGAGTTGGCTCATGTGGAGCGCCAGGCCGAGCAAGTAGCCCAGGGCGAACGGCGCCGTCACGCCGATGGTCGCGACCAACGCGGCGGTCTTGCCGACGCGGAGAAACGACTGCAGGTCCGATTCCAGGCCGATCTCGAAGAGCAGCAGCATGACGCCGATGTCGCCGAGCAGCTTCAGCGGCTGGGTGGCTTCGACCAAGCCCAGCAGGCTCCCGCCCACCAGGACGCCGGCAAGCAGCTCGCCCAGAACGGCCGGCTGGCCGAGCCGCACGGCCAATTCGCCGAGGACGCGCGCCGAGACATAGATGACGATCAGGCTGAGGAGAAAGTGCTGGAGTTCCATGCTGCGTCACACCGGATAGTTATCGCAGGCACACCATACTGGAGCCCCGGAGGTAAGGCAAGAACGGAGAAGGCGCGCGGGGTCTTCTGGCGGGTCTGGAATGTCCACGACGTCGCGGATGGCAGGGCCATCTCTGTTGATGGACGGCAGGCCTTCAGGGTTGGGTCGGTTGGCGCAGATAGGCCGTGGGCGGTTCGCGCATGGACTCTCTTTCCGCAGGTTGTCGGGCCAAGGGCGGCCGAGACGTGCGCCGTCACGGCGTGCTTTACGGTTTGGTCTGGTTGGCGATCTCGGCGAGGTCCTTCGGGTAGAGCGTGATCTCGATGCGGCGGTTGGCTTTGCGCCCCTCCTCCGTGTCGTTGTCGGCCACCGGTTTCGTATCCGCATGCCCCTCCGCCGAGAGCAGGGCTCGATCGACTCCGCCCTGCTCGATCAGGTGCCGCGCCACGCTGGCGGCGCGGACGGCGGAGAGCTCCCAGTTGGTCGGAAATTTATCCCTGAGCTTCTCCCTGATCGGCACGTTGTCGGTATGGCCCTCGACCAGGACCTGCCTGTCGGGGGCGGTCTTGATGAGATCCGCCGCGAGTTTGAGAAATTTCAGGCCGGCCGGTTTGACTTGGCTCTGGCCAGACTCGAAGAGGAGCCGGTCCGCGATGCGGACCGTCAGCCGGTCCCGGTTCGGCGTGATCAGGATGTCGCCCCTGACCATCTCGGTCTCGAACGATCTGGCGAAGTCTTCCTGCGCCCTGGACAAGAGGCGCAGGGTCCCCGCGTCCCTGGCGGCCCGTTCCTGCTCCAGTTTCGCCTTCTCCGCTTCCATGGATTTGAGCCGCTCCTCCTGCTGCTGGAGCGTGACCTGCATCCGCGCAACCTCTTCCCGAGCGGTCGTGGTGCCGCTCAAGAGCCGCTGTTTGTCTTCCCGCAAAATGGCCACCTTCACTTGTTCGGTGGCGAGCTTGGTGGCCAACTCCTTCCCCTGGTCGCGCGCCTCGGCCAGCGCCGCGGCGAACTGCTCCTTCTCCTTTTCGAGCGCCGCGCCGCGGGCGCTTGTCTCGGACAGGCTCTGCTGCACCTTTTCGTTCCGGTCCTGCAGTTTCTTGACCTGGCCCTCGAGATCCCGCCGGTTCTCCTGCTCGGCGGCGAGATTCTTGCCGGTCGTGTCCAGCGCGGCTTGCGTCTCGGCCAGCGAGGCCTTGGCGGTGTGCAGGTCGGCCGCGAGCCTGGCCTTGTCCTCCTTCAACGCCGCGAGGTCCTGAGCGGATTTTTTCCTGGCCGCCTCCGCTTCGGCCGCCGCTTGCTTTTTGTACGCGTCCAGGTCCGCCGCGGTCCTGGACGCCGACGTCCGCGCGCGTTCCAGTTCGGCCAGCGCCTGCCGATGCGTGTCCGAACTGACGCACCCGGCGGCAAGCATGGCACAGAGCCCGACGAGCGCAACCCGTATGAACGACATCATTCCCCCCGCCGTATTCCATGGCGACGTTCCTCCCGGACAAGCAGGACCGACGCAGCCGGGATTATATGCCAGTTGGACCGGGCCTTGTCCACCACGGAAACCCTCGAGGCCTCCCCGCGTGGCTCGCGGTGGTGTGTCGGCGGCGAATGGGCGAGTCTATCCGGCAACGGCGCCGGAGGGGCGCTCGGTGCGCGGACCGGCAGCGTGATGGGAGGAGCGGATGAGGCTGGGCAACCGCGAGCGGCGATGGGTGAGCGGACGCCGCTCACGCGCCGGCTCCGTCGCCGATATCGAAGTCGTCCCGGCGGGACCGGTCTGTGGACGGCGTCTCTGCGGTGCTATGGCAGTGCCCGCAGCAGCGTGACCGCATGGCCATTGGCAGACACTTCTGCGTCGACCTTGTCTCCGACGCGCAGCCCGGACTGGAGCACGGTCTCCTGGTTCACGTGCAGGCGCACTTCCTTGCCGGTCGCGTCTTTCACGATGTATTGCTCGCCCTCGATGGTAACGATCTGCCCCTTGAAGGACTGGACCGTCGCCGTCGCGGGGGCCGGTTTGGGCGAGGGGGCAGGCTGGGAATCGGCGGAAGCGGCCGGCCCGACGATCACAAGGCTCATCAGTAAGGAGGTCGCCGCGAATCCTGCAACCGTTGTCATACTGCGCTCCTTCTGTGCCTGGGTGGTGACCCTGCGGACGGAACGGGGCACGGCGGCTTGCCGCCGTGCCCGGACGGACTACTTGCCGCCCTTGTCGTCCTTCTTCTCGTCCTTCTTCTCGTTTTCGAACGCCTTCGGCCCGCTGGGATGCTTCTTGTCCTTGTCGGTCGGGGCGGGAGCCGGGTCGCTGGCATAGACCGAAGCGACGGTGACGGTGCCGAAGCTGAGCGCGATGGCCAGGGCCATCAATCCTGCGAACTTCTTCATGGTGAAGCCTCCCTCGGGTAGTGAGTTTGTAGTGGCATGGCGCACAACGCGCCACTCGGAAGAGTGATGTGAGCAAAGACCGGGCCAATCCGGGCGGATTGTAAGCCGTCGGCAAAGGTCGAGGTTTCTTGAGAAGTTATGCGCAGGTTCGGTCAGGCTTCATGCTGCGCCTTCCCCGACGTTTCGGAACGTCTTGTCGCGAGAGCGATCGGAAGGAATGATCGGACTCGCGCCCTGACAGCGGATTGTGAGGAGCGGACAAGTTGTCCCGCGCCGGATAGCTTGTCCGGCCGAAACGTCACGCCATGCCGTATTGACGCAGCTTGCGCAGCAGCGTCTTGCGGTGGATCCCGAGGATCTCGGCGGTTCTTCCCAGATCGCGCCGATGCGACTCCATCACGCGCAGGATGTAATCGCGCTCCACGTTGTCGAGCGTCATCCAGCCGCCGGCCCGGTCGCCGGCCGCGGAGGCCGCCGACTGCACCGCCTGGGGCAAATCGTCGGGGAGGATGATGGAGTGAGGGGTGAGGACGACGGCCCGTTCGATGACGTGCTCCAGTTCCCGCACGTTGCCGGGCCAGGAGTAGCGCGAAAGCACCGCCATCGCTTCGGGCGAAACCCCCGTCACCGGCGTCTCCCGGGAGGCGCCGTACTTCTGCACGAACGATTGCACGAGCATCGGGATGTCCTCCGGACGGTCGCGCAGCGGCGGGATGACGATGGTCACCACGTTCAGACGGTAGTACAAGTCCTCCCGGAACTTGCCGGCTGCGACCAGGGGCCTCAGGTCTTTGTTCGTGGCTGCGATGAGGCGGACGTCCACGGCCATCGGCTCCCCGCCTCCGACGCGCCGAATTTCGCGTTCCTGGATCACGCGGAGGAGTTTGCTCTGGAGCAAGGGGGAGATGTCGGCCACTTCGTCCAGGAAGCAGGTGCCCCGGTGGGCCTTCTCCAAGAGCCCTTTTTTCGAGGCGACCGCGCCGGTGAAGGCGCCCCGCTCATGGCCGAACAGCTCGGATTCGAGCAGGCTTTCGGCCAAGGCTCCCCCGTCCACCGCCACGAAGGGCCCCTCGCTCCTTGGGCTGTGCGCGTGGATCGCCCGCGCCACCAGCTCCTTGCCGGTGCCGCTTTCGCCCTGGATCAGCACCGTGCTGTCGGCCTGGGCGACCCGCGCGATCATTTTGTAGACGGCGACCATCCCGGGACTGCTCCCGACGATGTTGTCGAACCGGTACCGGTCGCGCAGCTGCTCCCGGAGGGCTTGGTTTTCCCGCAGCACGTGCTTGTGCTCCAGGGCCCGTCGCACGACCAGCCGGATCTCGTCCACGATGAAGGGTTTGCTGAGGTAGTCGAAGGCGCCGGCCTTGATCCCGTCCACCGCCGTCTTGAGGGACCCGTAGGCGGTGGCCAGGATCACGAGCGTGTCCGGAATCCTGGTCCGGAGCTCGGCCAGAAGGGCCAGGCCGTCCATCCCCGGCATGTTCAGGTCGGTAATCACCACGTCCGGCTGTTCGCGGGCCGCCAGCGCCAGCGCCTCTTCGGCGCTCGACGCCGTCGCCACCTGATAGCCTTCTTTGGCGGTGATTTCGCGGAGCAAGGCCAGCGTTTCGGCGTCGTCGTCCACGATCATGACGCGCGAGTGATTCAGCATCGGTCCGCTCCGTCGGACAGGGGGAGGAGCACCAGGAAGCGCGATCCTTTGCCGGCCTCGCTCTCCACCGAAATCTGGCCTCCGTGGGCCCGGACCGTCTCGAGCGCGATGGCCAGGCCGAGCCCGGTGCCGCGCCCGGCCTTCTTGGTCGTAAAGAACGGCTGGAAGATTTGAGCCTGGACCTCGCGCGGGATGCCTTCGCCCGTGTCCTCGACCTCGACCGCCGCCCGGCGCCCGGCCGAGCCGGCTGTCGTCGGGCCCCGGGTGCCGCTGCGGATGGTGAGGGTGCCGCCGGTCGGCATGGCGTCCAGCGCATTCTCGATCAGGTTGCAGAACACCTCCTGGAGTTGCTGCGGATCGGCCTGGACCTTGTCCAGATCCGGGGACAGCGCCAGGACGGGGACGACGCCCCGCCGGTCGATCTCGGGTCGGAGCAAGGCCACGCATTCTTCCAGACATTCGTTGAGATTCAACGGGACCACGGTCAACTCCGGCTTGCGGGCATACAGCAGCAGATCCTGGATGATCCGGGAGGTGCGCTCGATCTGGGCCTCCACCGTGTCGATTCGACGCCGGGCTTCGAGGCTGAGCTGCGGGTCTTCTTGAAGGAGCTGGATGTGGCCGGAGAGAGCGGTCAGCGGCGTGCCGATCTTGTGGGCGACGGTCGCCGCGAGTTGGCCGATAGCGGACAGCCGTTGGGCGCGGGCGGCCTCGCGCTGCGTGGTGGAGAGAATCTCGTTGGTCCTGGCCAGTTCCTTGATCTTTTGCCGGACCTCGGTCGTCGCTTCGTCCACCTTGATCTGCAGGTCGTCGTGCGCGCGTTGGAGCTGGTCGTACAGTTTGCGGTTTTCTTCCGTGGCGGCCCGGATGCGCTTGACCATCGTGTTGAACCGGCTGCCCAGCCGGCCGATTTCATCCCCGCCGCCGACCGGCACGGCGGTCGTCATGTTGCCGTGAGCGACGGACTCAACCGCGGCCAGGAGGGCCCTGACGGGACGGTGGACCTTCAGGTAGAGGAACAGGTTGATGGCCAACACGATGACGGCTCCCGTGGCCAGCCGTCGGGTCAGCGAAAGGCGTCGCTGATAGTCCAGGACTTCGTCAAATTGAGCCGTGGAGAATTCCGCGTAGGCGGCGCCGACCATCCGGTTTTCCACGAGGATCGGCGCCGCGATTTTCAGCAGGTGTTCGCGCCCCCACCCCGACAGATCGCTCACGTCGCTGGCTTGCCGGACGGCCTGCTCTACCAGGATGGGATTGCCCTCCTGCTTGGGCTGTACGTTGTTCCCGGCGCTGACAAACAGCGAGGGCGGGCCGGCCTCTCCGGCGGGCAAGGTGTAGAGCCTGATTTCGACGAGGTCCGGCCGGCTCGCCAGCAGTTTGTACAGTTCCAACTCCCGCGAGGGCTGGTTGTGGAACTCCGCGATCGTCGTGATGGCCGCGCCGACCTGCCGGACGACGGCCACCATCTCCTGCTGAAAATTCTCCTGCGCCAGCTTGGCGACGTACCGGCGATCGATATACTCGGCCGAGAGCGCCGACAACCCGACGATCACAAGGATCATGCCGGACACCTTGGTCCGGAGGCTCGTCTCGTTCCAACGTCGGATCATGGCCAGATGATACCCTCGCCTAGGCGCCGGTGCAAACCCGGGAGGCGCGGCGAGCCGCTCGCTCGAAGATCCCCCATCGGGTTCGGTGGGCTCGATCGGAACCGTCTGTTCCGTGACGAAGGTGGGAACGGATGGCAGGCTCGATCCATGCGATTGTCCGGGGGCGCGGGTTATTTCCTCGCGACCAGCGTCACCCGTCCCTCCTTCCGCAAGACGCTGATGCTCACGTCCTGGGGGTGCCGTTGGAGCAGCAGGTCCACCGATCCGTCCTTCACCCGGAGGTTCCTGATCCGCACCTCCTGAAGAAACTCCGGGAGGCTCGGGTTGGACAAGGTGATCCGTCCTTCTCGTCCGTCGATCTGGATTCCCAAACAGGCCTGGAGGAGCAGATATACGGAGGCCACCGACCAGGCTTGGGGCGAACAGGCGACGGGGTACAAGCCGGGACCTTCGCCCGGGCGGCGGGTAAACCCGCAGAACAGTTCGGGCAACCGATGGAGGTCCAGAAACAGCGTCGCGTCGAACAGGCCGGCCAAAATCCGGAGGGCCTCGTTCTTCAATCCGTACCGGGCCAGCCCCATGGCGATCACCGCGTTGTCGTGCGGCCAGACGGAACCGTTGTGGTAGGACATGGGGTTGTACCGCGCCTCTTCCGCGCCGACGGTTCGAACGCCCCAGCCCGAAAAGGAGTCTTTCCCCAACAGCGTCTCGGCCACGCGTCGGGCGCGCTCCGGGGCGGCAATGCCGGTCCAGAGGCAATGGCCCGCGTTGGAGGTCCGCACCTGGCACGCCCGCTTGCCGCCATCGAGCGCCAGGGCGTAGGTCGCGATCTCTTCGCACCAGAAGGCCTCTTCGAACCGCTCCCGAAGGGTCGCGGCCTGGCGGAACAACTCGTCGGCCCGTTCCGTCCGCTCCAAGGCCTGGGCCAGTGCCGCCGCCCCGGACTTGGCGGCGTAGACATAGCCCTGGACCTCGCAGAGGGCGATGGGGCCGCCGGCCAACGATCCGTCCGCATGGAACACCGCATCGTGGGAATCCTTCCATCCCTGATGCAGGAGACCGTTCGACGAGTGTCGAGCGTACTCGACGAAGCCGTCCCCATCGGGGTCACCGTAGGTGTCTATCCAAGCGAGGGCCAGTTCGAGGTGGGGCCAGAGGGTTTCGAGGAAACCCCGATCGCCCGTCCGTTCGTAGTAAGCGCCGGCCAGCATGACGAACAGCGGCGTGGCATCGACGCTGCCGTAATACCGCCCGAACGGGATCTCACCGAGGGCGGCCATCTCGCCTTTTCGGACCTCGTGGAGAATCTTCCCCGGCTCGGCATCCTGCTCCGAGACGACCTCCGTGGCTTGGCCGGACGCCAGGTAGGCCAAGACCCCCCTGGCCAGGTCCGGATTGATCCACAGGGACTCGAGGGCCGTGATGAGGCCGTCCCGGCCGAAGGGCGCGCTGAACCAGGGCACTCCGGCATAGGGGTAGGGCCCGGTCGGGGTTTCCGTGATCATCATGTGGAGGTCGGGCTGCGAGCGGTTCAGCCAGTCGTTGAACTGCTCATTGGAGGTGTCGATGACGCAGTCCCTGGCCCGCGCGGATTGCAGGGCCTGCTCGGCCTGGAAGAAGGCCTGGTCGTAGGACGGCGGGGCGGTCGCACGGTCCGCACATTCGCAGGACACCGTCAGGAAGAACGACGCTTCTTCCTTGGGCTGCAGCCGGGCTTCATAGATCGTCTGCGTGGAGGACATCTGATGAGGTCTGGGGCCGGCGTGCACCCGGGTCTGCCGCGTGACCCCGTCGAGCCCCTGATAGCCCAACTGCACGAGGTCCTTCCCGACCGCGTCGTTCAAGCGTCGGCCTTTCCGGTTCCGCTTCGTGCCCCGCACCTCGAAGAGGTCGGCAAAATCGGCGTCGAACCGGAAGGCGAGCGTCACATTGATCGGGCCGAGCCCATAGTTGGTGACCCGGAGGCGTTCGTAGCAGGTTCCCTGCCAGAGAAAGATCGCACGGAAGAGATGCAGGCTGCCCCTCGGGATCGCGATGTGCCCGTTCAGATAGATGTCGGGATTCGTCAGGTCCACCGCGAGCAGCGCGTTGTCCTCTTTGACCGTCGAGCTCAGCAGCATCGGGCGGCTGTCGTCGAGGCGCAGCTCGAGTCTTGAGAGAAACCGCGTGCCTTCATGGTAGAGGCCTTGGGAACCGTTCCCGACCGGCTGGATGTCCCCGTAACGATCGAACACGGCGAAGGTCTCGCCGTGCTTGAGGATACACGCACGATCGTCGGTCGTCGTGGACGTGGCGGGGATGTAAAACCGATCTTCAGTGTCCTGGCCGTGATCCATGAGCGTCCCCGAGCGGAGCATTGTTTCGGCCGACCAAGCACAACCATACGGCGAACCGGCCGCGGTGTCAAAATCACGGTCTCGGGCGCCTCCCGACGATTCGCCCGTCAGGGTCCGCATGCCTCGAGTCGCGTGCGGGAGGCGGCGGGGTCGCCGAGCGCCGAAGAGGGGCGATGGGCCTGCACCCATCGCCCGAAGGCGATCGCCGCGATCGCGGTGATGAAAAGGATCGCCCCGATGCCGATCACGCTGGGACGCTCCCCGAATTCCTGGGTGGTCCATCCGAAGAACGTCATGCCGGCAATGGCGGCCGTCATGGCGCCGGTGGTGTACAGCGCCAGCACGCGGCCGACCATCTGTGGGGGGGCGATCTCTTGCAGCACTCCCCAGGCGATCGGCGTCAACGCCCCGACACCGCTCCCGGCCACCGCCATCAGCAGGCCTGCCACCAGGTGGTCGGAGGCCCACACCAGCCCCCAGAGTGCGGCCCCGCTGATTGCGCTGGATACGGCGATGAGCCGGACCCGTTGGGACAAGCTCCACTCGGTCACCCACACGAGCCCGAGGGAAGTCAGCAGCAGGCCGATGCCGAAGGCGGACCACAGGTACCCGACTTCCACCGGGCCCAGGTCCAGCATTTTTCTCCCGAAGACCGGAAACAGCGTCGTGAAGGCGCTGGTCCCGAACGTGTAGAAGGCGGCGGTCGCGGTGAGCAGCAGGACGATCCGCTGCTCGATCAGTGCGAACCGGAGCCCCGCCAACAGGTCGCGAATCGCCGTGGTCGTCGGCGCGCCGTCGGCCCGCGGAGGGACGACGGGGGCGAGGCGCACCGGCAGCAGGCAGGCGGCCGAGAACAGGTAGGTGACGGCATTCACGCAGAGCACGTCCTGCGAACTCAACGCCGCAATGCCCAGCCCGCTCAGCGCGGGGCCCACGATGACTCCCAGGCTCGTGGTGCTTTGCAGCAGGGCGTTGGCGGCGGTGAACTGGGTCCGTTGCACGATGAGGGGCACGGAGGCGGTCAGGGCCGGGCCGAACACCGCGGTGGCCACGGCGTGGAGAAAGACCAGCACATACAGACGCTCCACCGTAAAGGTTTCAACCGAGACCCAGCAGGGGATCAGGCCGATGAGCAGGGCCCGTACGACGTCCGTCCCGATCAGGAGCGGCTTTTTCGGGAGCCGATCCACATACACCCCGATCAGCGGGCCGAAGGCGATGGGCGGAATCGTCTGCAGCAGGCCGATGACCATGGTTTTCAGGGGGGACCCGGTAATCGAGTACACGAACCAGAGGAGGGCGAGCTTGGAGACTCCGTCCCCGATCTGCGAGATCAGTTGACCCCACCAGACCAGGGCGAAGTCGCGCGTCAGCAGCCAGCGGGGACGGCTGCGATTGTGCGCGGCTCCGAGGGCGGAGACGCGGTGCGGGTCCCCTTGCGTTCGACCGGACGGAGGTCTTTCCATATCATCGTGTCGCCTGCGCGGACGCGCGCCGGCTCAGTCTGCCGCCTCGAGGCGGACTCCGTCGGTGCGTACGGCCTTGACGCCCGGCGTCTGACGGGCGGCTTCAACCGCTTCGAGGATGATGACCTGGAACCGCGTGCGTCCGCTCAGCGACACCACGCCGTCCTCTGTCTTGACGTCGAACCCGGCCGCCTCCAGAGTCGTACTCTTTTTGAACCGTTCTTTCACGTATTGGGTGATCGCCTCATCTCGCTTGCGGCTCAAGGCCTGCGGCAGTTCCTTGACGACTTTCAGCTTGTTCACGACCGATTTGATGCCGTCCACGCGTTGCGCGATCTCGGTGGCCGCCTGTTTGTCCTCCTCGCTGGCGACCGCCCCCGAGAGCACGGCTTCCTGCCCGCTTAGGTCCACCTCGATCTCATACGGGAAGAGCCGCGGGTCGGTCATCAGGGTCAGCTTGACGGTGAGAATCAACGACCGACCCAACTTGCCGCCGGGCTCCTGGGGTTTGGGGTCCTGATCTTTCGGTTTGGGAGGACCGGCGTCTTGGCCCTTCGGTTCTTGCGTCTTGGCATCCGAAGTTTTCGGTTCAGGCGGCTGCGCCTTGGGCTCCTTCAGGGAGTCCTGTGGCTTTGGCTCTGCGGTCTTGGAGGCAGGCCCTTTTATAGGGGGCGGCGCCGGTCCTCCCGCGTCCTGCGCGGACAAGGGCATGGCCGGCCATAGTGCAACGGTCAGTATCACCCCCAAGGTTGTCGTGATCCGCCGTACGTTCATGGGCTCGACTCCTTCTCCTTCCGTGAGCTATTCCAGGGATGCACGGTGCGCGCTCCCCATCTTGCGTGACGGTCGTGCGGCCGGGCACGCAGCCTGCCCGTAAGGGATCGGTAGACAGGAAAGGCCAGGCGGGAGTCCGGGCGCCCATCGGGGCGCGGAGACGGTTCCGCGCCCGTCGTTGTCCGGGGAAGTTTGGCTACAGGGCTTGCGTCAGCGGCACGACCGCGCAACGTCGGCCGAATTGGGCTGCGACAACCGCCGTCCCAATCAGGATCAGGCCGATGCCGACCAGGCTGGCGGCGGGACTGATCCGGTCCGCCGCCCACCCGAAGCCCGCCATCCCCGCCATGGCGGACGCCATCCCGCCGGTACTGAAGGTGGTGAAGACACGGCCGAGCATGTGTCCGGGGGTCAATTCCTGAAGGAGCGCCCACACGACCGGCGTGAACAGGGCCGTGCTTCCTCCGATGACGATGACCAGGACCGTGGCGAGCAGAGGGGTTTCCAGGAGGCTGAGCCCGCAGACCGCCATGCCGCCGATGGCCATCGAACCGGAAACGATTCTCATCCGGTTGCGGAGGTCGCCTTGTTTGATCCAGGCAAGCCAGGCGGAGGTCGTCAACATGCCGATCCCGAGAGCCGACCAGAGCCATCCCAGTCCAATGGGGCCGACGCCCAGTAATTCTTTGGCGAACACGGGAAGCACGAAGACAAAGGCGCTTGCGCCCAGGCTGTAGAGGGTGGCGGTGGCCATGAGGGCGGACACCGTTCTGTGCTGAACGAACACGAACCGGAAGCCGGTCAGGAGGTCATGAGCCACCGTCTCGACGGGCTCGCTCGCCCCTCCTTCGGTCCGGGTGTTCCGGACCCGGATCGGGATCAGGCACAGCGCCGAGATCAGAAACGTGGCGGCGTCAACGTACAACACGTTTTGCGAGCCAATGAGCGCGATGCCCAGGCCGCTGACGGCCGGGCCCACCAGTATGCCGATGTTGCTGGTGCTCTGGATCAAGGCGTTGGCGGCGGTGAGTTGCGCCCGCGAGACGATCAACGGGATGGCCGACGACAGGGCCGGTCCGAAGACCGTCGAGACGACCGACGTCAGGAAGACCAGCACGTACAACCGTTCCAGCGTCAGGGCGTCCTGCGCATAGAGGGCCGGGATGAGCAGGATCATCAGGGTGCGAATCAGGTCCACCCAGACCATGACCGGTTTCTTCGGCAGGCGGTCGAGGTAGACGCCGATCAGCGGGCCGAATATCAGCGGCGGGATGGTCTGGAGGAGGCCGATCACGGCCATTTTCAGGGCCGAACCGGTGAGCTCGTAGACGAACCAGAGCAAGGCGACCTTGTTCAACCCATCCCCGATCTGAGAGATGACCTGGCCGGAAAAGAGCAGACCGAAGTCCCGGGTCTTCAATAGTCCCCACCCTGTTTCCTGAGGGCCGGTCTGTGTCGCTGGCGTGTGGTTCATAACGGCTGCTGTTCAGGTCGTTCGCGGACCTGTCCTCACCCCATCAGGGCCGGCATGGCGGTTGTGCGCGGTCCCTGGGAGCGGGCGCGCGAGCCGCTTTCGTCGGCGATCACCTGTTCGTACACCTTGAGATAGTCCTGCACCATCCGCTCGACCGTAAACCGCATCTCGAACGCCTGCCGGCACCGGCGCCGATCGATCAACGACACGCGCTCGACGGCGGCGGTCAGGTCTTCCAGGGTGTCGCAGATAAACCCGGTTTCCCCGTCTTCGATGATCTCCGGAATCGAGCCGCGGCGATAGGCCAGGACCGGCGTTCCACAGGCCAGCGCCTCGATGAACACGATCCCGAACGGTTCAGGCCAGTCATACGGGCAGACCAGAGCGTAGGCGTCGCCGAGAAAGTCGTCTTTTTCTGCGTCGGTGATTTCGCCGATGTACTCCACCAGCGGGTGATGCATGAGGGGTTCGACCTCGGCGCGGAAGTATTCGCGGTCGGCCGGATCGACTTTCGCCGCGATGCGTAACGGCAGGCCGGTGCGCTTGGCAATCTCGATCGCATGGTCGGGGCGTTTCTCGGCCGAAATCCGCCCGAGAAACGCAAGATATTTTCCCGGCTGCGGATGGCATGTGTAGAGGTCCCGGGGGAGCCCATGGTAGACCGTGGCTTGCCAGTTTGCCCAGGTAAGCGGACGCCGCTGGGCGTCGGAGATGGAGACCAGCGGCATTTCCGAGAACTCGCGAAAGACCGGTTCCAGTTCGGGCAAGTCAAGACGTCCGTGCAGCGTCGTGACGGTGGGGACCGGACAGCGGCGCGAAAGCGGAAACCCGAGGAAGTCCAGGTGCGAATGGATGATGTCGAAATGGCCGGGTGAGCCGAAAGCGCGCTCCAGCAGGGTCACCAGCGGCGCGTCACGGTTGAAGATGCCGCTGTTCAACCGGAGGGCTTGGGGGCAGATTGCCTGAAGATGTGCGGTTGTGGCGGAATCTCCGCTGGCGAACAGCGTCACGTCGTGCCCCAGACGAACCAATTCTTCGGTGACGTAGGAGACGATCCGCTCCGTGCCCCCGTACAGCCTGGGCGGGACACTTTCCCAAAGCGGTGCAACTTGTGCGATTCTCATTCTGTTGTTGCCTCCGATAGCCGTGCATGGCAATGCAAGTGGACCATGCTCGGTTTAGAGAGCAATTGAGGTGCCGAACCAACGCAGAGGGGCATTGAATCCTATCGTATTGATTTCCAATCGCTTCTTTTATCAATGGTGGAGCAAACCTGCCCGACTTGAAGACAACTTGTCTAGATAGGGATCGGTAAACTGTAGGAATTAGCCTGCAATCTCGATCGCGCTCGGAAATAAATTTTGTTAAATTACAATAGGTTATCAACGATTTGCCTGTAGGCATTCATCTGCAATAGTGAGAACAAAATCCAACGGACGGACTGTCCTATGAAAGGACAACCTGTCATTCATCGAAATGTCATGTAAAACCAGCTAGTTGTGTAGTTGAACCCCATTCGTTGGCTAAGAAAACGCTTGGAGAGAGGAAGACGGAGGGGGACGTCGAACTGAGCAAGAATCGCGCAGGCTATTGAAAACTCAACTTTTCTCTGGGTCATGCCAGATAGGCTATTACGGCCCGTCGTTTGCTTCCTATCTTGTTTACCCCCTCCCGAAGTTCCGACATCGGACCTTGCGGGAAAATGGTGATGTCCAACTCTTTGCCAGGAGCGATCATATTGAATGCCGAAGGAAGGTTGTGAACCTTGCCGGTCTGAAAAAGGTCGTCGCGATGGCGGGCATCGCTCTCGCCCTGCCGGCGCTGTCAGAGGGGACAAGCGCTGCCGGTCCGTCATCCCTCCCTTCCCCAGGGGCTGTCTCTCAGTCGGTCAAGGGAGAAGTGATGATCGTCACCGATGAGTTTTACGTGGTGCAGGATTCCGTCGGCAAGGGCATGGTGCAAGTGCTCGTCGGCAAGGCCACCAAACTGGACCGCTCCATCAAAAAGGGAGACACAGTCGAAGCGACGTTGGCGGCGGATGGTTACGCGGTCTCTATCAAGAAAAAGAAAGCACGGTAGCGACGGTCTGCCGTTGCATCAGCCGCGGGAGACTTCGGTAGCCGAATCGGAATGGATGGGGGCGGAATTTCTATACGTGCCACCGTGGAGGAAGGCGCTCGTATTGTCGGCACGCTGACCTTCCGGGCCCCGGAAGTGTCCTCGTGCCCCGTCGATTGCTGCAGGAGGTTTCGAGAAGAACACAATGTCTGACTTTCATCAGAACGGCGTGGTGGCGGTCTTGCACCGGCTGGGGCAGCTGAACCTGGAGCAGTTGGAGGCGGAACTGCAACGGCACGCGACGGCCAACCCGATCGCCCTGGTGCTGCCGTCGCTGTACTCCGAACTGGAACGTCCGGCGCTGAAAGGCATCATCGAGCATCTGAAACAGGTGACCTATGTCAGTGAAGTTGTGGTCGCGCTGGGGCAGGCGTCGGCCCTGGAGTTTCGGCGCGCAAAGGAATACTTCAAGGTCTTGCCGCAGGACGTCCGCCTCGTGTGGGTGGATGGCCCCCGTATCCAGGACATCCTCAAAGGCCTCGTCGAGCACGAAATTGACATCGGTCTTCCGGGGAAAGGGCAGTCGTGCTGGATCGCCTTCGGGTATGTGCTGTCGCGTCGCCGGAGCAACGTCATTGTCCTGCACGACTGCGATATTCTGAGCTACAACCGTGAGTACCTGGCCCGGCTCTGCTACCCCATCGCCAACCCGAACCTCGGCTATGAGTTCTGCAAGGGCTATTACAGCCGCGTGACGGACCGTCTGCACGGCCGGGTCACCCGTCTTCTCATCACGCCGCTGCTCCGCAGCCTCCAGCAGTTGGTGGGAACGCAACCGCTGCTGACGTTCCTCGACGGGTTCCGCTATCCGCTGGCCGGCGAATTCGCCATGGTCAAGGATTTGGCCTGGATCAACCGGATTCCCGGCGACTGGGGGCTGGAGGTCGGGGTCCTGGCGGAAGTCTATCGCAATTGCGCGTTGCGTCGGATCTGCCAGGTGGACATCGCGGACGCCTACGAGCACAAGCATCAGACCCTGTCGGCGGACAACCCGGAGGCGGGGCTTTACAAGATGTGCGTAGACATCACCAAGTCCCTGCTGCGGAACCTGGCGAGCGAGGGTGTGGTGCTGTCGGAGGAACGGCTCAAGACCCTGCGCGCGACCTATCTCCAAGCCGCTCAGGAAGCCATCCGGCGGTATGAAGACGACGCCGCCATCAACAGCCTGAAATTCGACCGGCACGAGGAGCGGACCGCGGTCGAGGTCTTCTTGAAGGGCATTAAGCTGGCGTCGGAGGTCTTTCTGAAGGACCCGCTCGGCGTGCCGATGATCTCGAATTGGAGCCGCGTGGCCGCCGCCGTGCCCGATATTTTCGGCCGTCTCATCGAGGCGGTCGAAGACGATCACGAATGGGATCCCACGGCCGCCGACGGTCCTCCCCGGCCATGAGCCCCGCAGCGACGCCACTGACCCAGGAGACCGAGGCCAGCGTCCGAGCGATCGGCGAGGCCGACGTGCTGGTCGGCATTCCCAGCTTCAACAACGCCGGCACGATCGGGCACGTGGTCCGGGCCGTGAGCGCCGGGCTGGCCAAATACTTTCCCGCCGCCCGCGCGGTCCTGGTCAATTCGGACGGGGGATCGTCGGATGGAACCCCCGACGTGGTGGCTCGGGCGGGCGTGGACCTCGGCGCCATGCTCATCAGCGACCGGCAGAGCCCCTTGCACAAGATCATCACGCCCTACCAGGGGATTCCCGGCAAGGGCAGCGCGTTCCGGACCATTTTTGAAATTGCCCGGCGGGTGAACGCCAAGGCCTGCGCGGTCGTGGACTCGGACCTGCGCAGCATCACGCCGGAGTGGGTCGAATTGCTGATCCGGCCCCTGCTGGAGGAGGGTTACGACTATGTGGCCCCCTATTACTTGCGGCACAAGTATGACGGCACCATCACCAACAGCATCGCCTATCCGCTCACGCGGGCCCTGTACGGACAGCGCATCCGCCAGCCGATCGGCGGCGATTTCGGGTTCTCCGGGCGGCTGGCCGAGCACTATCTTGACCAGCAGGTCTGGGAGTCGGAGGTGGCGCGGTTCGGCATCGACATCTGGATGACCACGGAGGCGATCGCCAGCGGGGCGCGGGTCTGCCAGAGCTTTCTGGGGGCCAAGATCCACAATCCCAAGGACCCGGCCGCGGACCTTTCGGCGATGCTGGTCCAGGTCGTGGGCGCCCTCTTCGCCCTCATGGAGGAGCATCACCGGGTCTGGGCCATCATGGACGGATCGAACCAGGTCAAACTGTACGGCTTTCAGTACGAAGTGGGGGTCGAGCCCGTGCATGTCAACGTGGACCGCATGATCGGCCATTTCCGACAGGGCTTGGCCGACCTGGAACCGATCTGGCGGCAGATGCTGGCGATCGAAACGATGGAGGGGCTGTGGCCGCTGCACGACTGCCCGCTTCAGGCGTTCCGCATTCCCGACGAGTTGTGGGCGCGCCTGGTCTACGACGCGGCGATCTCGTATCACCGTCGGGTTCTGCCGCGCGAACACCTTCTCAAGGCGCTCACTCCCCTCTATCTGGGCCGCACGGCGACTTTCGTCCTGGAGACCCAAGGACTGACGTCCGCCGAGGCCGAAGGCCGGATCGAGACGGTCTGCGAGGCGTTCGAGCGACAAAAGCCGTACCTGCTGGAACGGTGGGGCAAGCCGTGATGAGAAAGGAACGTACGGGATGGCGGAGGCGGATCTCCGGCGGCTCAATGGCTTAACCCGACAATAAGCCGCCGGCCCAAGCGAAAGAACGAAGCCTGCTGGAGGCAAAAAGCTTCTCCGCCCGCATCTGATCGAAGTGCCGGGCTCAAGCGAAGCTTGGTATGAAACGCAATAGAGCAAAGACCAAACAAAGGTGTTTCTCCGGCGGCTCAATCGCATAAACCGATAGTAAGCCGCCGGCCCAACCGAAGGTTGGTATGGAGGGAGTCATGAACGACTTCTGGACACAGGCCCTGGTAGGACCCCTGGAAACGCTGGGGAAAAAGCTGTTGGCGCTGCTGCCCAACGTGCTGGCCATGGTCATCATCCTGGCGGTCGGGTTGGCGGCGGCCTGGGCGCTGGGCTGTCTGGTGGAGCGGCTGTTGCGCGTGGTCGGCCTGGACCATCTGGCGGACCGGCTGGGCGTGAATGCCGCCCTGGCGCGGGGCGGCGTGAAGACCGACCCCTCCCGCCTCGCCGGGCGCGCGGTCCATTGGGTCGTCCTGATCGTGGCCGCGATGGCCGGGTTGGGCGCGCTGAATCTCCAGCCGGTCAATCAGTTCGCGCAGTCCCTGCTGGCCTACGTTCCGCACCTGTTGACGGCCGCCGTGATCCTGGCCGTGGGGTACCTGTTGTCGAACTTCAGCTCCCAGGCGGTGCTGATCGCCGCGGTCAACGCCAGCCTGCCGCCAGCCCGGCTGGTGGCGGCCTGCTCGCGCTGGGGTGTGCAACTGGTGGCGGTGGCGATGGCGCTCGAACAACTGGGCATCGCGCAACACATCGTCGTGGTGGGGTTCGGCCTCGCATTCGGCGGCGTGGTGCTGGCGGCGGCCTTGGCGTTCGGGTTGGGGGCCCGCGATCTGGCGAAGGAGTTTCTGGAACGACAGTTCGGAAGAACCGAGGGACAGAACAAGGACGACCTGACCCATCTGTAGCCCTGAGGCTGGGGCGGGTGCGTTCCTGTCAGGACGTCGTGGTCGCGCTTCCCCTGAGCAGACCGAGGAGGGTTTTCGATGAACAACCGCGCACGGGCTCCCTTCCGTTTCATCGGTTGCATGGAGTTGCGAGAGATTCTGGGCGTCCGGGCCCATGACGAGCAGCGACTGCTGGAATTGATCGAAGAGGTGCCGTCGGGCTCGATCCACTACCACACCCACAGCTACTTTCTGCGGCATGCCTATCTCCAGGGGCGCTACCCCAACGATTTTGCCACCTGGGTTGCCGTGCATGTGCAGGACCCGATCCTGGGCGAACGGCTGGCGGCGATCGATCCGTTCGACTATGAAGACCTGCAGGCCCTCCGCACGGACATCGCGGGGATCATCGCGGAGCACCTGAGCCATATGAAGACCATTCCTCGCGTCGTGGCGGGAGAGCCGTTCGAGTTCGTCCGCTCGCATGTCATCGAGGTGGACCTGGGGGTGGAAGCCTGGACGCTCAAGGAGTTTCGCGACGGCTTGGAAGGGGTGGAAGCCGGCGCGATCTACAACCACGTCTGCGAGGCGCGCATGCGTAAGGGAAGGGTGTCGGGCGATTTCGCCTCCTGGCTTCTGGCCAAGGAAGGATTGGACATGCCGGAGCTCGCCGAGCAGGTGATGAAGGTGGGGCGCCTGGGGCTGGGGTTGGAAGGGGTTCGGGAACGCATCGTGCGGTTGTGCGACCAGGCGCTGGTCGCCCGGTGAGCACTGCGACTCAAGAGGAGATCTGGCCATGGGAATCACGCTGGAAGACTACCGGGACGTCACGCCTCCTGGGACCGTGGATTTCTTGAGGCGGCTGGCTCGGAGCGTCGAAGGGAAGCGGATGCTCCACGTCAACTCGACCCGGTACGGCGGCGGGGTGGCGGAGATCCTCCACCGGCTGGTTCCGATGTTTGAAGAACTCGGAGTCAAGGCCCGGTGGGAGGTGATGGCCGGATCCGACGCGTTCTACCGGACGACCAAGGGCTTCCACAACGCGCTGCAGGGGACCATACAGCACATTACGGCGGACATGTACGAGGCCTATCTGGCGTGCAACCGCGAGAACGCGCAGCGTCTGGACCTGGAGGCGGACGTGGTGATGATCCACGATCCCCAGCCGGCTCCCCTGATCGACGCCCGCAAGCTCGGCGCCAAGTGGATCTGGCGGTGCCACATCGATCTCTCGACGCCGCAGCGGTCGGTCTGGCAGTTTCTCCGTCCGTACGTGGTCCGCTACGACGCCGCGATCGTCTCGCTTCCGAAGTTCGCCCAGCGCCTGCCCATCCCGCAGTTCCTGATCTATCCCTCCATCGATCCGCTCAGCGACAAGAATCGCGAGTTGTCGGTCGAGGAGATAGACCGGATCCTGCACCGGCTGGGCGTTCCCCGAGACAAACCGATCCTGCTCCAGGTCTCCCGGTTCGACCGGTTCAAGGACCCGGTCGGCGTGGTCGAAGCGTACCGGCTCGTAAAGAAGAGCCACGATTGCCGGTTGGTGCTGGCCGGGGGGACGGCGGTGGACGATCCGGAAGGGGCCGAGGTGCTCGCGGAGGTGCAGACAGCCGTCGGGACCGATCCCGACGTCCACCTCCTGCTCCTGCCGCCGACGGCGAACCTCGAGATCAACGCGCTCCAGCGGGCCGCTACGATCGTCTTCCAGAAATCCACGCGGGAGGGGTTCGGCCTCACCGTGGCGGAGGCCCTCTGGAAAGGGAAGCCGGTGATCGGCGGACAGACCGGCGGGATCACGGTGCAGCTCATCCCGGGCGTGACCGGGTTCACGGTGCATTCGCCGGAGGGCGCCGCGTTTTACACGAAACGCCTGCTGAACGAGCCGGATCTGATGACCGCCATCGGCCGCCAGGGACGGGAATATGCCCGCCACCGCTTCCTGATCACCCGGCACCTCCAGGACTACCTGGGCATGATGATTCACCTCTCGCAGGCTGCGTGATGGTACGACCGCCTATCAGGCCTGAGCAGACCGCGCCGCCGGCCCCCTCGCGATTGATCGTGGTGTCGAACCGCGAGCCCTACGAGCACCGATGGGTCGAGGAACAACTCGTGTGTCAGCGCACGGACGGAGGCCTGACCTCCGCGCTCGACCCGGTGCTGTGCCGTTTGGGCGGAACCTGGGTGGCGTGGGGAAGCGGGGACGGAGATCGGGAGGCCGTCAACCCCGGCGACGTCACCCATGTTCCGCCGGATGCACCGGCCTATCGGCTCCGCCGGGTCTGGCTGAGCCGGGATGAGGTCAAGGGTGGCTACCTGGGCTATGCGAACCAGGTGCTGTGGCCGCTCTGCCACACCACGCTGGACCGAGTCATGTACAGCAAGTCGTCCTGGGAAGGTTACGTTGCCATGAACCGCCGTTTCGCCGAGGCCCTGCTGGATGAATTGCACGATCGGCCCGGGTTGGTCTGGGTCCACGATTTCCATCTGGCGCTGGTTCCCGGCTTGATCAAAGCCGTTCGACCGACGACGACCGTGGCGGTGTTCTGGCACATCCCCTGGCCCGGTCCGGATGTCTTCCGCATCCTGCCGGAACGGCGTGAAATTCTGGAGGGCCTGCTGGCGGCGGACAGTCTGGTGTTCCAGACGGCCGGCTCGGCGGACCTGTTTATCGACTGCGCCAGGCAATTCCTGCAAGCGGAGTCGGAGATCACCGGCAAGGCCGTCGACTACAAGGGGCACCGGACTTGGATCGCCGCGCACGCGATCAGCGTGGACTATCAGACCTTCGCCGAACAGGCCGGGACTGTATCCGTTGAACAGGCCATCAGGCAGGCCCGGGAGCGGCTGGGCGTCGCCCCCGGGACGCGTCTGGGGATCGGCGTGGACCGCTTGGATTACACGAAGGGCCTGCTCAAGCGCTTTTGGGCGCTGGATGCGTTCTTCGCTCGCCATCCGCACTATCGGGGCTCCTTCACCTTCGTCCAGATCGCGGTGCCGACGCGGAGCGAAGTGGAGACCTACCGTCGGTATCGCGAGGTGATCCGACAGACCGTCTCGGTGATCAATGATCGGTACGGTCAGGCCGATTGGCGGCCCATCGTCTACCTGGAAGGCCGGATCAGGTTCGAGACGTTGGTCGCCTACTACCGTATGGCCGATCTGGCCCTGGTCAGTTCGGTCAATGACGGCATGAACCTGGTGGCCAAGGAATACGTGGCGTCTCAGGTGGATGAACGGGGCGTGCTGCTCGTGAGCCAGATGGCCGGCGCGGCGGAGGAATTGACGGAGGCGCTGATCATCAATCCCTATGATGCGGAAGGTACGGCCGACGCCGTGGCGCAGGCGCTGGAGATGCCGCCGGACGAGCGGCAGCGCCGCATGCGCACGATGCGCACGTATCTGCAGACCCACGACATCCACGCCTGGGTTGCCAATTGCCTGCGGGAGGTCGGTCTTCTGCTGCCCACCCGGCACGAGGTCGAAACGGGATGAGGCGCCGTTCGCTTCGCGCCAGGTTGGCGGATGGCCCTCCCTATCGTCTCCTTCTGTTTCTCGACTATGACGGGACTCTGACGCCGATCGTTCGCCGCCCGGACGAGGCGCGCTTGACCGGCTCGGTCCGCCGGCTCCTGCGTCTCCTGGTTCGGTCGATGCCGGTCGTCGTCGTGAGCGGCCGTGCGCTGGCGGACCTGCAGCGGCGGGTCCTGGTGCCGGAACTCCGGTATGTTGCGTGCCACGGCCTCCTCTACAAGGAACCGGGAGCGGCTGTCCGTTGGTTGGGCCGACGAGTCTCACGGAAGGAAGTCCGGCGGTGGGCGCGGGCACTCGAAATGGCCGCGATGGAGATACCGGGAGCGCTGGTCGAGGACAAGGGGCTCAGCGTGGCGTTGCACGATCGGACCGTCGGCCGGACCGATCGGGGCCGACTCAGGCGACGCGCACTGCGGGCCTTGGCGCCCTGGATCCGGCGCGGCGCCGTGACGCTGGTGCGGGGCAAATGCGTGCTGGAGGTGAGGCCGGCCGGTTCCTGGAACAAAGGCGCCGCCGTGGCCAGGCTTCTGAAGGAAGGATGGGCGCGCCGCCGCCTCCCGGTGTATTTCGGCGACGACCGAACCGATTTTGACGCGTTCCGAGTCCTGCGGGGATCCGGCGTCGCCGTACGGGTCGGCGGTCGGCGCGGG
>JAGWTI010000121.1 GCA_028876065.1 Nitrospirota bacterium
GTTGGGAGTCTTTCTGGGCCATGAGACATACTCCTTTCGCATAGCCACTCGACGCCCGCGATCATGCGGGGAGGCGGCCCTCGAAGCTTGGGGCTCAGAAGCGCAGACAGGCATTGCCCCCAGAACAAGACCTGTCATGAGTCGGAACGGATGAAGGGATGAGACGGAGCGTGGTCGAGTAAGCCCGTGAGCTGGTCGTCGCCAGAACTCGCTGGATCATGCGGCTGATGTTTGGGCCAAAGTAGACGGACATGGAGGCTTACTCCGTGCAGATGGTAACGCGCTCCACCTCGAGGCCTTCCGATACACGGCTCATGTCTTTGAGCGGGCATGACAGCCAGTACAACTCTTCGAACCTCAGCACCGTCGAGATTTGACAATTCGTGCACGAAGCACGAAATTGAAATCTGCCAAGATATTCATTGCGAGTCTTGTAGTGGCACTGTTGGCAGACCAAACATAAGACGCCCTTCAGCATCATACTTTTAACGATGAGCATGGGACCCTCCGCAATGAATGTTGAGAAGGCGTATCCCTATATATACACAAGTTCGGTGCCACTCCATGCCCAGAGAAAATCGTAAATGAATAGAGCGGGTTACAGGTCCGGACGCAGACAAAGCGTGCATGTCGGCAGTCAAAATCGTGCGGGACTGCACACGACAGTATGTGCGACCATACACCCCAACCAGAGGATATTGTCCCTCCTTCGTTCGACCTGTCCTCTTTCACATAATGAAACTTTGAAACCGAGTGCCTGGTTGTAGCTCTGGGCAAGGCAAATCGGATGGTTCGCAAAGCGTACGGTTTGGGGAGCCACTTCGATGAAGGGTGCCTCTGGTACAGGAGGTGGCCCTGATCATTTCCTAACCTGCCCTCTCTTGATGTGGTAGGCTGTCTCATGACCTGCCCACGCTGCCAAGGCTTGATGGACCCTGTTCGGCTGGAAGATACGGGCAAGATGACCGACGCCCAATCCTTGGCCGCCTGGCGTTGCCTCTTGTGTGGCGAAGTCATCGAGCCCGGCATCACCGCGAACCGAATCGGCCATCATGAACCGACGCGAGACCGGACCCGTCCACGCTACCTGGACACGGCTGGCAATGCCAAGCGCAAACAGGCCAAGCGCTGACCCTGTGGCATCCCCAAATCGGAGAGGGTTGGATGCACGCGAGCTGGAAGAGAATTTGCCCCGCGAATCTGCCGTTAATTCAAAGGCTTTTGAGCCACTTGGCAGAGTAGCTACTCTGCTTGGGATGTGGTAGACTGCAATACCGTACGAGCCACGGTCACTGTCCTATCTCTCGCGCTTCCGCACCACCCGGTCCGATCACCGCGCGACTGATTCCCTAGTCAATCCCGCTCTTACGTCCGGCCCCTGTCCCGCTAAGACACGGGCAGCGAACCGACCGGAATACGCCATTGGTTTCTGCGCAGCAACCACAAGATCGTGCCTGAACTCAGGCTGGATTACCGAGGACCGACGCCGAATGGGAAAAATGAATGTCGAGCCGCTCATCACGTTCTCGGACGGTTCGCAGTTACTGGTCAGCTCGCAATATACGGGCGAGGGCAGTTTCACCTGCGAGCTCTACTTATCCACTCCTTGCGGCAAGGAAAAGCTGGACCTCCGAGCCCTGTCGGATCATCTTGAGGCGCCCACCTGTCGCGAGGCGCAGGATATCGCATTCCACTATGCCCAGCGCCAGTTCCCCGACAGCGCCAGCGGCATGAAGGAGCCGCCCTATTTGGTCTGGTCTGGGCCGAATCTGCCCGTTGCACCGGACAATCGCGGGCGTCGCCCCATCCATCGTCAGCAGCGATAAGAGGCCCTGTGCGCACACTCCCAACGCAACGCAAGAGAACCGTCTAAGGAGGCTTCATGGCATGGCCCGGCAGTAAGCATCTCCTCAAAGCAAAGCGCAATACCTCGAAGCGGAAGATCAAAATGGAGTCCTGGGGGCTCGGCATCTCGCTGAAAGACCGACCGATCGTCCCCATCGAAGAAATCCGCCGGCAAGGACTTGTCCTGGCGGGACGCTCGCTCGGGCAAGGCGTCCGGTCTCGGCCAATGGCGCAAAGCGATCGGCGTGGTGCCTCCGGCCGACCCGCTGAAATCATCGCTCCAAGCCGTCGGGGCGCGACTCGGTAAGAACTGGAAGGCAGTGGTTGCTTTTGGGTCTATGTCGTGCTACGGTGTGTCAACTTCACTGCGCAGGGCCTGCAGTGAAGCAGCAACAAACTAAGGCCCTTAACCGATGTTGTTTTGTCCGGGGACTTGATCGGAAGCCAGACCTAAGTCGCCTCAGCGTTCGCGCCTTCGGCCCGTTCCTTCCTGTCGTTTTTTTCTCGAGTCCAAGACAATGTCAATTTCTCAAAGGAGGAACCCCATGGGTTCGAAGATTTATGTGGGTGGTCTGCCCTATTCGGCGACCGAGTCGCAATTGAACGACCTGTTCGCCACGCACGGCGCCGTCGAGTCCGCGCGCGTGATCACGGACAAGTTCACAGGGCAGTCCCGTGGCTTCGGCTTCGTGGAAATGTCCACGGCTGAAGAGGCCAAGGCTGCGATTTCGGCGCTACACGGCACCCAAATGGACGGCCGGACGTTGACGGTGAACGAGGCGAAGCCTCAAGAGCCCCGCTCCGGCGGCGGCGGAGGCCGGTTCGGCGGCGGTGGCGGTCGCAGCGGCGGTCGCGATCGCTTCTAAAATCTGACGCGCGACGACCTGGGGAGCGGCTCATACGAGCCGCTCCTTTTTTCAGGCCGCCTAGTCACCCTCCCGATCGGTTTATCCATTCGCCTTGCCTGCCAGTGACAGCCCACCCACATGCATCCGACTAGCTTTGCGGCTCCTATGCCATGGTAGACTCACGTCATGGCATGGACCGACTTTCACCCGCATCCTCTTTGTTTTCACCCGCATTTGATGACGGTGCTCCCTCGGCACAAGTGGTGGCGGCCTTCATGGCTCAACGATATCCCCTGCGAACCCAGGCTCTTTAGGGTCGCGCCGGACTCACAGATCCTCGGCCACTGCCACTGGCAGCAGAACAGGCAGCACGCGGGAACACTCCTATTGGTACATGGTTTCGAAGGCTGCAGCGATTCCCATTACATGCTGGGAGTCGCCGACAAGGCCTGGCGAACCGGCTTGAATGTCATCCGCCTCAACCAGCGAAACTGTGGGGGAACGGAGCACCTGACCCCCACGCTCTACCATTCCGGAATGAGTGACGACTTCGCTGCGGTGATTCGTGAACTGGCGGCCAAGGATGGGTTGCACGACATCTGGGCGGCAGGCTATTCCATGGGCGGAAACCTGATCCTGAAGATGGCCGGCGAAGTTTGTGGCCGGGTGCCGTCGCTACAAGGCCTTGTCGCCGTCTCTCCGAATATCGATCCGGCTGCCTGCGTAGAGGCCTTGGAACGACCGGCGAACTGGTTCTACCAACACCATTTTCTCACCGGCATGAAAGCCAGGGTGCGGCGCAAGGCCGCCCACTTCCCGAACCGGTTCGACCTGACGTTGCTGAGCCGGGTCAGCACCCTGCGCGAATTCGATGACCGGTTCACGGCACCGTTCGGGGGGTTTCAGGACGCGGCCGATTACTATGAGCGGGTCGGCGCCAGACACGTCTTGGGTTGCATTCGAGTCCCGACCCTCATCCTCACCGCGCAGGACGATCCCTTTATCCCGTTCAGGACGTTCATGACGCCGGCCGTACAGGCCAATCCCAGCATCACGCTGCTGGCTCCGGAACAGGGAGGCCATTGCGGATTTTTCCAGCGGCACAGGCCGGACGAAGACGGCTACTGGGCGGAAAACCGACTCGTCGAATGGGTCGTTGGCGGAGGTCCGGCCAGGATGAGCCTTGCTACTCGACCGCCTGCAGGGTCACCGTGACCTGATAGCGTTTTCCATCTCGCAGATATTCCACCGAGATCCGATCGCCCACTTTGTGTCGATCCAGCACGGAGAGGAACTCGTCCAACTCCGACACGGCCCGGCCATCGATCCCCACGATGATGTCGCCGAGTTCGATGCGCCCGCCGTAGCTTTCGCGCGCGCCCTTCAAGCCGGCCCGCTCCGCCGCCCCGCCGCGCAACACCCGTCCGACGACCAACCCCTTGATGCCCCATTGACGAGCCATCGCGTCCGGGATCAACGTCAGGCCCAATCCCGGCTTGATCAGCTTTCCATGTTGGATCAACTCGGGCACGATGCGGTTGATCGTATCCACGGGCACGGCGAACCCAATGCCCGCATAGGCGCCGCTGGGACTGATGATCTGGGTGTTGATCCCGATCAGCCGCCCGGCGCCGTCCAGGAGCGGACCGCCTGAATTACCGGGATTGATCGCCGCATCCGTCTGGATCACCCCGTCGATCGTCCGCTCCGTCATGGATTTGATCGTCCGCCCCAACGCGCTCACCACGCCGGTCGTCAGCGTATGGTCCAACCCGAACGGGTTGCCGATGGCCAGCACTTTCTGCCCCACCCTCAACTCGTTGGAACTGCCGATCGGAATCGGGGCCAGCACATCCGGCGGGGCCTTGATCTGCAGCACCGCCAGGTCGTGATCCGGATCCACCCCGACGACTTTGGCCTTGTGGTCGGTCCGATCGGCCATAATGACGTTGATCTGGTCGGCGCCATACACCACGTGAAAATTGGTCACCACGTGCCCGGCTTTATCCCAGACGAACCCGGACCCGGACCCCTGGGGCACCTCGAACAGGTTCAACGAAAACATATCGCGGCGAATGCCGGTGTTGGTGATAAAGACGACCGAACGAGCCGACCGCTCGAACACCGCGATGGTCGAACGCTCTTCCGGTGAGAGCTCGTGAGCCGGCGTCACGGGTCTGGGTTGCGCCTCGCTGCGCCCCTCACCGAGCCACAAGGACCCGCCCGACAGATTCAGGCAAATCAGCGTCAGGACGAGACGGCGGAAACGTCGTGTGGAGAAGCTATTCACCGAGGACTTGCACGACCAAGTCCCGTGTGCGGGAACGGGTATCAAAGTCAATCACCACGATCTGCTGCCACATGCCAAGCGTCAAGGCGCCATCCACAAAGGGAATCGTCACGGAAGGGCCTTGTAGATGAGCGCGCAAATGACTGTGTCCGTTGTCTTCACCGGGGTTGCGCGTATTGTGCTGCCAGGCCGGATCGGCCGGGATCAGTCGATTGAAGAGACTCTTCGTATCCGCCCGAATCCCCGGTTCGTCTTCAATGATCAACACGGAGGCGGTGGTATGCTTGATAAAGACGGTGACGATGCCGGCCTTTAAGCCGGAGCCGGCCAGCGCGTCTCTCACCTGGCCGGTCACATTCTCAATTTGTGCATCCCCGCGCATCTCGAGGCGCAGCGGAACGGTCTTCACCGGCATCAGGCCACCCCCTCGGCCAGACGCCGGAGCTCTCGCCGTTCGCGAACCGAAAGCTGCCGCCCCCTGGCTTCGGCCAAAATCCGATTGAATGTCCCTCCGGCAGCCAAGCTCCGCAATGTCCATACGACGGGGTCGGACAGGATCCCTTCCAATCGGAGTTTCTCCAGGTAGGCGAAGGCTTCTGCCAACGTTTCCCGTGTGCGGGTATAGTAATCCTGGCCACGTTGGCGGTTACTGTACGCTTCGAACTGCTCGCAGGCCACGAGCACCTCGGCCAACTGGCGCACCCAGGACGGAGCCCCTGCCAGCTTCTCCGGATAGTAGTAGTACAGCATGACCCGTCCCATCCAGGGAGCCCACCGAACACCCAAGCGGGCCAGCTCCGGCTTGACCTCTTTGAGCCGCCGCGCCAGCCGCCGTGCATAGCCGAGACGCATTTCCACCTGGGCCTGGCTCCACTGATCCATGGGAATGCCGGCACGTTCCAGCTCGCCGGCATAGCGGTCCAGAAAGGCCTCCGTCTCACGACCATAGACCGTATCCGGGTGGACCGCCCGCCATTCGCGCGGCCTCGTCGGAATGCTTCGTTCACGCGCCCAGGACCAAATGGCCCCGAATCGTTTCCGATCCAAGCCCGCCCTGCCCAAGTCGTGCAGCAAGCAAGCAATTTGGTACTGGCGTAGCCTGACAAGCGGATGCCCCAATCCCGCCGCCACCGCCGCGCACATCCGCGCCGTCCGCAAGGCATGGGACCGGTCGTAGCCTCGGATAAGGCGGCCTGACCGATGCGGATGGGGGACGTCGTACAAACGTAACAGAGCCCCAGCCAATGCCTGCGGCATCAGCAACGGAGCCTCCCCTGCCGAAAGGATTGTCGCAGACTGTGCGTCGCGCATCGGGCGTCGCTCGGTTCGTTGGCTTCCCATCGTCGGCATCCGTGCGGGGCAGAATATCGTTGGCTCAAGGGGGTGTCAAGGCGAAGACAGCCTCAGAGGAGATGGTGCCCAAATACGAAAAGGCCTACGATGGCTGCAGCCAGGGACGAGAGCAACACCGCCGCAGCCGAAATATCCTTGATGAATTTCACCCGTTCGTGCTGCGCCGGGTGAAGCAGATCGAGCGTTTTCTCAATCATGGTATTCAACAGTTCCAGCGACAGGACCATGCCGATCGCCATCACGATGAAGAGCCATTCCTGTTGTGAAAGCCCAACCGCCACCCCGGCCATACTGACGGCACCCGCCACCGCCAACTGAATGCGAAAGCTCTGCTCCGCTTGAAAAGCGGCCTTCAGACCGGCCCAGGCCCAAGCAAACCGTCGCCCGACCTGTTTCAACGGAGACATGTCGGCGCCGCCCTGTGCATCGCTATGCCTGCTGAGCTAGAAGCGCTTTCCAATCGTCAACCCTCCCCCGACCCCCTCCATGGTCATGGGACGAATCTTCCAATCGTCCGGATCGGCAGAATGTTGCCGGTTGATGAATTTCCCCATGCCCCAGCCGATCAACCCGCCGAGCACGACATCGGAGGAAAAATGCTTGTCGGTATAAACACGCGAGGCGGCTACCGCACCGGCGATGCCATAGGACAACCATCCGATAGTCGGATCGAACCGTTCGGCAAAGACCGCGGCAACGGCAAAACTGGCCGCCGCATGTGAGGAACCGAATGACGTGTTACCGGAGAACGGGCGAAAGTGCGTGGCGCCTTGATGTGCTTCAGGACGAGAGCGCCCCGCAGTATTGCTAATCAATTCAGCGGCAGCCACAGCGAGCACTTCTGCCTCCAAGCTCACCAAACCCGCCTCCTTGATCCAACTTCCTCCCCCGTAGGACTGATTGGCGAGGCCGATCCCGATCACCCCGACGTTGACGCCCACCATGGTGATGGGATTTCCGAAGGTATTAAAGCCGTCCGCCACCTTCTTGCCGGTCGCACTCTTGTTGTTCCGGTCCACCCAGTCCTGGATCGCATGGTCTCCCGCGACCAAGCCTCCCACCACGGCTGCGCCGGCGCCGACTTTCAACCAGTCCTCGCCGTTCATCCGCATCGGCGCGGTCAGTAAGGCTCCGATGTCTTCAACGACCGCCTTGGCGCCCGCGCCGAGTGACTCCTCTTGCACCACGGTGATTTGCTCTCCGGCAGCGAGCGCAGCCTGTTCCCACAC
>JAGWTI010000028.1 GCA_028876065.1 Nitrospirota bacterium
GCATAGGACCGCCATGACGCTCGACGAATCTTATGAAACCACTCGACATGCGAAGCCGGTCCGATGCCCCCGATGCAGGAAAGCGTCACCCGTCCTGGTATTCGATTCCCCGATAGGGGGCATGGTCTGTCCCTGCTGCCACGAGAAACTGATTTCGCTTCGAAAGCTTGCTTCCGTGCTGACCGGTGATCGAGGCGTCACGACACCGGATACGCGACGGAAAAAAATAGGCCTCCTGTCCACAATGTGGAAAAGTCACCCGGGTGTTGCTGTTCGGCTCTCCCCGGCGGGCACAGCACATAATGCAGAAAGGAACGACTCATGAGCCCATTGGATAGCGCAAAGCGTGAACGTCTGATCGATGTAGGTCCGGCGGGATTCCATCCGCCATGTGCGATGCAGCTTGGTGTCACTCATCCCGATTCCGGATTCGGGCTGTTGTACGGTCACCACGCCCCGGAGGATGAGGTCATCGCCGAGTCCGCAAGGCAACTGTTTACCCGGAAGAATCCGACGATTTTCCCGGGGCCGTTGTATTTATGGGCTTGGAATCCGGAATGGATGGCGAAAGGGCAAGCGTTGTTAAAACTCGCGGCGGAGATCCCGAACGTCATGATCATTCCGATGCCGGACTATCGGCCCAAGTACCCCAAGATCGATCCGGAAGAGGTCCTCAACCCGAACCATCCGAACCTGACGATCTGGGGAAACAAAATCGAAGTGGCCCTGTTCATCGGCATTCACTGCCATTACGCCAACCTGGCGTTGCGGATGGTGCGGGCCGGAACGAACTGCCTCACGGTTGCCTTCTGCCACGACATTCACGAAGACGCGATGCTCAGCGTGCAGGATCTCGATGTGAAGCAGATGGACCACATTATTGACATCTTTCGAACCGTCCGGAAGGAACTGGGCATCGAGATGCCGAAAGACGGGAAAACGGTCCGGCTGACTGGGACACAGGTCCGCGCGAACCATGGGGTTGAGCGAGTGAATCCACGGCCGGCGTAAAGGTTGCGAGTTCGGCGTGGGAAGGAAGACCAAACAGAACAGGAGCACGAGGATGGCGGTACAAGCTGGACGCTCGGTGGAACCACCAGCACTCGTGCGCCATGCGCCGAGCGAGGAATGGATCGCACGAATCGGTCTGCTTCAGGATGCCTTGGCGGTTTGTCCCACCGATGTCTTGGCACGGTGCGAACTGGCGATGTTGTTGGAGAAGCTGGGGCAACCGGAAGAGGCCCTGTGTAATTGGAACGCGGTCCTGGCCTGCGATCCCAACAGTCTGAAAGCTCGAGAAGGGGTGGCTCGATGCCGGCAGCGAACCGGGCGGCCCCTGCAGTCCGCTCTGTGAGAGAGACCATGCCCACGATCTGGGGCCATCTTGAGAAAGTAGACGAACTGTCGGCCCGTTCTCCGCAAATCCAGGTGAGGACATCATTGCCTGGCGGAATCGTCATTCGGGTTCGCGCCAACATTGGGGCACAGACTCTCATCGCCAGAGGAACCGAGCCGGTTGCTGCGTCGGGTCTACGGGAGGGCGAGTTCGTGGAAGTGTCCTATCGGCATGGTAGGGAGGGAAGGCTGGATGCCGACACGATCTACGTTCGACCGGAACAGACCGTCGCCGGCTAGTCCGGTCACGGGCGATTCGGTCTTACCATTCGTCAGCATTGGATAAAGAGGGGTCATGATGTCGGCAATCTGGGGCCATGTCGAATCGGTCGTGAACCAACCGAAATCTCCTCCCAGCCTGGTGCTGACCGCGAGGACACCAGTGGGGGCGCGCCGCACCGAGTGCATCGTGGGAGTGGGTGCCAGGATTTTGAAAGACTTTGAGCGGCTGAACCTCGACGAAATTCGTCCCGGCGATTTTGTGGTGGCGACCCTTGCGGAGCATTCCGGATGGCTGGAAACCGAAAGGATCGAGGTCATCACGTTTCGAAACGATTCGGTGATGGGAGTTGGTGAAGGGTGATGCCGACCGTCGCTAACCAGGTACGTCCAGTGACCAGGGCGGAGCGCCACGTAGTTAGGCTCCGCGAGCAGACGGGGTGATCACCATCACCACAACACAGGAGTAACTCATGGCAGCCAAGCGTAAGGCAGCGGCGAAGAAGTCTAAGCCGGCAGCGAAGACATCCAAGAAGACCACCGCGGTGCGAAAAATGAAGAAAAAGTAATCCAGGAACCGCCGTCATGCTCACGAAGAGAGAGACCGACGTCCTGGTCGTGCAGTACCCGAGAGGCTGTACCGCGATCGTCTGGTTCGATCCGGTCGCAGGGTCGATCACGACGAGCCATGCTGGTCTGCGCGCCACGCTTCGACGGGGAGTCCAGAGCTGGGAGGGGTGTCTTGTCTTGCCTCACGATGGGCACGCTTTCCTGGCTGCGGCGTATGACCATCTGTTCCTCAACGGGTATGCCGTCCAGTGGACGAAGGTGACGGCGGTCCTAGAGGTGGGAAATAGGTATCGTGTCTAGTACGAAACAGATCGATATGGCCCCGTTTTCAGCTTGGCTTCCCGCGCATCCCAATCAGGACTTCGATCTGGCGGTGAAGATCGTCGGGAGAAGTGCATCGGGTCTCATCGATGAACTTGCGACCGTCGCCCAAGCCTTGACCCTTCACGGTTGCCAGGTGATGGTTCAGACCGGCAGGCTGAATGGCGGCTCAGGTCACTTGGTACTGCGCTTCAGAATTGCGACGCGCCCGTTCTATTCGATGGGGCATGGATGCGATGTGGTCGTGCATCTGGATCAGGACCCTCCCGAATTCGGGCGATTCGGTCTGTCGTCTGGCAGCGTGCTTGTCTGGGAGCCGCCCGAACAGTCGCCTCTTCACCCTCACCTGCCTGACGGGATCATTGCCTACCCGGTTCCTCTCCGGGAGCTGAACGCGCAGTACAGCCGGGAAACAGGGGGGAAGGGGTTTGCGGCGATGGGAGTGCTGGCCCATCTGCTCGGCTTCTCCGAGGAGGCCCGGATGGTCTGCCTGAAGTCCCTCTCGGCATCCCGTTTGTTCGAGAGCGGGTATCAGTTTGCTTCCCGCTCGCTCGTCAAACATGACATCCATTCCCTTCCGCTCGCCGCGCGAAGAGAGGCGCGCGTCGTACTGGGCCCGGAGAACGCCGTGAAACTCGGGCTTGCCGCGACTCATTGCGAGTTTGAAACGGACTGCGCTGGCGAGCTGGAACGATCACCGACACAGTGGATAGCCCGGCACCTCGCTATGGCCGACAAGATGGTCTCGGTGCTGCACAGCGCGCAGTTTCCGGACGTCCAGGCCTATCGAGGCCCGCAGGGGAAAGTCTTCGCGCTGTTTCGTGGAGATGACGTCTCAATCTTGTCCTCGCTGACTGGCTGTTCCGACCCCAGAATCCTTGTCGCGGCTGACGCGGTCGACGCATTGCGACTGTTGGTCGTAGGACATCGATTGATCGAGACGCACCGGGCCGGTGTGGTGGGAGTCGTGGTCGAAGAGGCCCTCACGGCACGTCTCGAAAGTGTCGGAGTCGGAGCATTGGCGGCGGCGATGAGCGGGAAACAAGTGGATGCCGCAGACGGATTCGAAGGAGCTGAAGAAGATGGGGCGTCGGCCATGTGGGCCGAGCGTGAGGGGGAGGACGACGCGGAGGTGGGATTCATCGCCTGGGGGACGACCCAAGGTGTCGTTCGAGACGTACTGACGCTCTGTCGGAATCTCGGCATGAGCATCGCCGCCTTGTATCCCAAGCAGATGGTGCCGTTGCCGGTAGCGCAGTTGGAGTCGTTCGCGGCTACCGTAAAACGCGTGGTGGTGGTGGAGTCCGGTCAGACGAGGGCGCATGCGGATCGCATCGAGGAGGCCTGCTCGTTTCGACCCTCTGTGGTCATGCCAGATAAGGGAACAGCTCTGACGCCGATGGACTTGTTTATGAGGGAAGACCTTGGAACAACACACGACAACAGATCGAAAGGAGTTCAGGATGAGTCAGCATGAAATGACCGTTGGTTCGGAAGGCTATTTGGCCACTCCCGTTTCATCACGGGGGGTCGTGCTGCCGTCGAAGGGAGAAGGCCTTGTCTTGGGTAAGGTCGTTCCTGAGCAGCAGGCGATTGACGAAGCCGCGCGGCGGCTCCTCAATGCCAAGAATCCCACAATTTTCCCCGGACCATTGGTGCTGTGGGCCTGGAATGAACAGGCCAAGCAAGAGGCGAAGGTCATCAAGGAATTGTCCATGGCGATCCCGGCCAAGCTCATTCCGATGCCTGATTACCGGCCGAAGTACCCGAAGATTGTTCCGGAGAAGGAGATCAACCCGAACCATCCGAATCTGACCATCTGGCAGAACAAGATCGATGTCTGTCTCTTCGTCGGCGTCCATTGTCACCAGTCCAATATCGCGTTGAAAATCATCCGGGGCGGGACCAACTGTTTCACCATCGCGCTCTGTACCTTCAATGGCGATGACGAGGCCCACATCACGATCCGTGACCTGACAGCCGCCACGATTCAGCGTATAATGGATTGCGTTGAACGGTTGAAGCGGACTAGACCCTCCTAGAATTGGTATCGGTCTGTCGCTCATTAGGACATATTCATAGAACCAGAGGAGATCGCTATGAGATACGTATGTGCTGCGCTGATCGCCGCGCTTTTTGGAGCCGGGGAAGTGGCCTGGTCGTATGAGGAAATTACCGTGACGGACGGCGGTAACCTCAGTGGAACCATCTCCCTCGAAGGCCAGGTTCCCAAGCCGAAAGGCTATAACCTCACTACGTTGCCGGACCAATTCTATTGCGGGCGCATTTCTGACGGGCGAGGCTGGCGCATCCTGCAGCCGTTCCAGGTCGGGCCGGCCGGACAGTTCCGCGACGTGGTGGTCTATCTCGAAAACATCGACAAAGGGAAACCCTTCGTCGAAGGGAGTGTGCCGCAAATCGAAGCGAAGGACTGCCTCTTCGTCCCGTTCACGACAGTCGTGCGGGACGATCAAACGGTGACGGTGGTCAACATGGACCCCGTCATGCACGACATTCAGGCCTATGAAACCTCGCATTTGGGTCCGCGCGTGCTGTTCAACGTGCCGCTGGCGATGAATCCGGCACACCCGCGCAATTTGAAGGATCGCAGCGATGCCGGGATGTACCATAAACACATGGCGGGCCCGCCGTCGAAGCAATTGGTCAATCTCAGCAAGGGCCGCCGGGTCTTCGTCATGCAATGCGGCTTCCACGCCTACATGGAGAGCTGGGGCTTGGCCGTCACCAATCCGTACTTTGCCAAGACGGACGAGCAGGGCCGGTTCACCATGACCGATGTGCCGCCGGGCACCTATCAGCTGGTCATCTGGCATCCCTATATCCGGAGCCGGATCGAGCAAACCGTCACGATCGGCCCGAAGGGGACCGTGGAGGCCCATATCGCGGTCCCGGCCCCGACCGGGCGGCTCTACGCCAACGAGGTGTTGGATCATGCGTACGTTCGCTACAACGTGACCGAGGAAGCGAAGAGGGACATCGATCCGATGATCAAAAAGCAGAGCCACTGAACACGGAGTGGTGCGGGGCGCGAAGCACCCCGCACCACTATGGGGAAGACGCTGGCGATGCCGATTCCCGTTCCGACGGGCCGGCTCTACGCCAACCAGATGGCCGATCGCCCCTGCACCCGCTCTGACATTACGGACGATGTCCGGAGCCGGATCGTCCCCATCTTCATTCGCCAAGAACGAGAATCTGTACACCGACCGCATGCCCAGTGGTTGTGACTCCTCCTCGCCGGCCATGCGGTCGGTCTTCGTCTTCCTCCGGAGCACCATATATGGGGACCGGACGCAACGCGGCGCGTGGACCGCTCCGGCCGATTCGTGGCTTCGTCAACTTGCTGAGAGGGAATGCATGACTAAAGAGGAGAGCCTGAATCGCCGCATCGATGTGTTGGCCATCGGATTGTTCGGCCTGGCCGTCGGAGCGCTGACGTTGGGCATGGCGCAGCTCAAGCTGATCGGCGAAGAGGACAAGGTCGGCGTGTTCGTCATCGCCATCATCTTTGGCGGGCTGGTTCAATTATTGGCCGGCTTCACCGATATTCGCTACAACGAGCAACTGGGCGGAACCGCCCTGACCATGTACGGATTCTATTGGCTCACCGTGTTCGGTGCCGAATTGCTGAGCGAAAGCACCGCCTTCAATTTCGACGGCTTGTTGTACGTTCCGATTAAACTGGTATACTTAATCTTCTCGGCGGTCATGGTCTACCTGACCGCCTATCGATCCGTCGCATTGAGCCTGTTGCACTTGGTCATCACGCTGACGTTCCTGGCCGCCGTGTGCGTCGGGCTGGGGTTGATCTCGAAGACGCTCCCGGGACTGGGCCACCTGGCCATCGGCGTGCTTGCGTTCTATCATGCCATTGCGAGCCTGTCGCAGGCGTTCACCGGCCAAGCCCTGGTCCCGCTTGGCCCTCCGGTCTTGCGCCGTGATCCGCTTCGTTCCGCAGCCGGTCAGGCATTCGACCTGCCGAAGGGCTCCTTGAGCACGGCGCAGGACTAGCAGGGTGAAAGGCGCCTTCTTGCGGATGACAGGGTCGCGACGATGACCGCCTTGCTCTTTTGTTTGCTCGCCTGTTACACGGCCGGCATCCTGCTCCCGCCCTGTCTGCCGGGGCGCCCCAAGGCCCAGAACGTCCTCGCCAACGGCTTGGCGATTGCGGCAAGCCTGTTCGGCGTCCTCCTCGGCCTGGCGGGGTTGCTCGCGGCCGCACCGCTGACGGCATCCATTTCTTCCACACTCCCTTTCCTCACCTTTGCCGTCAGGATTGATCCGCTCGCAGCCTTCTTCGTGTTGACGATCTCGCTGGCCGGTCTGGCAGTCTCCATCTATGCCTTGGGCTACCTCACCGAGTTCTACGGACGGTCGTCCATCGGGCTGATGGGGGCCCTTTACAACGGCTTCCTCCTGTCCATGACCTTGGTGGTCATCGCGGACAACGGGTTCTTCTTCCTGATCGTCTGGGAACTGATGTCGCTGGTCTCCTATTTTCTGGTCGTGACAGAGCATGAGAAATCAGAGGTCCGCTACGCGGGATTGTTTTACCTGATTATGACGCACGTGGGGACGGCGTTCATCATTCTGACGTTCCTGATTTTCTTCCAGGAGGCTGGCTCGTTTTCCTTTGCAGCTTTCCGGCATCTGGAGCAGCCCTTGCCCGAGGGGCTGCGCACTTTGGCCTTTCTGGCAGCCCTGGTCGGGTTCGGCACGAAGGCCGGGATCGTGCCCTTGCACGTCTGGCTCCCCTACGCGCACCCGGCCGCCCCCTCGCACGTGTCGGCGCTCATGTCCGGGGTGATGATCAAGACGGCGATCTATGCGCTGCTGCGGGTCTATTTCGATTTTCTGGGCGGTCAGTTCCCCTGGTGGTGGGGTTTTACGATCCTGGCGGTCGGCGCAGTGTCGGCCCTGCTGGGCGTCATGTACGCGCTGATGGAACATGATCTCAAGAGCCTGCTGGCCTTCTCCAGTGTTGAGAACATCGGGATCATTCTACTGGGCATTGGAGCGGGGATGACCTTTCAGGCCTATGGGCTCAAGGAGTTCGCCGCGTTGGGGCTGTTGGCCGGCCTCTACCATACGATCAACCACGCCCTCTTCAAGGCGCTGCTGTTCCTGGGCGCCGGGTCGCTGCTCTACGCCACCCACACGAGGAACATGGAAGAGTACGGAGGGCTGCTCCGGCGGATGCCCTGGACGGGGTTCTGTTTTCTGGTCGGATCGGTCTCGGTCGCCGCCTTGCCGCCGATCAATGGATTCGTCAGCGAGTGGCTGGTCTTCCAAAGCCTGTTCCTTGGCTTCCACCTGCCGGTGGTGCTGCTGAACCTGATCCTGCCGATCGCGGCCGCGATGCTGGCCCTTACGGGCGTGCTCGCGCTGGCCTGTTTCGCCAAGGCGTTCGGCCTGTCGTTTCTGGCCCTGCCGCGCAGTGCGCATGCGCGCCATGCCGAAGAAATCCCCGTCGCCATGCGCCTCGGCATGGGCGGGCTGGCAGCGGCCTGCGTCTTCCTCGGGTTGGCCCCGATGGTGGTCGTGCCGTTGCTGGACCGGGTGACCGAACCGCTGGCCGGGGTCTCGATCGAAGGCCGGGTGCTGGCGCTGGATGGCTGGGCCCTGGCCCCCACGAACGTGGAGTTTTCCAGCATCTCGACGCCCGCCATCGCGGTGATGCTGGGTGCCCTGGCCGGGCTCGGCCTGCTGCTGGCCTGGGCCTTCGGCGGCCGCCTCAGGAAGCGCGCCTACAAGACCTGGGGCTGCGGGATCAACCTTACGCCTCGAATGGAATATACCGCGACCGGCTTCGTCCAGCCGATCAAGCGGATCTTCAGCACCCTCTACCAGCCCACGATCAAGCTGGAGACGGAGTTCCTGGAAGAGTCGCACTATTTTGCCAAACACCGGCGGTTCGAGTTCCACATCGAGCCGGTGTTCCAGAAATATCTCTACGATCCGGTGGTCCTGTTCTTTTCGGCCGTGGCCGACCGCCTCCGGATCGTCCAGGCCGGGAGCCTGCACCTCTACTTGGCCTATATTTTCGTGACCCTGGTCGTGCTGCTCCTGGTCGCTGTGTAGGAGGCTGGATCGTGCTGCAGAGCCTCGCTCTCGTTGTCGCGCAGGTGATCCTGTTTCTGGTCGTCTCCCCCTTCATCGTGGGAGTAATCCGCAAGGTCAAGGCGCGCCTGCAATGCCGGCGCGGGGCGAGCCTGTTCCAGCCCTACGCCGACTTGGCCAAGCTGTTCCGGAAGCAGCCGGTCGTCTCGACCACCACGTCCTGGATCTTCACGGCCACGCCCTACATCCTGTTCGCCTCCACGCTGGCGGCGGGTCTGCTGGTCCCGGCCTTCGCCTCGCAGATGCCGCTCAATTTTGCCGGCAACATCATCGCGCTGGTCTATCTCCTGGCGCTGGGCACCTTCTTCCTGATCCTGGTCGGACTGGACGCCGGCTCGGCCTTCGGCGGAATGGGGAGCAGCCGCGAGGCGATCGTGGCCTCGCTCACGGAGCCGGCCATGATCATGTCCATCTTTGCGATCGCGCTCACGGCCGGCTCCACCAACCTGAGCACGATCGTGCACAAGACGGCGCTGCTGGAAGGAATCGTCACCGATCCCTCGCCGCACCTGATGGCCCTGGCGGCCCTCTTCATCGTGGCCCTGGCCGAGACCGGCCGCGTCCCCGTGGACAACCCGGCGACTCACTTGGAATTGACGATGATCCACGAGGCGATGGTGCTGGAGTACTCGGGACGGTACCTGGCGCTGGTCGAGTGGGCGGCCGGGATGAAGCTGCTGGTCTTCCTGACCCTGATCGCGAACGTCTTCGCCCCCTGGGGGATCGCCACCAGCCTGACCCCGGCGGCGATCGGCATCGGCCTGGCGGTCTACCTCGTCAAGGTCTCGGGCCTGGCGGTGCTGATCGGCGTCATCGAATCCATGTTTGCCAAACTGCGTCTGTTCCGGGTGTCCGAGTTCCTGGGCGTCGCGTTCATCCTGGCGCTGCTGGCGCTGGTGTTTTTCTACATTCTGCGAGGCTGACGTGTTCCAGATTTCTCCTCAGCTCGGCTCCCAGCTGGTGGACCTTTGCGCCGCCCTGCTCCTGCTCACCTGCTTCGCCATCGTGGCGCAGCGGCGGCTCTCAGCCTGCGTGGACCTGTTCGCCCTGCAGTCGGTCTTCCTCGCGGCCACCGCCGCCTTGGTCGCGTTTCTCACGGGGATCCACCACATCTACGTCGCGGCCGCGCTGACCGTGGTGATCAAGGCCGTCGTGCTGCCGCGCATCCTCAAGAAAGTGATTGAGCGGCTGAACGTGAGCCGCGAGCTGCAGATGAACATCAACGTGCCCGCCGGGCTGCTGGTCTGCGGCACCTTGGTGATCCTGGCCTTCTACATCACGCAGCCCATCATCCCCCTGGGATTCCTGCTCACGCGGGACTCGCTGGCGATCGCGCTGGCGATCATCCTGATCGGCTTCTTTACGATGATCGCCCGCAAGAAGGCGGTCACCCAGGTGGTCGGTTTTCTGGTGATGGAGAACGGCCTGTTCCTGGGGGCGACGGCGGCCGCCTACGGCATGCCGCTCATCGTCGAGCTGGGCGTCTTCTTCGACGTGCTGGTGGCGGGCCTGATCATCGGGATCTACACGCACCGGATCCAGGACGCCTTCGACAGCGTGGATACCAGCAAACTGACCGTGCTGAAGGAATAACGATGGCCTGGCCGCTCCTCGTGTTGATCGCGATGCCGGACCTCGCCGGTCTCGGAAGCCTGTGGTCCCGCGACCGGCGTCTCGCGGAAGCCCTGCAATGCGGGCAGGCCGGAATCCTCGTGTCCGCCGCCCTGCTCGTCGTCGAGCGGGTCGCGACGGAGGGGCAGGCCTCGGTCGATCCTTTCCTCCGGGCCGATGCGATGAGCGCCTGGATGGACCTGATCCTCGGCGCGGTAGGCGGGACCGGCACGCTCTACGCGGTGGGCTACATGGGCGAGGAGCTGGACCGAGGCCGCGTCTCATTGAGACGGTACCGGCAGTTCTTCTGCCTGTTCGACCTGTACCTGGCCGCGATGCTGGCGGCGGTGAACGTGGAGAACGTGGCGATCATGTGGATCGCCGTGGAGGGTTCGACGCTCTCGGCAGCCCTGCTGATCGGGTTTGAGCGCACGAAGGCGGCGCTGGAGGCCGGCTGGAAATACGTGATCCTCAGCTCGGTGGGCATCGCGTTGGCGCTGTTTGGAACGATCTTGGTCTACTATTCCTCGGAGCATGTGCTGGGCGTGACGAGCGAAGCCCTCCGTTGGTCGGAACTCTACCGGGTGGCGGAGTCGCTCGACCCGGCTGCGATCAAGGCGGCCTTCGTGTTCGTCCTGATCGGCTATGGCACGAAGGCCGGCGTGGCCCCAATGCACACCTGGCTACCCGACGCGCATGCCGAGGCGCCCACCCCGGTGAGCGCCATGCTCTCGGCCAACATGCTGGCCGTGGCGGTCTACGCCATCCTGCGGTTCAAGGCCGTGGTGGATCGGACGGTCGGCTCGTCGTTTTCCGGCACACTCATGGTAGGGCTCGGGCTTCTCTCCGTGGCCATCGCAGCAGTGCTCCTGCTCGTGCAGCGGGACTATAAACGGCTCTTTGCCTATTCGAGCATCGAGCACATCGGGATCGCGCTCATCGGCTTCGGCCTCGGCGGGGCAGGCGTCTTCGCCGCGCTCTGGCACCTGCTGAACCATGCGTTGGCCAAATCCGCCGCCTTCTACGCCTCGGGGCTCGTGTTGCTGCGGCACGAGCACAAGATGCTGGAGCGGGTGCCGGGGCTTCTGCGGCAGATGCCGCTCGCAGGCGGGGCCATCCTGGTGGCGGGGGTGGCGCTCTCCGGCATGCCCCCGTTCGGGCTCTTCATCAGCGAAGTGCTGATCGCGATCGGCGCCTATGCCGCAACGCCGGGGGTGGCGTATGGATTGCTGTCGCTCCTGACCCTGGCCTTCGCCACGCTCCTCTATCAGGTGCTTAGGATGGCGTTGGGAGAGCCGCTGGAGGCGGGAATGGCCCTGGGCAGCCGAAACCAGACGTTCATGTCCGCCGCCATTTGGCTCAACCTGGCGGCGTTGTGCACGATCGGCCTGCAGATACCGGCCAGGTGCGGGACCCTGCTCGGGGCCATCGCCCCGTTCTTCGGCGGCACCATGGAGGCACCATGATGGCGCCGGTGAGCGCGGCCGTGATGGTCTTCCTGGGAGCGCCGCTCCTGGCCGGGTTCCTGAGCCTGGCGATCAGGAAGGCGCGCCTCCTGCATGGGGTGAATCTGGCCACGATGACGGCGCTCGTGGTCGCGGACATGGCCCTGACGGGGCGGGTGGTGGCGCAGGGGCCTTTCACGACATTCGGCGACTTCGTCTATGTGGACGCCCTGTCGGCCTTCATCCTGTTCATCATCGCAGCCATCGGGCTGACCTGTTCGTTGTATACTTGGTCGTACCTCGATGACTATGTGGCCCGCGGGGTGGTGGCGCCGCATCGCCTCAGCCGGTTCTTTTTCCTGTTTCACCTGTTTCTGTTCGCCATGATCGCGGCGACGATGGCGAACAGCCTCGGCGTGCTGTGGGTGGCGATCGAGGGGACCACCTTGGCCACCACGTTTCTGATCGCGTTCTTCAGACAACGCGAAGGACTGGAGGCCGGGTGGAAATACCTGATCCTCTGTTCGGTGGGGATCGCCCTGGCCCTGTTCGGCACCGTCCTGACCTACTACTCGTCCGTGCGGGTACTGGGGGATGTCAGCACGGCGCTCAACGTCACGAAGCTCCAGGAAGTGGCGGACCGACTCGATCCGCATGTGCTCAAACTCGCCTTTATCTTTCTCCTGGTCGGCTATGGCACGAAGGTCGGGCTGGCGCCGATGCACACCTGGGTGCCCGAGGCCTACAGCGAGGCCCCGGCCCCGGTCACGGCCATGCTGGCCGGCGTACTGGAGACGGTGGCGGTCTATGCGGTGCTGCGTTCCAAGACCATCGTGGACCAGGCCCTCCCGGCCGAGTTCGCGGGGAACCTGCTGCTGCTGTTCGGGCTGGCCTCCTTCGGCTTGGCCGCCCTGTTCATCCTGATCCAGCGGGACTATAAACGGCTCCTGGCTTACTCCAGCATCGAACACATGGGACTGGCCATGGCCGGATTCGGGGTGGGAGGGCCGGTCGGCAGTTTCGGCGGACTGTTCCACCTCCTCAATCACGCGTTGGCCAAGTCGCTGGCGTTTTTTGCCGCCGGCAACATCCATCGACGGTTCGAGACCCGCGAGATCGAGGCGGTGAGGGGGCTGTCCCGGACGCAGCCGTTGACGGCGGTCGCGTTTCTGGTGGCCGGGTTTGCTCTGGTCGGCATGCCCCCGTTCTCCACGTTCATCAGCGAAGTTTTTGTCGTGTCGGCGCTGGCGACAGAGGCGTTTGCATCCAATACGCTGCAGCTCGGTCAATTTGTAACGGTCACGATATCCGATGACGTGCGGAGCCTCGGCGTGGTCTCGGTTTTCCTGATCTTCGCGGTGGTATTGTTCAGTGGGTTCGTCCAGCGCCTCACGGCGATGGTCTGGGGAGCGCCGCCGGAGGGCGTGAGGTGCGGCGAGGGCTGGGATGTGGGCCATGTGCCGTTGATCGTGACGGCGCTGCTGCTGGTGGCGTTGGGCGTGGCGCTCCCCGAAGGGCTCAAAGCGTTGCTGGATCAAGCGACGAGCGTGTTGCTGGCAAGGTGACGGCATGGGAAAGATTTACTGGAGACAAAACAACTATCCGCCCGCATTTGATCGAAGCGGGCGGTTCAACCAAAGGTCGGTATGACCCCGTCGGAGATATTGCAGGACACATTCGGAAAGGCCATCATCAGCGCGAGCGTGGTCCACGGGTTTCCCGTGTTCGTGCTGGACAAGGAGACCTTGCCCCTTGTGGCCCACTTCGTCCACACCCATCCGGATCTGCGCGGGTCGCTCTCGCTCCTCTGGGCGGTGGACCACCGGCCGCGCGAAGCCCGGTATGAACTCTGCTATTTGTTCACGCTGGCGGCCAGGAAGGACTGGCTGTTGCTTCGCTCGGACCTGCACGGCGATGACCGGCTGTTCCGGTCCATCACGCCGCACATCCATGCGGCCAAGTGGTATGAACGCGAGGTCCGGGACCTCTTCGGCCTGATCGCGCAAGGGCACCCGGATTTGCGCCGGCTGGTACGGCATGAACATTGGCCCAAGGGGACCCACCCGCTCAAGAAAGACTTCTCCTGGGATACGGTGATGGGGCGGCAAGAGGGCCAGTACGCCTTTCGCCGCATCGAGGGGGAAGGCGTCTTCGAGGTGCCGGTCGGGCCGATCCATGCCGGGATCATCGAGCCGGGACATTTCCGGTTTTCGGTCGCCGGGGAGCCGATCATGCAGCTCGAATTGCACCACTTCTGGAAACACCGAGGGGTGGAGAAGCTCTTCGAGCGGCGGCGGCTGACCGATGCCATGCCGTTGGCCGAGCGGGTGTCCGGCGATACGACCATCGGCCATAGCCTGGCCTACTGCCAGGCGGTCGAAACGCTGCTGGGGGTAGACGTGCCGCGGCGGGCCAAGTATTTGCGCAGCCTCTTCCTCGAACTGGAGCGGCTGCACAACCACCTGGGGGATGTCGGGGCCATCTGCAACGACACCGCCTATGCCCTGGCCCATGCCCACTGCAGCCGGATGAAAGAGCGGATCATGCAACTCAATGACCGGCTGACCGGCTCCCGCTTTCTCCGGGGCGTCAATCTGGTGGGCGGCGTCGGATGCAATCTCGCGGCCGGGCAGTTGGCCGAGATCGCGGAGGAGGCCGCCGCGATCGAGCGGGATTTTTCCGAGTTGGAGGCCATCATCTTCGCCAACGCATCCCTCACGGACCGATTGGAGGCGACGGGGATTCTCAAGGAACGCACCGCCTGGGACCATGCGGTCATGGGCGTGGTGGGAAGGGCCTCCGGCATCGATCGAGACCTCCGCCGCGACCACCCCTTCGCCGCCTATGACGAGCTGCCGGTGAAGGTGGCCCTTTACCGCTATGGAGACGTGCGGGCCCGCCTGAGGGTCCGCATGGACGAGATCCATGAGTCCATGCGCCTGATCAGGGAAATCCGTGCGCGGATTCCGCAGGGCGCGATCATGGCGGAACCGTCCCGCGTCCCGGCGGCAGGCGAATGGGCGCTCTCGGCAGTCGAAGGCTGGCGCGGCGAGATCCTCTATATGGTCATGGCCGGCGAAGAGGGACGGATTCACCGCTGCAAGGTGCGTGATCCCTCCTTCGTCAACTGGCCGGCGATCCAGTGGGCGGTCCTGGGCAATATCATCCCGGACTTCCCGCTCATCAACAAGAGCTTCAACCTGTCCTATGCGGGGAACGACTTGTGAATAATTGACGACTGACGATCGGTTCATTGACGATTGGTTTTCGGAAAAATCGTCAATCCCTCCATGATTCAATCGTCAATTCCGGGAGGAAAACATGTTCCGCATCATCAAAAAGAGCCTCAAGACGGGCGTCGTGACGGGCCAACATCCGGAGGCCGCGCCGGCGGCGCAACCGGTCCCTGCAGACGCGAAGGCCACGACGAAGCCGTTCCGACGGTCGTTGGCCATCCGCGAAGTGGACACGGGCTCCTGCAATGCCTGCGAGATGGAGATGAACGCCTTGATGAACCCGGTGTACGACGGCGAGCGATTCGGTCTCCACGTGGCGGCCTCTCCCCGCCATGCCGACGCGCTGGTCGTCACCGGGCCGGTCACCGTGAACATGGAGCGGGCGCTGAAAGACGTCTACAAAGCCACGCCCGATCCCAAGATCGTGATCGCGCTGGGGGACTGCGCCATCACCTGCGGCCAGTTCAAAGGGAGCTACGCCGTGACCGGCCCGGTCGAGCGGCACATCCCCGTGGACGTCCGCATCCCCGGCTGCCCGCCGCGACCGGCCGAAATTCTGGCGGCCCTCGAAGACCTGCGGGAACGGCTCGGCAAACCGGCCGGCTGAAGGGTTCCGGCCATGCCTCGTTTGACAGAGCGGAGGCCCTCGCCTACAATCCACCCGATGAAAGAGTTGGCCATCAAGGCGTTCGAGGAGAGCGCCGACGTCAAGCGGCGGTTCGTCGCCGATCACGCCGACCGTATCGTCCTGGTAGCGCAGGTGCTCGTTCGCGCCATCCGGGAAGGCCGCAAAGTGCTGCTGTTCGGCAACGGCGGCAGCTCCACCGACGCGAGCCACATCGCGGCCGAATTCGTGGGACGTTACCACCGGGATCGATCCCCCTATCCGGCCATCGCCCTGGCCACGGACATGGCGGCCGTCACTTGCATCGGCAACGACTACGGCTACGACGAAATTTTTTCCCGACAGGTCCGCGCCCACGGGCGCAAGGGCGACGTCGCCATCGCGATCAGCACCAGCGGCAACTCTCCCAACGTGCTGAAGGGGGTCGAAGCCGCACGCGAGTGTGGATTGGTGACCATCGGCTGGACCGGCGGCGCAGGCGGCAAGCTGGCCGGGTTGGTGGACCATGCGTTCATCGTCCCCTCGACCGTGACCGCGCGCATCCAGGAAAGCCACATCACCCTCGGCCACGTCCTCTGCGAATTGATCGACGCCGAACTGATCGGCCAACCGAGTTGACGCCGTTCCCGCTATGAGCCCCGTCCATCCCATTCTCGTCACCGGCGCCGCCGGCTTCATCGGTTCACGATTCGTGGCCTCGTGCAACGAGCGCGGCCGGCCCGTCGTGTCGGTGGACGCCCCGGCCTCGTTCGGATCCAGGCCCGAACTGGCCGGGCTGGATTTCGGGCGCCGATTCGGCCTGCACGACCTCTGGCCCTGGCTCCAGACGGAGCGGCCCGAGCTGACGGCCATCGTCCACCTGGGCGCCTGCACGGACACGATGGAGATGGACGAAGCCTATCTGAAGGCCGTCAACCTCGAGTATTCGCAAAACATCTGGACCTACTGCGTCACACGGCGGGTCCCGCTCGTCTACGCCAGCAGCGCGGCGACCTACGGCGACGGCTTGCTGGGCTACGACGACGACGAGGCCCTGATTCCCCGGCTGAAACCGCTGAACCCCTACGGCCAGTCCAAACAGGGCTTCGACTGCTGGGCCCTCGACCAGGAACGGCACGGCAGCGCCCCGCCGGCCTGGTCGGCCTTCAAATTTTTCAACGTGTACGGCTTCGGCGAGCGCCACAAAAACACGATGGCCAGCGTGGTGCTCCACGCCTTCGACCAGATCCGGACGAAGGGGCGGGTCCGCCTGTTCAAGAGCCACAAACCGGGGGTCGCCGACGGGGAACAGCAACGGGACTTCATCTACGTGCGCGACGTCGTGGACGTCCTCCGCTTCGCGCTGGAGAAGCCGCTGGCGCGCGGGATCTTCAATCTGGGAACGGGACAGGCCAGGACGTTCCTGGACCTGGTCCGCTGCGTCTTTCGCGAGCTGGGACGGCCCGAGGCGATCGAGTTCATCGACACGCCGATCGAGATTCGGGAGCGGTACCAGTATTTCACCGAGGCCAAGATGGGCCGGCTCCGCGCGGCCGGCTATACGGCGCCCTTCACCTCACTGGAAGAAGGCGTGCGGCTGTACGTCCGCGACCTGCTCGCGCAGGCGCAGCGGATGTAGCGCGCGGCGATTATCCGCCCATTGCCCGTGGACCCAGCGCACCTGCAACGTCTCTGGACCGACGTGAACCTCCGTTACTTCGACGGGGGCCTGCCTCCCATCGAGATCGTCTGGAGCCGGCGCCTGACCGCCTCGGCCGGGCTGTTCGTGAGCCACGGCGGGCCTCGGGCTCTGCCGGCTGGCCTCCGCCGGCGCCGAATCCGCCTCTCGGCCCCGTTGCTCCGGGACGGGTCCCCCGTGGCCGAGCGCGAGGTCCTGGCCACGTTGGCCCATGAAATGATCCACCAGTGGCAGTTCGACATCCTCAAGCGTCGCCCGAACCACGGACCCGACTTCCGCCGCAAGATGGAGGACATGAACCGGGCCGGCTTGGGCGTCACCGTCCGTCATGACCTGACCGAGGCGGTGCAGAGGCTGGCCAAGTACGCCTGGCGATGTCTGGACTGCGGGCGGACCTACGAGCGGCAGCGGCGGACCATCGAGCCCCGCCGTCACCGCTGCGGGAGCTGCCGGGGCGCGCTGGGAGAAATCTCCCCGGCACAAGGCAAAAGGCAGGCGGCAAAAGGCAGCGGGAAGAACATCGGCCTTCCTCTCCAGATGGAACTCGGCTTTCGGCTTCACTGACGCAGAACGACCATGGCTCGGTGGCCCAGACAGATTCTGTTCGGCGACGTGGATGCCATGTTCGCCGCCGCCGCGGCGCTGGCCGATCCGTCGCTGGCCGGGAAACCGGTCGCGGTGGGAGGACGGCCGCCGCGCGGGATCATCGCCGCCGCCAGCTACGCGGCGCGGCCCTACGGCGTCCGCTCCGCCATGCCGACGGCACGGGCCCTCGCCCTGTGCCCTCACCTGGTCCTCGTTCCGCCGGATCGCCCCCTCTATCAGCGCCTGCACGAGCAGATGCGCCGGGTGACCGACCGCTTCTTCCCCGCCGTCGAATGGACCAGCATCGACGAGTTCTACGCGGACACGACCGATCTGCAGACGCTCCACCCGGATCCGATGCGGCTCGGGCAGCGCGTCAAAGACGCGATCACCGAGGCGACCGGCCTGCGCTGCACGATCGCCATCGCCACCAGCAAACCCGTGGCCAAGATCGCCGCCGACGCGCACAAGCCGGACGGGTTGGCGGCGATCGAGCCGGGCGCCGAAGCGGCCTTCCTCGCCCCGCGGCCGGCGGCCTCGCTGCCCGGCATCGGGCCGAAAACCGCCGAGTCGTTGGACCGGATCGGCGTCCGCCGGATCGGGGATTTGTTGGAGCCGCGCCTCGAGCCGCTGCTCCGCCGCCTCTGGGGCACACGGCTGCCGTTGATGCAGGCCCTGGCGCGGGGCCTGGACGAGGAGCCGGTCGTGCCGGACCGCGAGCGCAAGAGTCTGGGCCACGAGACGACGTTCGACCACGATACGAACGATCTCGGCTTCCTCGAACAGACCCTGCGGGGATTTCTCGCCGAACTGGCGCACGACCTGCGGCTCGACGGGCTGGCCGCCGGTTCGTTCACGGTGAAACTCAAAGACGCCTCGCACAGGCTGGCGACGAAACAACACCGCTTTCCCGCGCCGCTCAACGACGATCCGGCGATGTGGCGGGAGATTCGCGAGGCGCTGCGCGGCCTCGTCTCGCCGCGCACCGAGTACCGGCTCGCCGGCGTCACCCTCGGCGATCTCGCCCCCGCCGCGGAGGGGCTCTTCGACCGGCGGCGCGGCAAAGCGTTGGCCGCCATGGACGCCATCATCGAAAAGCACGGGGCGCGCGCGATCCGCCTCGGCGGCACGTCGGAGGACGCCGAGCCTCCCCGCGCACGCTAATCTACCTATTGCCTTCCGTGCCCGTACCTGCTACACATTGACGCACAACGACGCCCCGGCCGCGCTCGAGCCGCCCAAGGAGACTGTATGGACTACCCCTGAACGCGGCCATCAAGAAGCTCCGGTCCTGCATCACGCCCGTTGCCATCCTCCTGACGGTCGGCATCCTATGGCTTGATCTCGTCAGTCCGCTGGGCATCGAGATCCTGTACCTCGTCCCTCTGTTGCTCCTGCTGCGCTCACCCAACAAACGCGCGGCGGCCGCGCTCGCCGCAGCCTACACCGCGCTCATCGGCCTCGGCGCCGTCTATTCGCCCCCCGGCGTTTCCCCGCAACTCGACGTGGCCATGCGGGTCATCGTCACGCTCGTGCTCTGGGTGACGACGATCCTCATGATGCGCGCCAAGCGGGCGGAGGAGCGGCTGTTCCTGGCGCAGAAGGAACGGCAGACGATCTTCGATTCGGTGCCGGCCATGATCTGGTACAAAGATGCGGAGAACCGGATCCTTCGGGCCAACGCCACGGCGGCGCACTCGATCGGGATGCCGGTCCGCGACCTGGAAGGCCGGTCCGTGTACGATCTGCATCCTCACCACGCGAAGCAGTACCATCAGGACGATTTGGAGGTCATCAGGACCGGCCGACCGAAACTCGGCATCGTCGAGCCCTACCAGGTCGGGTCCGGCGAGAAACGCTGGATCCGCACCGACAAAATTCCCTACCGCGACGACGACGGCCAGGTCATCGGGGTCATCGTGTTCGCCGTGGACATCACCGATTCCGAGCAGCTGGCCGCCATCGAAGCTTCCTGGGACGGCATCGCGGTCCTGGACGCCCAGGGCGTCTTTACCTACGCCAACCAAGCCATGGCCCGCCTGCACGGATACGAGCAAGCCCAAGAACTGATCGGCAAGCCCTGGCGGACCGTCCTCGGATATGCCGAAGCGCACCGGCTCGAGCAGGAGGCGCTCCCGCAGATGAAGGCGCAGCGGCACTGGCAGGGCGACGCGCTCGGATTGCGGCGCGACGGGACCGTGTTTCCGAAGGATCTGTCGCTCACGGCCTTGGAGGGCGGCGGGATGGTCTGCGTCATGCGCGACAGCAGCGAGCGGAAACGGACGGAGGAGGCGCTGCGCGCCAGCGAAGAACACCTGCGGCAATCCCAGAAGATGGAGGCCATCGGGCGGCTCGCCGGCGGGATCGCCCACGAGTTCAACAATCTCCTGACGGTCGTGATGGGCCGCTGCCACATGTTGCTCGCGAGCCTGGGCAACGACCGGACCCAGGCCCGTCACGTGACCCAGATCCAGGAAGCGGGGAAGAAGGCCTCCGACCTCACGCAGCAAATGTTGGCCCTGAGCCGCAAGCAGGTGCTGTACCCGACCGAGTTGAACGTGAACGACGTGGTGACGGCGATGGGGCCCGCCTTGCGTTCCGCGCTGGGCGAATCCATCAAGTTCGAGACGAAGCTGGCGCCCTCGCTCGGATGGATCAAGGCCGACCGCGGGCAGATCGAGCAAGTACTCCTGAACCTGGCGTTGAACGCGCGCGACGCCATGCCCAACGGCGGCCGACTGACGATCGAGACGGCGAACATCACGGGCCACCCGCGCATGGCTCAGCGGCTCTCGCCGGACACGCCGGGCACGCACGTGATGTTGGCCGTGAGCGATACCGGGGTGGGCATGGACGAGTATACCCGGGACCATTGCTTCGAGCCGTTTTTCACGACCAAGGGCCCGCGCTGGGGCATCGGCTTGGGGCTCGCCACGGTCTATGGGGTCGTGACCCAGAGCGGCGGGTTCGTCGAGGTGGAAAGCGAGCCCGGGCAAGGCGCTCGGTTCGAGATCCGCCTGCCCCAGGTGTCGCCGCCGGAACCGGCGGCCCCTGCGGCCCCCCTTCCGCTCGAACCGGCCCGGGGCCACGAGACGATCCTGCTGGTGGAGGACGACCCCCTGGTGCGGGAGGTGACCCGGGCGAGCCTCCAAGACTTGGGCTACCGCGTGCTGGAAGCCGGCGGAGGACAGGAGGCCCTGCGCCTCCTTCGCGAACAGGACGGCCCGGTGCATCTGCTCCTGACCGACGTGATCATGCCGGAGATGAACGGGCGGGAACTGGCGGAGCAAGTCCTGGCCTTATACCCCCGGATCCCCGTGCTGTTCATGTCCGGGTACACGGCGGACGTGGCGCCGCTCGAAGGCAGCCTCAAGCATATCGGCGCGTTCCTCACCAAACCCTTCACGCCCGAGGGATTGGGACACAAAGTCCGCGACGTGCTGGACGAGCCCCGCTGAGACGCGCCGGCAAACGGGCCACGACCACGATGACGCGCCGTTTGCGGAGCGATGACCCGCACATCTTTCGGGCGTCCGGCCGGTCAACCGGACGGGATGTTCCTTCGCATTGTTGTCGGTTTTTGCCGGTCCCTGCCCTTCGGCGTACGTCCTCCAAAAAAGCGCTTGATTCTTGTGAACGGATGCCGTACAGGGCAGGGGAACGCTGCCTCGTCTTATGACCAAGCTGGAGAAGGTCATGCCACAGGCCACCCCGCTTTCCTTCCTGTTAGTGAGCGAGCGCGCGGAAGAGACCAAGCGGATCACGCAGAGGATGCGGGAGTTCTACCCCGGCTGCCACATCGAAGCCGCCTATACGGCCGAGGAGGCGCTGGACTGGGTTTCGAGGCGGACCTGCGATGCGGTCCTGCTGGACGAACGGCTCTCCGGCCGGAGCGGGCTCGAAATCCTGCCCGAGCTCAGACGGCGAACGGCTGACGCCGCCATTCTCGTGCTGACCGAGCACTACGACGCCCAGGTCTCGACCCACCTCGCACAGGCCGGAGCCGACCACATCCTGCCCATGCAGTCGCCCGTGTATCTGGCGGAGTTGCCCGTCGTGACGGGCACCATGCTGCAGCACCGCGACCGGCTTGCGCGCTTGGATCTTGCGGACAAGCGCGCGCGGTTCCTCTTCGAGGCCATCAAGGACATCATCTACGAGCTGGACCCCGACGGGCGGTTCGTCGCGCTGAGTCCGGCCGTGGCGACGATCCTGGGCCGCAACGCGGAGGAACTCCTCGGAACGTCCTACTCGACCGTGCTCGCGCCCCAGGACCAGCTGGAGGGGGAACGCCGTGTCAACGAACGGCGCACCGGCGCGAGAGCCACCCGCCGTCTCGCGCTCCGGCTGGTGGGCAAGCCCGGCGCGCAGACCGTGCCGGTCGAGTGCAGCGCGACCGGGCTCTACAGCGCCGCGAGCCGGCCGCGGTTCCTGGGCACGATCGGGGTCCTGGAGCGCCGGACGAACGGGCGACCCGCGACGCCCGCCCAGGCGCGGCCGTTCGACGAGGGGGCCTGGCAGGAAAAAGTCGAGACCGTGCGACGGTTGGCCGGGCGGATCGCGCACGACTTCAACAACATGCTGACGATCATCACGGGGTACAGCCAGCTCATCCTGAAAACCACCGCGTCCGACGACCCCCAGCGCCATCGCGTCGAGGAAATCGCGAAGGCGGGAGAGCGCGCCGCCGATTTGACCCACCAGCTCCTGGCCTTCAGCCGTCGCGATGCGCCGCAGGAGAGCCTGGACCTCAACGGCGTCATCGCCGACCTGGAGCCGACGCTCCGACAGGTGACCGGACGGAATGTCCAGTTGACGCTGACGTTGGCCCCGGGCCTTGGCCGCATCACCGCCGCCCCGGTGCAGCTTCGCGAACTGGTGCACCAACTGGCCGTCAACGCCGTGGAGGCCATGCCGGACGGCGGGCGGCTCACGATTGCGACCGACCAGGTCGAGTGGGACAAGGGCCAAGCCGGCCGCCAGGGCGAGGCCCGTCAACCGAGCCCGGCCGTCAGGTTGACCGTGAGCGATACCGGGGTCGGCATGGCGCCCGAGGTGCAGGCCCGCCTGGCCGAACCGTTCTTCACCACCAAGGAGGGAAAATGGTTGGGGTTGGGGCTGGCCATGGTCTACGGGATCGTAGCGCAAAGCGGGGGCGTCCTCAACGTCGTCAGCGCCCCAGGGCGGGGCACGACGTTCACCGTCCACTGGCCTCGAGCGGACGAGACGCCGCGCCCGATCGATCCGCTCTCCGCGCCGGCGCCTCTCCCGAAGAGCGCGGCCACCATCCTGCTGGTCGAAGACGAGGTCTCCATCCGGGACCTGGCGCGGACGGTGCTGGAAGAACAGGGGTATACCGTCTTGGAGGCGGGCGACGCGGTCGAAGCCATGAAGCTGTCGGAGCAGCACCAGGGCCCCATCCATCTGCTGCTCACCGATGTGGTGATGCCGGGTCTGAACGGATTCGAACTGGCCGCCCGCCTCCGTCCCCTGCGCCCCGAGATGAAGCGGCTCTTCATCTCGGGCTACATGGGAGGCTCCGCCGCCCAAGCCGCCAAGCCGAAGGATGCGTTCTTCCTGGAGAAGCCGTTCCTGCCCGAAGCCCTGGAACGGCAGGTCCGTCAGGCGCTGGGCGAGCCCCGCTGACGCGCGCGCCGGCAGGGCGCCTCGATGAAGATTCCGTCAGCGGTTATGTCGGCGGTCGGACGGAGTTCAAAAAGCCTTCCACTTCCTTGATGACGACCTCCCGCTCCTGGGGCGTCAGCTTCTCCCAATGTTCCCGCAGCGGCTCGAAGAAGCGCCGCAGCGACGAATAGAGCGCGTACGCCTTGCCTCCTTGCTCGTCTCCCATGTCGGCCATACGTTCTTTTCACTCCTGCGTCATCGTCGAAACGAATCCTTGGCCTTGAGGGCGGCGACCAAGAGCTCATCGGCGAGCTTCCCCGCGCGGCGGTGACGATACCACCGGTACCCGGCGGCGCCCGCCAGGCCGATGACGAGCGCCGCGCCGACCCAGCCCCCCTCGCTCATGCCGCCAGTGTAGTCAATCCCCGCGCCGAGGACAAGCCGAGACCGGTTGCAACATCCCGCTAGGATTTGCCCCGGGGGTTTGAGTAAGATGTCCCCATGCGGGAGAAGATCAAGAGCCGCGCCGCCTTGGCGGCGGAGTTGGCGGCCCGGCGGGCGCAACGCGAGCGGATCGTGTTCACCAACGGCTGCTTCGATTTGATGCACGTGGGGCACGTCCGCTATTTGGAAGAAGCCCGGACGCTGGGCGATCTGCTGGTGGTCGGGGTGAACAGCGATGAATCCGTCCGGGCGCTGAACAAAGGCGCGGAGCGGCCCATCGTGCCGCAGGATCAGCGGGCCGAAGTCCTCGCCGCCCTGGCCTGCGTGGACTATGTCGTCCTGTTCGGCGAGCCGGACCCGGGCCGGCTGATCGCCGAGCTCCAGCCCGACGTCCTCGTCAAGGGCGGAGACTGGGCGCCGGAGCAGATCGTCGGCCGCGAGACCGTGCAAGCCCATGGCGGGACGGTCCGGACGATCCCCCTGGTCCCCGGCGTGTCCACCACGAGCCTCATTGAAACCATCCGAAAGGGCGTGAAACGTGAGGCGTGAGGCGGTCCATGGGAAAAATCTCCCGACCGTCCGCGCGTCCCGCACGACGCATCACGAATAACGTGCCCGCCGCCCCATCATCGACAACCACTGGCTGGGACCAGACGTTCAAGCCCGTGCTCGAGGCGCTGCAACGCATCGAGGGCCGGCCCTGCCTGACCGGTCTGCACGGCTCGACGCCGGCCTTGGCTCTCACGCTGCTCGCGCAAGCCCGAGCGGAGGCGTCCTGGCTGGTCGTCGCCGCCACGGACGACGCGGCCGAACGGTTCCACGAGGACCTGCGGTTCTTCTTCGCCCTGCTCGGCCGGTCTCCCGAGCCGCTGACCCTCTTTCCCGAATGGGAAACCCTGCCGTACGAAGCCACCCCGCCGCACGTGGAGTTGATCGGGCGCCGGATGCGGACCCTCCGCCGCCTGACGGACCGGGCCCAGACCCTGCTCGTCACTTCCGTGCCGGCGCTGCTGCAGCGATTGCTTCCGCCGGAGGTGTTTCGCTCCGCCTGCCTGCTGCTGAAACCGGGAGACACCGTCGAGCGCGAGGCCCTGACGTCGCGCCTGCTGCGCCTCGGCTATCGCCGGGCCTCGGTCGTGGAGATCCCCGGCGAGTTCAGCATCCGCGGCGGGATCGTGGACATGTTTTCCACCGCCTTTGCCGACCCGCTGCGGGTCGAGTTCCTGGGGGACACGGTCGAATCCATCCGCTGCTTCGACACGGCCACGCAGAAATCCACCGCCAAGATGGACCAAGCCTGGCTGCTGCCGGCGCGGGAGTTGATGTACGGCGAGGCGCAGCCCGAGGCCCTGGAGGCCCTCCCGCCCGACGCGGAGTGGCGCGGCCCGAAGGTCTATCACGGCATGGCCTCGCTGCTGGATTATTTTCACGACCAACCGCTGGTGGTGCTGGACCAGCCGAAGAGCCTGAGCGAGAAGGCCGACCTCTTTCATCAGGAAGTCGAGGAAGCCTACGACCGTCACGGGGGCCGCAACGGCCCCGATCCTTACCCGACCCCGAACCGGCTCTACAGCCGGTGGGATGAACTCCGGCAGCGGATGAGGCCCTGGCCCTGTCTCGCCACGGAGCCGCTGGCGGCCCCCGACGAGTCCTGGGAGCCGGTCGTCGCGTTTCCCGCTCAGTCGCCCGCCAGCGTCGGGCTGGCCCAGCGCGGCACGCCTTTCTCCGAAACCCTGGCCACACTGGATCAGCTTCGGACCCAGGGCCTCGTGCTGATCGTGGCCCGCAGCCGCGGCCAGGTGGACCGGCTGTTGGCGCTCTTCGCCGAGCATGACTTGCCCGCCGTCCCCTGGAAGCCGCAGTGCTGGTCACAGGGCTCGTCGAAGAAACAGCCTTTCTACCTGCTGCAGGGGGACTTGTCCGCCGGCTTCGTCTCCGCCGAAGGCCGCTGCACGATCATCACCGAGGAGGAACTGTTCGCCAAGGGGCTGCGGCACCGGCCGGCGCCCAAGAGCAAGACGGCGACCTTCCTGTCCTCGCTGGAGGACCTGAGCGTCGGCGACTACGTCGTCCACGTGCAGCACGGCATCGGCCGGTATCAGGGCCTCAAGCGGCTGTCCGTGCAGGACTTCGAGAGCGACTACCTGATCCTGGAGTTCGCCGGCGGCGACACCCTCTACGTCCCGCTGGACCGGCTCAACCAGGTCCAGCGCTATCGCGGGGCGGAGGGCCACGGCCCCCGGATGGACCGATTGGGCGGGACCAGTTGGGCGAAGACCACGGCCAAGGTCAAGCAAGACATCGAGGAGATGGCCCACGAACTGGTGGAGCTCTACGCCAACCGCGAGGTGGTGCATCGCCGCGAATACGGCGGCGACAGCACGCTGACCCACGAGTTCGAGGCGGCCTTCGAGTTCGAGGAGACGCAGGACCAGCTCCGCGCCATCGAGGACATCAAGCGCGACATGGAAGCGCCCAAGCCCATGGACCGGCTGGTCTGCGGCGACGTGGGCTACGGCAAGACGGAAGTGGCCATGCGCGCGGCCTTCAAGGCCGTGGAACACAACAAGCAGGTGGCCGTGCTCGTCCCGACCACCCTCCTGGCCCAGCAGCACTACGACAACTTCTCGCAGCGCTTCGCGCCCTTTCCGGCGAAAGTCGCCATGCTCTCCCGGTTTCAAAACCCCAAGCAGACCAAGGCGGCGTTGAAGGAGCTGGCGGCCGGGACCGTGGACGTCATCATCGGCACGCACCGGCTGCTCCAGAAGGACGTGCAGTTCCGGGACCTGGGCCTGGTCATCATCGACGAGGAACAGTGGTTCGGGGTGCGCCACAAGGAACGGCTCAAGCAGATGCGGACGCAGGTGGACGTCCTGACCCTGACCGCCACGCCGATCCCCCGCACCTTGCAGATGGCCATGTCCGGCGTCCGCGACCTGTCGGTCATCGAAACGCCGCCCATGGGCCGCCTCTCGATCAAGAGCCAGGTCCTGCGCTTCAACGAGGCGACCATCCGGGAGGCGATCGTCCGCGAGCTGGGCCGGGGCGGCCAGGCCTTCTTCGTCCACAACCGGGTCCAGACCATGGAGAAGATCGGCGCCTGGCTGCAGCAGCTGGTGCCGGAGGCGCGGATCGTCATGGCCCACGGCCAGATGGACGAGCGGCTGCTGGAATCGGTCATGCTGAAGTTCGTCCAGCGCGAGGCGGACGTGCTCGTGGCCAGCGCGATCATCCAGTCCGGCCTGGACGTGCCCAACGCGAACACGATCCTCGTGAACCGGGCGGACACCTTCGGGCTCGCGCAGCTCTACCAGCTGCGGGGCCGGGTGGGCCGGGCGGGCCACCAGGCCTACGCCTACTTCTTCGTGCCGGACGAGGGCACCCTGACCGGCGACGCGCAGAAACGCCTCGTGGCGATCCAGGAATTCACGGAGCTCGGCGCGGGCTTCCGGATCGCGGCGGCCGACCTGGAGATTCGCGGCGCCGGCAACCTGTTGGGCAAACAGCAGTCGGGGCATATCGCGGCGGTGGGGCTGGACCTGTACCTGCAGATGGTCGAGCAGGCCGTGCAGCAGTTGAAGGGCCAGGTGGTCGAGGAGGAGTTCGACCCGACCCTGCACGTGAACGTGTCGGCCTTCATTCCGGACGACTATGTGCCGGACGCCCACCAACGGCTCTCGCTGTACAAGCGCCTCTCGACCACGGCGCAAGTCGGCGACCTCGCGCTGCTCCATGGGGAGATCCAGGACCGGTACGGGACGCTCCCCGACCCGGTCGAGCGCCTGTTCGAGGTCATGCAGATCCGTCTGCAGGCCAAGGCCCTGCGCCTGGCCTCGGTGGACGTGAAGGCGACGGCGGCGGTGCTGACGTTCGACCAGAAGGCCCCGTTGCCGGAGGCCGGCATCCGGCGGGTGATGGACCGGTACCAGCGGCGGTTCCGGCTGCTCTCCCCCCTGGCCTTCGAGCTGCAATTGCCGGCGGGCGACTGGCTCACGCAGTTCCCCGAACTCAACAGAGCCTTGCAAACCCTCCACGTCTGTGATACCTAGCTGAGCGTTTGTTTGCGGCTCTGGACAAGGGATTCGACCGAGAGACATGGACGCACAACACAGCGGCGAGCATCCGGCAGGAAAGCGGGGACGGGTCACGCCGACGGGATCCGGCATGTGCCGGAGCATCGTGCTGTGCGCATCGGTCCTGTTCGGCCTCGCCGGCTGCGACCTGGGCGTGGACGAATCCCCCGTGTTGGTGATCGTCAACGGCAAGCCCATCACCCAGGACGAATTCGAGTACCGCTGGTCCGAACTGCCGGCGGCCGTGCAGGCCCGGTATAAAAGCGAGGGGGGCCGGCGCAAGTTTCTGGACGATTTGATTTCGCGGGAGCTGTTGCTGCAGGAGGCGCGCAAGCTCGGGCTGGACCGGACCCCGCGCGCGACCGAACGGCTGGAGCGCGCCAAGGAGCAGCTGGCCTTGGACGAGCTCATGAAGGAGTCGGTCACCGCGCAGGTGGACCTTTCCAAGGAAGAATTGGAAGGCTACTACGCCCTGCACCAGGCCGAACTCCATGCGGCGGACCAGATACGCGCGGCGCACATCCTGGTGCACTCCGAGGAGCAGGCCAGGGACTTAAAGCGGCAGCTGGACCTCGGCGCCGACTTCGCCAAGCTCGCGGTGCGCTTCTCGCTCGACCAGGCCACCAAGTACAAGGGGGGCGACCTGGGGTCCTACCGGCCCGGGTGGGTCGAGCCGGCCGTGGATACGGCGCTGTTGGCCCTGAAACCCGGCATGGTCAGCGAGCCGGTGCAAACCCCGTCGGGATTCCATCTGGTCAAGCTGATCGGCCGAGAGCCGGAGAGCGCGGCGGAAGTCGCGGCGGTGCGGGAGCGGCTGCGGCAAGAACTCTATGCGGAAAAACAGCGCCAGCGGTTCGAAGCCCTGCTCGCGAAGCTGCGGGGAACGGCGGCGATCCGAATGGCGGATGCGTCCCGTTTCGTCACCGAGGACGCCGGGCCGCTTCCCGTCGCCCCGGCTCCTTAGTCATGCCCGGTCCGGCTCGATAGGCAACCGGTCGGCGGGCCGGCCGGGTCCTTCTCGCTCCATGTTGCCGGACATCGCGCCCATGCACAGACGGTCGTCTTACCCGCTCCGTCACGTCTTTCGGACAGCGGCCGGCGCGCTGCTCGTCCTGCTGGGCGCGGCCTTCCTGTGTCCCCCGCCGGCCGACGCCACGGTCCTCGCGGACCGGATCGTGGCGGTCGTCAACGCCGAGGTCATCACCCTGTCGGAACTCAAGGCGGAAACGGAGCCGGCCGAAACCCGCCTCCGCTCGCAGTACCGAGGCGCCGACCTGGACCGCCGCATCCGCCAGATCGAGCTGGAGACCTTGACCCGGATGATCGAGACGAAACTCCAGTTGCAGATGGCCAAGACCCGAGGCGTCGAAGTGACGGAGGATGAAGTGAAGAGCACGTTCAAGGAGATGCAACGCCAGGGCGAAAAACTGGACGAATCCAATCCCGAGATCCGACGCGGCATCCGCGAGCAACTCCTGCTGCTGAAAATCGTCGACCGTGAAGTGCGCAGCACCCTGCTGGTGTCGGAAGTCGAACTCCAGCGGTACTACATGCAGCATCAAAGCCGGTTCCTCCTGCCCGACGAATACCGGATCAGCCAGATTCTGTTCATTCCCCGATCCAATGAAGACCGGGCCCAGGTCCGAGCCAGAGCCCAGGCCGCCTATGCCGAGCTGAAAAACGGAGCCGAGTTCGGGGACATGGTCATGCGCTATTCGGACGGGCCGGAAGCGACGAAGGGCGGCGCCCTCGGGTTCGTCCGCCAGGGGGAACTCCTGCCGCCGATCGAACGGGCCCTCGCCTCGCTGGAAGTCGGACAAATCAGCGAGCCGGTCGAGACGCCGATGGGGCTGCATATCCTCCGCCTGGACGAGAAGATCCCGCCCGGTTTCCGGCCCTTCGCCGAAGTCCGGAACGAGATTCACGGGCTCGTCTATCGGCAGAAGAACGAGGACGGGTTCCAAACCTGGCTCAAGGAGCTGAAGAACAAGGCCTACATCGAGGTGAAATTCTAGCGTCGCAGGAGAAACGCGGGAACGGAGTGTTCAGTGAACGGTTTTCAGTGGTCGGTTCCGGAAACTGAGAACTGAATACTGATCACGCTTCACGAGGAACGATTCACGAGATCGCGGATCGCCTTCCAGAGTTCATCCCGCCCCTCGTGCGTCGCCGAGGAATAGGCCACGCACCGATCCGACGCGGACAAGTGGAACGTCTCCCGCACGGCCGCCAGGCTCGCGTCGCGCTCGCGGCGCGAGAGCTTGTCGGTCTTCGTCAGCACCAGCACCGGCCGCTGCACGTGGTCGCACAGCCAGCCATAGGTGGAGGCGTCGTGCTCCTCCGTCCCGCGCGCATCCAGGAGCAAGAACAGGGCGTGGAGCTCGTGCCTGGCCGTCAGGTACCGTTCGATCATCGGCCCCCATTGCGCAATCGCCGACTTGGAGGCTTTCGCGTACCCGTAGCCCGGCAGGTCCACCAGGTAGAAACTTTTCAGGCGGGCATCCGCCGTCGTCACGCGGAAGAAGTTCACGGCCCTGGTTTTTCCCGGCGTCCGGCTGACTTTCGCCAGCGCCTTCCGGTTGAGCAACGAATTGATCAGGGACGACTTCCCCACGTTCGACCGTCCGACGAAGGCCACCTCGGGCGTCCGGTCCTTGGGAAAGTCCTCCGGCGTCACGCAACTCCGGAGAAACTCCGCGGTGAGGATTTTCATGGTTCGATCGCCGAGGGCCGATGGCTGAAAGCCGACGGCTACTCCTGTATCATCCGCCCATGGTGAAGTCAAATCCTCGCCGCGGGCCGGCGCGCTTCCTGGTTCGGCTGGCCCTGCTGGCGGCGCTGGCGCTGGGCGGGGTCGCCGGCTACTGGTGGGCGACCTTTCCGGACATCGCGCGCCTGGCCAAGACCAATCCGTCCGCAACCGCCCTCATCGAAGCCCGCGCCGCCGAGGCCAGGCGCGAAGGCCGGCCGTTCACGCCCCGGTGGACCTGGATGCCCCTGTCGCGCATCTCGCCCCACTTGCAGAAGGCGGTCATCGTGTCCGAAGATGCCCTGTTCTTCCAGCACGAAGGGTTCGACTGGGGCGGGATTCAGGAGGCGACGATCCGCAACATCAAATCGGGCAAGCTCTACCGCGGCGGGAGCACCATCACCCAGCAACTGGCGAAAAATCTGTACCTCTCGTCCGAGAAGAAACTCCTGCGCAAAGCCCACGAGGCCCTGATCGCCCGTTCGCTGGAACGGCACCTGACCAAAAAACGGATCCTGGAAATCTACCTGAACGTCGCCGAATGGGGACAGGGCATCTATGGAGCGGAGGCGGCGGCCCAGCATCATTTCGGCAAGCCGGCGGCGAAGCTGACCGCAGAGGAAGCAGCCCTGCTGGCGGCGATGCTGCCCTCGCCGCTGCGGTACGACCCCTTGAGGGTGACGCCCTATCTCGCCTATCGCCGCGCGCAAATCCTGAGATGGATGCAATGACCGAACCGAGGAGCGTCGTATGGCCTGGACCTATCTGATCGTCGCCGGGATATTCGAGGTGGCCTGGGCCATCGGGCTGAAATATACGGACGGGTTCTCCCGCCTCTGGCCCAGCCTGGGCACCGTCGCGGCGATGGCGGCCAGCTTCTGGCTCCTTGCCCTGTCGCTCGCCAGCCTGCCGATCGGCACAGCCTACGCGGTCTGGACCGGGATCGGCGCGGTGGGCACGGCTTTGCTGGGGATAGCCCTGTTCGGCGAGTCGGCCGACCTGCCCAGACTGCTCTGTATCGGCCTGATCGTGGGCGGGATCGTCGGACTGAAGCTGGTCTCGCCGAGCTGATCGGAGCGGCTGAGAGACGGTGCGAGCGTGCGGCGGCGGCAGGATGCGTTGATGTGCGACGCCTGACCTCGCCTTACCGCTGGCCGCTCGCCTTATCGGACTAGGCGGAACGGCTCGCGGCACCCTCACCGCTATTGAGAAGCTGTTTCCCGCCGTGCCGCCCGCCTCAGCCCGCATCCGTCCCATCCGCTTGACGGGGACAAGTCGCTTGTAGACTTGTCCCCGTCATGGAGCGATCAGGCCTCGAAATTGGACCCGCCCCGCTGAGTACTATTTTCTCATCTACCTCATTGCGCCATGGCTTCGCTTGGACTACCATGGGCTCCCAATGAACCACCTCCACCAGCAAATTGCAGCCCGTGTAAACACATGGCGCCTGGAAGACTACTCCTGTCCTGAATACCCCGCCCTTGCCGAGATTCTGGAGTGGGCCCATGTGCCGGAGACAGGCCATGCGCGGTTTCTACGACGGCCTCAATTGCGCGCACTGGAAACCTATTGGTATCTGCGCCTGATCAAAAAGACGCCGCACGTCTTCGATCTCTACCGGAAGTTCTATCCTAAGCAATCCGAGCTTCTTTCGGCGCTCGGGCTCGATCATGGCGATATCAAGGAATACGTTCTGGACGAAGGATTTGATGCGCTCTTAAAACGCATCAAGACTGACGATGCCTTCGTCCGCGATTTCGACCTCGAATCGCTCCGCGAGACACTGACCCTCGATTACTCCAGCTACATCCTGGCCTTGGCGATGGGCGCTGGGAAGACAATCCTGATCGGCGCGATCATCGCCACGGAATTTGCCATGGCGTTGCAGTACCCTGATGGTCCGTTTGTGCAAAACGCGCTGGTTTTTGCGCCAGGCAAAACGATATTGGAATCGCTCCGCGAGTTGATCGATGTCCCCTACGATAAAATTCTTTCCCCTCGGCTGTACAAGCCCTTTGCCGCCTCGATCAAATTGACCTTCACCCGTGACGGAGAAAAGGACGTGCCGGTCATTCGAGGGTCCTCGTTCAACGTCGTGGTTACGAATACCGAGAAGATCCGTATTCAGAAGGAGGCGATTCGAAAATCGGACCTGGGTGGCCTGTTCTCGCCGGAGCGGGAAGACGAAGCCCGCTCCGAGGTCGCGAACCTTCGCCTTCAAGCAATCGCCAGCCTACCGCACCTGGCCGTCTTTTCCGATGAGGCGCACCACACTTACGGCCAGTCGCTCGATGCCGAACTCAAAAAAGTTCGGAAGACGGTAGACTACCTCGCCGCCACGACCAACGTGATTTGCGTCGTCAACACGACCGGCACGCCCTATTTCCAGCGCCAGCCGCTCAAAGACGTGGTGATCTGGTACGGCCTTTCCGAGGGCATCAAGGACGACATCCTGAAAGACCTAGCCGGGAACATTCAGGCCTACGACTTCTCAGGCGACGCTAAGGCCTATGTGGCCCACGTCATCGAGGATTTCTTCAAGGACTATGGCGCGGTGCGCCTACAGAACGGCGCACCGGCGAAGCTGGCCCTGTACTTCCCGCAGACCAACGACCTGAAGGAATTAAAGCCGGTGATCGACCGAGCGCTTGTGAAGGTCGGCCAGAGCCCGGCCCTCTGTCTGGTGAACACCTCCGATGAAACCCTGACCAAACAAGCCGACATCGACGCTTTCAACCGCTTGAACGATCCGTCTGCCGCGCATCGGGTCATTCTTCTGGTCAATAAGGGCACCGAGGGCTGGAACTGCCCGAGCCTCTTCGCCTGCGCACTGGCCCGCAAGCTCAAGACCTCCAACAATTTCGTGCTCCAAGCCGCGACCCGCTGTTTGCGCCAAGTGCCGGGCAATTCGACCAAGGCGCGCGTCTATCTCTCCTCGGACAACTTCACGATTCTCGACAAGCAGTTGCAAGAAACCTACGGCGAAGCGATCGCCGATTTGAACCGCATCGGGCAGGAAACCCGTCACGCCCGCATCGTGCTGCGCAAGCTCAATCTCCCGCCGTTGGTGGTGACACAGCTTGTCCGCACCGTGGTCAGGAAAGAGGGAGCCGTCACGCCGTTGCGCCTGGAACGACCGAAGATCCAACAAGCCGGTGGACTCACGAAGTCGGTCTTCACGATGGCCGAACAGGAAGCGACCTTCAGCGTCCTACGCCAAGTGGACCAGAGCATCACCATTGAAACCGCCCCAGAAGTGACCGACGCCTACGCCGCTTCCGTGGACCTGGCCGCTCGCTACCGGCTGGACCTCTGGACCGTGTACGACGAACTCAAGCGGCTCTACAGTCGGGACGACATCCCGGTCGCCGACCTCGACGACCTCGCTCGTCAGATTGAAGCGCAGACCCGCGCCTACGAGGTGAAAGAAGAGCGAGTGGAAGTGGCGCTGGCGCTGGTCAAGCCGGACGGATTCACCAAGGACGTTGATGCTTCGAGAACGGAGGTCTATACGGCCGACATCATATACCCCAAAGATCGTGAGCACCTGCTCCTCTCCTGGGAGACGATGAAGAAACACAACGCCGGCGACTTCGGATTTCACTACAGTCCCTACGACTTCGACTCCAACCCCGAAAAAAGCTTCTTCGAGCAGATGCTCGACCACTTGAATCTCAACGCGGGTGAGATCGAAGACATCTACTTCACCGGTGCCGTGACCGACCCGAACAAGACCGACTTCTATGTCGAGTATAAAGACGATAAGGGCAAGTGGCGGCGCTATACCCCGGACTTTGTCATTCGCCGAAAGCCAAGCAAAGGCGGAAAATCGGACAACGGCAAGGTGTTCATCGTGGAGATCAAGGCGGAACGCGAGCGGGCGCACCCTATAGACGGCGAGACCGGGCGAAAGGCCCTGGCCATACGCAAGTGGGAGACATTAAACCCCGACCGCCTGAAATACCACATGATCTTCACCGCCACCGACACAGTCACAGCCGATCAGTTGCAAGGTGCACGAACGTTTACCGAAGAGGCTGAGACGTGAAAGACCCTTGGTCGTTTGAGCTTCCGATCTGGAATCTCAAACTTGAAATCACACGCTGTGATTTCAAGAAGGAAAGGCGCCGTTTAAGGTCGCAACGCGCGACCTAAAAGAGCTGAGCAGAGACGAAAGGCATTGGACCGATAGCACGAGAAGAATCTGAGCTTTAAGGCGCCTTTTGGTCCCATAAAACTAGGATACGCGGATATGGCAATTCGTCTGAGCGAAGCAGAGATTTCCCGCCTGCTGGCCGAACGAAAATCGTTGCCGCCCGACTACCGCGAACGCATCCAGACAAAACCCAAGCATGGCCACAAGGAACGCGAGATGGACGTGAAAGGAGCCGGTGGGTCCGAGTTTCGACTGATTTTCCGGCAGAGCGAGTTCAATCCGCTCGACTTTTCGGTTATCCTAGCCTATCGGCCGCCCAAGACGAACCAGCTCTTCAGGCTTCGCCGGTACAATGGCAAAAGCCATGAACATACGAACACTATCGAGGGCCAAACCTTCTACGACTTTCATATACACACGGCAACCGAACGGTACCAGGACGAATCGGGACTGCGAGAGGACGCTTATGCGGAGCCAACCGACCGTTTCGCCGACTTTCGCGGCGCGATCCGCGCGATGATCGAGGGCTGTGGATTCGACGTGCCCCCCGATACGCAAGGGGCTCTTTTTGAGGAGGGCCTATAGCCATGCCTATTGAGACGATCGAGCAGGATTTCAAGCAAAAGGTCTGCGAGAGTCTCCGTCTCGCCTCGGAAGGCGTGAATCGCTACCGAGTGTTCACGCCATTCCTGTTCGAGGATGGCGACCATTTGGCGATTGTCCTCAAGCGAGAACAGGGCCGCTGGATTCTTTCGGACGAGGGGCATACCTATATGCACCTCACCTATGACCTGGACGAAAAAGACCTCCAGCGTGGCACGCGGCAAAAGATCATTACGAGTGCGCTCTCCGCCTTCGCAGTCGATGACCGTAACGGCGAACTGATCCTCGGCATCCAGGACAACCACTACGGAGATGCGCTCTACAGCTTTGTCCAAGCCTTACTCAAGATATCGGACGTGACCTATCTTTCGCGTGACCGCGTCCGCTCCACGTTCATGGAAGACTTCCGCACGTTTATGCAAGAGCGGGTGCCCGAATCGCGCCGGCGTTTCGACTGGTACGATCCAGCGCACGACCCCGAGGGCAAGTATGTGGTCGACTGTCGGATCAATGGGACGGCGCGCCCGCTCCTTGTCTACGCCTTGTTAAACGACGACAAGGTTCGGGACGCCACCATCGGCCTGCTCCAGTTTGAGCGGTGGGGGCTGCCGTTCCGTTCCGTCGGGGTGTTCGAAGATCAAGAAGAGATCAATCGGAAGGTCCTGGCCCGGTTCAGCGATGTCTGCGAAAAACAGTTTTCCAGTCTCGCGGCCAACAAAGACCGCATCGGTCGATATCTAGACGAAGCCTGCGAGCAAGGCTAAGAATCCACGACGGTGAGGCCGGTGCTGCGATGGCAAAAATAGCCAGAAGAACAGTCCAGGTGGGTAAGTCGAAAAAAGAAGGGGCCATCTTGAAGAAGGCTGCGCCTGCGCCGGTGAAGAAGACCGAGGTCAAGATCACCGCTGCCAAGGGGCGGCCCATGCTGACCTGGGTCGGCAAACGGCCTCTGTCGCACGTCACGGCCTTTCCGGCTCAGCACGTCGAGGCGGTCGATCCAACCAGATCGTTAAGCGGCAAGCCGGCACACCCCGACCTCTGGAAAGACTGGCCTGCCGCCTATCCCAAGGGTGGATTGCTCTTCCATGGCGACAACAAGGAAGCGCTGGCGCATCTGCTCGCCAACGGCTTCCGTGGCAAGGTCAACCTGATCTACATCGACCCGCCCTTCGATTCCGGCGCGGACTATGTGCGGAAGGTCTCTCTGCGCGGCGCGAAGGGGACAGCCAAACTGGACGGCGAGAACTACACGCTGGGCGAGCAGATTCAGTATACCGACATCTGGGCCAACGACAACTACCTTCAGTTCATGTACGAGCGGTTGATGCTGCTCAAGGAATTACTGGCGGAAACTGGAAGTGTTTTTTTACATTGTGATGATGTCAAGAACTTCTTCCTGCGAGGGATTCTCGAAGAAATTTTCCCGGGTGGATTTAAGAACGAGATTATTTGGAAGAGATCGACCTCTACTGGCTTGGCACAAAAACGGTGCGGCACATTGCACGACACAATAATTTGGTACGGCAAGGGTGACGAACATACATTCAACATGCAGTACCACGCGTATGAGGAAGAGTACTTGAAACGTGCTGTAAAAGATGGCACTGGTCGGCTCTACATTCCGATTCCCACAGGAAACCCAGGACCGCGGCCAAATTTGTATTACGAATACAAGGGCTACTGGCCGCATCCCAACGGCTATAAGTGGACAAGAGAAAAAATGGAGGAGTTCGACCGGCAAAAGCTCTTGATCTTTCCTGAAGCCAAAACTGGAAGAATCCAATTCAAACAATATTTAGATGAGATGGAGGGGGTAAAGCTACAAGACATCTGGACTGACATCCCCGC
>JAGWTI010000029.1 GCA_028876065.1 Nitrospirota bacterium
CGGCAGGCGGTGCGCCGAGTTGGTCGTGGCCTTGAACGTGCGCCTTTGCTTGCAGCGCAGGCCGAGTGTCTTGCGCAGGCGCTTGATGCGCCCGATACCAGCCGTGATCCCTTCGGCCTTCAGTTCCTCGTGCAGACTGGTGGCTGCACTTCTGGAAAACACTGAATCATGCGTCCACAGAGAACCGTGAGGTAGCATTGGCCCTGGATTGCAATCTCATCACACAATACAGGGTTACCTAGGATTTTGCTGACTGCGTAACCAAGATCGCCGTCGCCGAGGGAGACTAGAACCTATCTCAAAATTGACCAAGCGTTGCCGTGGAGAAGGTTGTGCTGCAACAACATGCTATCTTGCCCCCGAATTTCCAAGGAAATCGGCGCTTCGTTGAGGCCTTGCTACAAGGTGGGCACGTTCACAATTCGTGAAATTCGATTTTGAGATAGGTTCTAGGTTTGACTCGGCCCCGACGGGATCACCGTGGACAATGTGGCCATACTCTTCACATATCCTCTTTGCTATTTCCGGATTAGCCTTGCCCGCCATAGCGTCAAGCATCGTAGACAGGGGAGGTCGCTCTCGAAAACGCCAACCGCGCTTCCAAATATCGATGGCATCTTCATGGAGGGAAATATAGGAAATGATAGCGGCCCTCTCTATCAGAGGACGCATGAGCACAAGAGCACCAAAGAGATAGCCCTGACGGATAAGCTCTCTAATACTCAGAGCTAGTGAGATGCCCTGCGGAACGATCTGACAAGTTGCACGCTGGAGCGCGGAAAGCGTCTCGCTATTTGCTCGTGTATACGCCGCAATATAATATATTGGTTAACGTAGAGGGTGAAGCTGATCTGCTGATCAAAGGCCAGCACAGAAGCACGACCGAGATAAGGCTCGTTATCAGGCGTATACACGAGGGGGTGAGCACTTTCTTGATCTGTCATTTTGGGCAACCTCCTTTTTCCAGGATGCTCAAAAAGGCCAGCCAACGAGGCCGCAGGGAGACATGCGACCGAGAACGAAGTTGGGGGCCTCTTTCAGCATCCTGCTACAGAATCAGCATCGCGTCGCCGTAAGAATAGAACCGATACTTCTCTCTGACCGCCTCCGCATAGACCTCCCGCAGCCGCTCCAAACCGACGAAGGCCGAGACCAGCATGGCCAGCGTCGTGCGGGGCAGATGAAAGTTGGTCATCAGCGCGTCCACCACGCGAAACCGGTAGCCGGGGGTAATAAAGAGCGCCGTGTCGCCGGTCATGGGCCGGACCTGTCCCGCCTCAGCGGCTGAAGCCTCCAGCGTCCGCACGACGGTCGTTCCCACCGCCACCACTCGCCCGCCCGATGCCTTCGCCCGTTTGATCGCCTCGACCGTTGCTTCCGACACCTCGAAACGCTCCGGATACATGACATGGTCCTCGATCCGGTCGGCCGTCACCGGCCTGAAGGTGCCCGGCCCGACGTGTAACGTTACCGCGGCAAGCCCGATCCCCCGCGCGCGCAACGCCGCACTGAGCCCCTCGGTAAAATGCAGGCTCGCCGTTGGCGCCGCGATCGAGCCTTCCGGCCGGGCAAAGATCGTTTGGTACCAGGTTCGGTCCTGCTCGACCGGCTCTCGTTTGATGTAGGGCGGCAAGGGCATCTGTCCGAGCCGGCTCATCACATCGGAGGCCGGCTGCGCAGAGGAAAACTGCACCGTACAACCAGCCGGTCCCTGCGCCAGGACGGTCACGCTCGTCCGGGCATCCAGGTCGATCACTTGGCCTGGTTTCATCCGCCCCTTGATCAAGGCTTCCCAGGTATCGGGGCCAAGCGGCCGCACCAGAAGCAGCTCGACGCGCCCCCCGCCCGGCCGCTTCCGCCCGGACAACCGAGCCGCCAAGACCCGACTGTCATTGACGACCAAGAGATCGCCGGGGGCCAGCAGTCCCGGCAAGTCCGTGACTTTCTTGTGGGCCAACGACCCGCCGGATCGTGGCGCAACCAACAGGCGGGCTTGGTCCCGCGGCTCGACAGGACGCTCAGCAACGAGAGACGCATCGAAGGGAAGGTCGAATTCAGCGAGATGCATTAGAAAGGGGAATAGGGCTGGGGGCGGGAGAGTTGAGCCGTGGCACGCCACGTCTTGAGTTCCGTACCGGGGAAATAGTAGCGCAGGATCGTGTCGAACCGATAGCCGAGGTCGGCCATTTCTTTCGCTCCCCATTGGCACAAGCCGACCGCATGGCCTGCGCCTCGCCCGGAAAGGACCACCGTCTTGCCGATAGACTCGACTTCGAATTGTGTGCTCTGGATCACCCCATAGCCCACCAGCCGCCGCAGGTCCTCACCGCGCAGCACCAGTTCACCTTGAGAATGGAGAATACGCAGCCTGGCCACACGACCGGCGGAACTGTACGCCAGCGGAGCCAGGTTCGCGATCGTACCGATGGCGAGGCCCTGTCGGTTGAGCTTGTCCTCCAAGTCTTGCAGCTTGAACTCGGCCCGCCATTGGTAGTAGGGCGAATTGGCGTCGAACGGACAGTCCACGCCTTTTAAATAGGGCACATCCTTGGACCAAACGTTCATCGCATCTTCGGTCGGGCCTGCCGCCGTCGAGGAAAAGGCGGCCAAGATCGGCTCATTCTGGTAGGTCAGCGTCAGATTCTTGGTGGACTCCACGGCATCCTGGACCCGCTGATCGACCCCCTGGCGGCCTCGATAGACCTGGTCTTGCGTGCTTGCAGCCACGTCGTACTCCCGCTCCCGGTTCGCCTGACGTTGGTACAAGGCATAGGTCCTGGCGACCACGGCCTGCACCTTCAGCGCTTCGGGATGCCAGGCCGCATTCATCTCGGCCGGCACCACGCCTTTGACGTATTCTTCCACCTCCACGTGATTGACGACGGCCAGCCCGCCGGGACTCTTTCCGCGCAGAACCCGCAAGGTGCCGCTCATGGCAAGAGGGGGGGCGTACGATTCGCCTCCTTGCCCCACGCTCAACAGCAGTCCTCCGCCACCGCTCGACACCGTCAACCCGGCGATCGAGGAGACCGGTTCACCGTTGAGGCTCACGGTCCCATCCGGCGCGGCAATGATCGTGACGGGGGCCGCAAAGACCAGCTCCTGGCCGCTTCCTCCTCGCACCGACAGCCGCCGCTCGGCGGAGATCTGGATTCGCGGCACATCCTGGGCCAACAGCACACGAATGACATCGTCCGCTTGAGCGGAGACGGGCAGGACCGCTCCAACCAGCGACCAGACCAGCAGGAGGACGATGGATCGGGCCATCATCGTTTGGAAAACAGATAGAGCAGAAGGGTGACCACCACACTGATCAAGAGGCTGGTGGCCAGGGGAAAGTAGAACGTGACGTGCTCCCGCTTGATCAGAATATCCCCGGGAAGTTTGCCGAACCAGCTCAACCAGCCCGGACTGTCCTCCGCGGACCATTTCCCGGCCGCCATCAGCAATGCCCCGATCAGCGCAAGCAGGCCGCCCCAGACCAGCAGCACTTTGCCCAGGCTGCTCCAGTCTTGCATCGCTATCGCACCAACAGTTCGGCAATCTGGACGGCATTCAGCGCCGCTCCCTTCCGAAGGTTGTCCGCCACCACCCACAGGTTCAGCCCGTTGGGAATGGACTCGTCTTCCCGGATGCGGCCCACGTAGACGTCGTCCTGTCCGGCCGCGAGCAGCGGCATGGGATACAGGGCGTGAGCCGGGTCGTCGTAGAGCTGCACGCCCGGGGCCGTCGAGAGGATGGCGCGCGCCTCGTTGGCCGTGAGCTTGCGTTCGGTCTCGATATTGACCGCCTCCGAATGGCCGATGTAGACCGGCACCCGGACGGTGGTGGCCGTGACCCGGATGGTCGCATCCCCCATGATCTTCCTGGTCTCGTGGAGCATCTTCATCTCTTCTTTCGTGTACCCCGTCGGCAGGAACTCGTCGATATGGGGAAGGCAGTTGAACGCAATTTGATAGGGATAAACCTTCGGCTCCGGATGCCCGAAACTGAGGAGCGCCTTGGATTCCTCCATCAATTCTTCCATGGCTTCCTTGCCGGTCCCCGACACGGATTGAAACGTGGTGACGACGATGCGCTGGATCCGCGCTTCGTCATGCAACGGCTTCAACGCCACGACCATCTGGATGGTGGAGCAGTTCGGGTTCGCGATGATGCCCTTGTGCCAGGCCAGGTCGTGGGGATTCACTTCCGGCACCACGAGCGGCACATCCTTGTCCATCCGCCAGGCGGCGCTGTTGTCGATCACCACCGCGCCGGCTTTCGCCGCGATCGGCGCATATTCCCTGCTGACGTCGCTGCCGGCCGAGAAGAGCGCGATATCGATGCCGGCAAACGAGTCCTTCGTCAGTTCCTTGACCGTCACGTCGGAGCCACGGAATGACACCGTACCGCCGGCCGAACGGGACGAGGCCAGCGCATGCAACGTTTCCACCGGGAACTTCCGTTCCTCCAGCACTTGGATCATCTCGGCTCCGACCGCCCCGGTCGCGCCGACCACCGCCACTTGATAGGCCGCTTTTTTCTTCAGCATACTGTTCCTTCTGCCCTACACGTCCATCCTATACGCCTACACGGCGATGACACGAATGCGATGATTGAAGGTATCGGCGATGTAGACGTTGCCTCGTTCGTCGACCGCCACACCGAAGGGATAGTTGAGGCTGCTCTCCTGCGGCGGCCCCCCATCCCCGTGAAACCGAGCCAGGCCGTTGCCTGCCACGAGCGTGATGATCTTTTTCCGACGATCCCACCGCCGGATCAGATGGCTATCCGAATCCGTGACCAGGATATGGCCCTCCCGATCCAGGGCGATCCCATAGGGGCGGGAGAGGCTCGTCGAGAACTCTTGCGGATGTCCTTGATACCGATACTCCCCCCCGTCCCCGGCCACGGTCGAGATAAGGCCGGTGGACAGATCGATCATGCGAATCCGCCCGTTGAACGTATCGGCCACGTACAGCATACCATCAGGACCGAAAGCCAGGCCACTGGGCCCAGCCAAGCCCGAGTCCGTCGCCGGCCCCCCGTCTCCTGTGTAAGCTGCTTGCCCGGTCCCGGCGATCGTGGTGATCACGCCGGTGACGGCATCCACCCGTCTCACCCGGTTATTGCTCTGGTCGGCGATGTAGAGATGGCCGTCATCGTCCACCACCAACGCCGAGGGCTCGTTCAAACTGGCGGCGGTAGCCGGCCCCCCGTCCCCCGAGCAGCGATGCTGGCCCGTGCCGGCCACGGTGGCGATGATGCCGGTCTGCGCATCCACCCGCCGCACCCGGTGGTTCATCGTGTCGGCAATGTAGAGGTTGCCCTGCCGATCCAACGCCACCGCGGAGGGGAAATTCAGCGTCGCCTTCGTCGCAGGCCCCCCGTCCCCTTCGCACCGGCCGGCTTTGGGCACAGTGCCCACCACGAACCGCACGGTCCCGCTGAGATCGCCCAGTTGAGCGAACTTCTCCGGCATGGCTTGGCTTGGTCCGCCAAGCGGGTCGTCGTCGAACGGGGCCTCGTCTGCAGCCGCCGCATCGGCAGGAGCGGCCAGGGTCGCGTCCGGACGACCGGCCACGGTGCTGATCAGTCCGTTCGCCAGATCGACCTTGCGGATCACATGGTTCTCACTGTCCGCAATGTACAGACAGCCCCGGCCCACCGCGAGACTCTTGGGTTCGTTCAAACAGGCCGAAACCGCGGCCCCCCCGTCCCCCGCATGGCCAGGCTCCCCCGTACCCGCTACGGTTCCGATTGTCCCGGATTTGGCACCGGCAAGCATCACCATGCTCACTTACCCTTGCAGAAAGTTCTTGAGGATGGCATCGCCCATTTCGACCGTGCCCACCAATGTGGTCCCTGGTCCTTGAATATCCTTTGTCCGATAGCCCTGCTCCAGCGTCTTCTGGATCGCGCGTTCGATCGCCTCCGCTTCCTTGTCCAGGCGGAGTTGGTACGACAGCAGCATGGCGGCGGAGGCGATCGTCGCGATGGGATTTGCCAGGTTCTTGCCCGCAATATCCGGCGCGCTGCCATGGATCGGCTCATACATCCCGGCTTTCGTGCCGATACTGGCCGAGGGCAACATGCCGATGGAGCCGGTCAGCATCGCCGCCTCGTCGCTCAAGATGTCCCCGAACAAGTTGGTGGTCACCAGCACATCGAACTGCCTGGGATTGCGGATCAACTGCATCGCGCAGTTGTCCACGTACATGTGGCTCAACTCGACATCCGGATAGTCCCGGTGCACATCGATCACCACCCGCCGCCACAGTTCTGAGGACTCCAGCACATTGGCCTTGTCCACGGACATGACTTTCCGCCGTCGTTTCCTGGCCGCCTCGAAGGCCACCTTGGCAATGCGTTGGATTTCATGGGTCGTATAGACTTCCGTATTGACGCCCCGTTCTCCCTCCGCGGTTTTTTCGATCCCTTTCGGTTTCCCGAAATAGATCCCGCCGGTCAGCTCGCGCACGACCAACAGGTCGATCCCCTCGATGACCTCGCGTTTCAAGGTCGAGGCCTCGCTCAACATCGGGTAGAGCTTGGCGGGACGGAGGTTCGCAAACAGTCCCAACTGTTCGCGCAGCCCGAGCAGCGCCCGCTCCGGACGGATCGTATAGTCCAGCCCTTCCCACTTGGGTCCGCCCACGGCGCCCAGCAACACCGCATCGCTCGACTTGGCCAGCGCCAGGGTGTCGTCGGGCAAGGGCACGCCAATCTTGTCGATCGCCGCGCCCCCCACGTCGGCCGGCACGAACGTCAACGTATGGCCGAACTTCTCCGCCGCCGCCCGAAGCAATTTCACCGCTTCGGGGACGATTTCCTTTCCCACGCCGTCGCCGGCCAAGACCGCAATCTGCGCTTTCATGTCTTCACTCCTCGTTCGACGCAGGACCTGCGTGATCCGGCGCCACTGTACCGTCGCACTATTCGTAAATCAAGCCGGCTTTCCGCTCCGGATCGAAATGCTTGGAGGCCCAGAACGCCAGCTTATTCAAGCCGTTGAGATAGGCCCGGGCGGAAGCCACGATGATGTCGGTATCGGACCCGTGCCCGCTGGCCGTTTTGCCGTTCTCCTGCAATCGCACGGACACTTCGCCTTGCGAATCGGTTCCGCCGGTGATCGCCTCCACCGAATAGCCCAGCAGGCAACTCTTGGTTTGGGTCATCGCGGCAATGGTGCGATAGGCTGCGTCCACCGGCCCGTCCCCCGTGCCGGTCTGTTTCACCGGCTTCCCGTCGATCTCCAGCTCGACCGTCGCCGTGGGCACCTTGTTGGTGCCGCTCTCGACGTAGAGCGACTTGAGGACGTATCGCTCCGGAATGCGGGCGATTTCCTCGGACACGATGGCCTGGAGATCTTCTTCGTACACTTCTTTCTTCTGGTCCGCCAGCCGCTTGAATCTCGCGAAGGCGTGATTGACCTCCTCGTCCGACAGCTTGTATCCCAACTCTTCCAGTTTCTGCCGGAAGGCATGCCGGCCCGACAACTTCCCCATGATGAGGTTGCTCTGAGTCAGCCCCACCGACTCGGGACGCATGATCTCATACGTGCTCTTCTCTTTCAGAAGACCGTCCTGGTGAATGCCGGAGGTATGGGCGAACGCGTTCGCGCCCACGATGGCCTTGTTCGGCTGCACCGCCATCCCCGTGATCTTGCTGACGAGACGGCTGGTCTTGATAATCTCCTCCGTGCGGATATTGGTGTCGGCCTGGTAGAAGTCCTTGCGGGTCCGCAACCCCATCGCAATTTCCTCCAGCGACGCATTGCCCGCCCGCTCGCCGATCCCATTGACGGTGCACTCCACCTGCCCCGCTCCTTCCAAAATAGCCGCCAGGGAGTTGGCCACGGCCAGCCCCAGGTCGTTGTGGCAATGCACCGAGATGACGGCCTGGCTGCTGTTCTTGACCTTCTCGCGGATCCCACGGATCAGGCGGCCGAACTCCTGCGGCGTCGTATAGCCCACCGTATCGGGGATATTGACTGTACCGGCGCCGGCGGCGATGACCGCTTCGATCACCTCGTTCAGATAGGTCGGGTCGGAACGGCTGGCATCCATGGGAGAGAACTCCACGTCCTGGACGTAGCCCCGTGCCCGCTGCACCATCTCCACGGCCCGCTTCAAGGCCTCGTCCCGGCTCATCCGGAACTGATGCTTCAAATGGATGTCCGAGGTCGAGAGGAACGTATGGATGCGCACCTTCGGAGCCCCCTTCAGCGCCTCCCAGGCCCGATCGATGTCTTCGGGTCTCGCCCGAGCCAGGCTGCAGACCGTAGGCCCCTCCACTTCTTGCGCGACTCGTCGGACCGCCTCAAAGTCACCCGGCGAGCTATAGGCAAAGCCCGCTTCGATAATATCGACGCCCAGGCGGGCCAGTTGCTTCGCCACCATGAGCTTCTCTTCCAGGTTCATGCTCGCCCCTGGCGACTGCTCTCCGTCCCGCAAGGTGGTGTCAAAGATCCGAATCATGCGCGTCATGGTCTGGCCCTCCTCCAATAAAAAAAGCCTTCTCCCTTGCTTCAGGGACGAAGGCTTCACGCGCTCCGTGGTACCACCCTGCTTCAGCGACGGAGTTTCCGGTGGAAACCCCGACACCCTTCATTGAACCCGTTTCGTGGGTCAGGCGGAGCCCCTTACTCTCCGAACGATTTCACGGGCTCGGCTCCGAGGCGAGTTCGGCGGCCGACGGGCTGATTTGCACCACCCACCAGCTCTCTCGGTCCGTCGGGACCGCCTACTACTCCTCTTCGACGCCGCTCGACTACGACTCTTTCGACTCCAACGCCGGTTGCTCGGCCGCGCTTCGCTTGCCGAACGCCCTGGCCATCACGCTCCACGCTTTTTCAAGGGGCCCCAGCGCCGCATAGCCGGCAAAGACCAGGAACAGCATCAACTGCGGCCAGGCGATCACGAGCATGATGCCCAGAATCGCCCACACCAGATAGTTGAAGTGATGGCCGGGCCTGAATTTGAGGTCCTTGAAACTCCGGTACTTGACCGTGCTGACCATCAAGAACGCCAGCAGCAACGCCAGCACAAACACCAGCCGAGACTTGTAGTCCACGGCCAGACCGACGACGTAGTGATCGAAAATGATCAGCGTCGCGACCACGCTGGCTGCCGCCGGAATCGGCAGGCCGGTAAAGTACTTGCTCTCGCTGGTGGACGCCATCACGTTGAACCGGGCCAACCGCAACGCGCCGCAGGCGACGAACGCGAACATGACCGCCGCGCCCAACATCCCATGAGCCTTCAGCCCCCACCCATAAATCAAGAGCCCCGGCGCCACGCCGAAGGCGACCAGATCGGCCAGCGAGTCATACTCCACCCCGAACTGGCTGGTGCTGTTCGTCCAACGCGCGGACTTCCCGTCCAGCATGTCGAAAATCAGCGCCACCAGGATGGCCACCGCCGCCGCCAGATAGTGCTCGCCGAAGACCGCCAGGATCGCGAACAGACCGCTGAACAGATTCCCGGTGGTCAAGAGGTTGGGGATCAGATAAACGGCTCGTTTGCGCTTCGATTCTTTGGCCACCGGCTTGTAGTCCTTGTCTTTCATGAAGGGCCCCCGTATGACGGTTTCCCTACGCCAACTCGGCGAGAATGGTCTCGCCCCCCTTTACGTGCATGCCGACACCCACCCGCACTTTGGTGCCGGCCGGCAGGAACATGTCCATCCGCGACCCGAACCGGATCAGACCGTATCGTTCGCCGCAAGCCACAGTCTCGCCGGGAGACACCCAGCACACGATCCTGCGGGCAATCAACCCCGCCACCTGCACGCAGAGCACTTTCGCCCCCTCCGCGGTCCGGATCATCAAGGCGTTCTGCTCGTTCCGCAAGGTCGCATCCGGACGGTTGGCCGGAACGAACTTCCCCGGCTGATAGGCGATGTCCTCGACAACCCCGTTGCACGGAATGCGATTCACATGCACGTTGAACACGTTCAAAAAGATGCTGATCCGGACCCCTTGATCCTTCAGGAATCGCGGCTCAAATTCCTCGGTGACCGCGATCACCTTGCCGTCTCCTGGTGCCACGACTGCGTGGGCCGACGGAGGCGCCACCCGCTTCGGATTGCGAAAGAACCAGGCGGTGAACAACGTCGCCAGACCCAACGCCAGCGCCGGGCCGGTCCATCCGAGTCCGGCCGCCAGGACGGCCGGGCCGCCGGCGCCCGCAACGAACGGGAGACCTTCTTTGACGATCGGGATGCCGACGGCGCGGTCCATTCACAAGCCTCTGGAGCAAACAGGTCGGGCCATCCCCCGTCAGTTTTTCGCCTTGTCGACGAGCTTGCCCTTCTTGAGCCAGGGCATCATGGCCCGCAGCTTGCCGCCGACCGCCTCGATGGGATGAGCCTCGCCCTTCGCCAGCAAGGCATTGTAGACCGGGCGGTTGGCCTGATTCTCCAACACCCATTCCCGGGCAAACCGCCCGCTCTGAATTTCTTCGAGAACTTTCTTCATTTCTTTCTTGGTGTCCTCGGTGACGATCCGAGGCCCCCGCGTTACATCCCCGTACTTGGCCGTGGTGCTGATCGAATAGCGCATGTTGGCGATGCCGCCTTCATAGATCAGGTCCACGATGAGTTTGACCTCGTGGAGACATTCGAAATAGGCCATCTCCGGCGAATAGCCGGCTTCCACCAGCGTCTCGTAGCCCGCCTGGATGAGCGCCGTCAGCCCGCCGCACAAGACCACCTGTTCGCCGAACAAGTCGGTTTCGGTCTCTTCCCGGAAATTCGTCTCGATCACGCCGGCCCGCCCGCCGCCGATGGCGCTGGCATAGGCCAAGCCCACGGCCTTGGTGTTCCCGCTGGGGTCCTGGTGAATGGCGAGCAGACAAGGGACGCCGCTGCCCTTCGTATACTCCGAGCGGACCAAGTGGCCCGGACCCTTGGGCGCCACCATGAACACATTGACCCCGGCCGGCGGCACGATCTGGCCGAAATGGATGTTGAAGCCATGTCCAAACGCCAGATAGGCCCCGTTCTTGAGATGGGGTGCAATGTCGTTGCGGTAGATGGCCGCCTGCGCTTCGTCCGGCGCCAGGATCATCACCACGTCCGCCGCTTTCACCGCATCGGCCACCGGCATGACTTTCAATCCGCTCTGTTCGGCTTTCCGCCACGATCCGCCTTCGCGCAGCCCCACGACGACGTTCACGCCGCTGTCCTTCAAATTGTTGGCATGGGCATGGCCTTGGCTGCCGTACCCGATAATCGCCACCTTCTTGCCCTTGATCTGCTGCAGGTCGGCGTCTTGGTCGTAATAAATATTCATCGCTGACTCCCGGGTAAAACGGCCGGCGCAGGACCGCCGACCGTGAAAGATTGCCGTTCCACGATACGGACGTTATTCTTTGGCGACGCGCTTCGGTTGCATCGCGGCCGGACGAAGCGGTTCCCGCGCGATCGCCACGCGGCCGGTCCTGGCCAGTTCCTTGATGCCCAGCGGCTGCAACAAGTTGATGATCGCCTCGATCTTGTTGACGTCGCCGGTGATCTCGATCGTGTAGGTCGTCGGCGTGGAGTCGATCACGCTGGCGCGGAAAATGTCCGCGATCCGCAGGGCCTCGGCCCGGTCCTCCGGCTTGGTGTGGACCTTGATCAGCGCGGTTTCGCGCTCGACGAACTCGCTCTCGTTGAGGTCCACGACCTTGATCACGTCGATCAGCTTGTTGAGCTGTTTGACGATCTGCTCGATGATCCGATCGTCGCCCGTGGTCACGATCGTCATCATGGACATGGAGGGGTCCAGCGTGGGCGCCACCGAGAGACTCTCGATGTTGAAGCCTCGGCCGCTGAAGAGACCCGCCACCCGAGACAGGACCCCGAACTTGTTTTCGACGATGACGGAAATGATGTGGTCCATAATAACCCAATGTCGAACGATGAACGCGGAATGATGAACGGAGGATTATCCCCTCAACTCATCATTTCTCTCTCATCGTTCATCATTGTCCTTTCTACGCGGTCAGCACGGTGTCCTTGTCTTCGCCCGCCACTTTCGAGCCGGCCGGCTGCTTTTTCTTCAATTCCGGCGGATCGGTCAGGATCATTTCGTGGTTGCAGCCCCCGGCCGGAATCATCGGGTAGCAATTTTCATATTGATACACGGGCACATCGACCAGGACCGGCTTGTCCACGGCGATGGCCTCGCGGATCACGTCGTCCACCTCGGACACCTTGCTTGCGCGCAGCCCCACGGCCCCGTAGGCCTCCGCCAACTTGATGAAATCGGGAGTCGCGTCCAGGTAGCTCGAGGCATAGCGGCCTTCATAGAACAAATCCTGCCATTGGCGGACCATCCCATGGAACCGGTTGTTGACGATGAACACCTTGACCGGCAACTTGCTCACCACCGCCGTGGCCAGTTCCTGAGTGTTCATCTGGAAGCTGCCGTCGCCCGCGATGCACAGCACCAGCTTGTCCGGAAAGGCCGCCTGTGCGCCCATGGCGGCCGGGAAGCCGAACCCCATCGTGCCCAACCCACCGGAGGTCAACCACCGATTCGGCTTGGCCAGTTTGAAATACTGGGCCGACCACATCTGATGCTGGCCGACGTCGGTCGCCACGATCGGGTCCCGGTCCTTCGTGAGCTCGAAGACCCGCTTGATCAGGTGCTGGGGCTTGATGGCTCCGTTCGGGTCCTGTTCGTACGCCAACGGATGGGACCGCTGCCACTCGCGGATCTGCTCCAGCCAGGGCTTTCGCAGGTCCTTTTGATCCCCGTTGACCGTGGCCCGAAGAATCTGGGTCAACTCCCGCAACACCGATTTACAGTCTCCCACGATGGGGATGTCCACGTTCACATTTTTGCGGATGGACGTCGGATCGATATCGATATGAATGACCTTGGCGTGCGGACAGAACTCCGACACTTTGCCGGTCACGCGGTCGTCGAACCGAGCGCCGACCGCGATCACGAGGTCCGAGTGGTGCATCGCCATGTTGGCCCAGTAGGTGCCGTGCATGCCCAACATGCCCATCGACAGCGGATGTTCTCCCGGAAACGCCCCCAACGCCATGAGGGTCATGTCCACGGGGATATGGGTCAGCTCGGCCAGCTCCAGCAATTCCTCCGACGCGCCGGAGAAAATGACCCCGCCGCCGACGTACAAAATCGGCTTCCGTGCCTTCATAATGGCTTCGGCCGCCTGCTTGATCTGCCATTTATTGCCGTCGTAGGTCGGGTTATAGCCCCGGATCGAGACGGACCCAGGGTACTTGAAGTCCGCCTTGTTCATGGACACGTCTTTCGGGATATCCACGAGCACGGGGCCAGGCCGGCCGGTGGTGGCCACGTAAAAGGCTTCCTTGATGGTCACGGCCAGATCGTTCACGTCCTTCACGAGAAAATTGTATTTGGTGCAAGGACGGCTCAAACCGATGTTGTCCGCCTCCTGGAACGCATCGTTGCCGATCAAACTGGTCGGCACCTGTCCGGAGAAACAGACCAAGGGCACCGAATCCATGTAGGCGTCGGCCAACGCCGTGATCACGTTGGTCATGCCCGGTCCCGAGGTCACCAGGCACACACCGGCCTTGCCCGTTGCCTTGGCGTAGCCTTCAGCCATGTGGCCGGCCCCCTGCTCATGGCGGGTCAGGACCACGTTGACATCCTTCTGCTGGTGCAGAATATCGAAGATTTTCAGCACCACCCCGCCCGGCAGAGCAAAGAGGGTCTTGACCCCTTCGCGTTTGAGACACTCCAGGAATATCTCTGCGCCTGTCAACTTCATATCCCGACCCCCTCTAGCAGACAGCTCGCCGGCAGCTTCTGCGACAGCTTATCTCTTCATTGGCCAAAGCCGGACCCTCCGCCAGTCCGGCTCGTCGAATGATACAAATCTCGCTGAAAAACAAGGCAAAAGGGTTTTTCATGCTATCACTGGGTGCCCTTTAAGTCAATAGGAACGCCTCGTCTGCAGCCCCTCGGCAGGCTGTCTTGGATGCGCGATGGGCCGGTCTGGTCGTCCGTGGCAATGCCGGGCTGCTTGAGCGACGATCGCAATTCGGGTACGGTACCGTGACGACGGATGGATATGGACCGGCCCCATGCTTGAGCTCACGATTCTTTCGCGTCCCGATTGCCACCTCTGCGACGTGGTGCTGAAGATCGCCCGCCGCTTGCAGGACGACACCCCGTTCAACCTGGCCAAAGTGGACATCAGCGACGATGCAGACCTCGTCCGCCGCTACGGGACAAGAATCCCCGTCGTCCTGATCGACCACCATGAAGCCTGTGCCGGAAAAATCACCGAACGGGACTTGCGGAAGGCATTGAAAAAGGCGCGCTGGAGAAGACCTATAAGCCGGATTCTGTCCCGCCTCGGCTTGACGCCGCCACGGGGATGATCATTTCTCTGGAGCTCGAGTTACCTCGAGCTTCGGGCGACCTACCCGAGGACCTCGGCCGGGCCAGCCGATCCGACCTTGCGGTCGGGCGTCCTCCTATTTGGTCTTGCTCCGGGCGACGCTTACCCTGCCGTCTGTGTCACCACAGACGCGGTGGGCTCTTACCCCACCGTTTCACCCTTACCTGATCCCTTTCGGGCCATCGGCGGTTTGTTTTCTGTGGCGCCGGTGTCGGATCGCTCCGCCTGGGAATTACCCAGCACCCTGCCCTTCGGAGTCCGGACTTTCCTCCCGCCGGCAAGCCGGCGAGCGATCACCCGGTCTACTCCAGCACGCTCATGCAGTATAAGCCCTCAACAGCCGGCGTGCAAGCCGCCCCGATTGACCGCCATCGAGGCCTCTGTTACAGTCCGCCCGGCAAATCACCCGACCTCACCACGCACAGGCAGCACCGGTGACGACCGAACACCAGACCGCGGGCCAGGCCCGCATCGGCATCGACGAATCAGGCAAAGGGGATTACTTCGGCCCCCTCGTCATCGCCGCCGTCCACGTCACACCGGAATTGGAGCCGGATCTGCGTCTGATGAACGTGCGCGACAGCAAGCGCATCTCCGACGGGCGCATCCTTGAGATGGCCCCGGACATCAAGCTCGTGTGCCGGCACAGCATCGTGGCGATCGGCCCGGAGCGCTACAACGAACTGTACAAGAAGATCAAGAATCTCAACCGCCTCCTGGCCTGGGGGCACGCCCGCGCGCTGGAGAATCTGCTGGAGCAGGTGAATTGCGACCTGGCGATCGCCGATCAGTTCGGGGACGAACGGTTCGTGCTGAACGCCTTGCAAGAGAAGGGCAAGCGCATTCGCCTGATCCAGCGCACCAAAGCCGAATCGGACCTGGCGGTCGCAGCGGCCTCGATCCTGGCCCGCGCCGAGTTCCTCCTGAGGCTCAAGCGGCTGTCGGACGACATAGGCCTCGCCCTCCCGAAGGGGGCCTCACCGCAAGTCGAGCTGGCGGGTCGTATGATTGTGAAAAAGCACGGGCAGGAGCGGCTGACGACGGTCGCGAAACTGCATTTCAAGACGACGCAGGCGGTGCTGGGGGCTCCACAGGACAGCTAAACCGTTTCCCCCACGTCATATTCTTCCTTCTCCAGCGAAGACGGAGCGGCTTGAGCCGTCGTGATGACCTCCCCGTCCCAGTAGAGAATCCGATGGCAGTAGGAACAGGCCAGCAAGTCTTCCTTCCGTTTGACCTCGGCGATAAGCTGGGGTGGCAGCTGCAACCGGCACCCGGAACAGATGCCGTCGCGAACCGGCACCAACGCCAAGTCCTTCTTCATCGCCTTCAGCTTCTTGTACCGCTCCATCAAGGTCTTGTCCACGGCGGCGGCCACCGTGGCCTGCTTCTGCTCCAGCTGGGCCGATTCCTTCCCCAGCTCGGCGGCGAGCGCTTCGAGCCGCTGCTTTTCCTTGGCACATGACTGTTCCGCTTCGGCGGCCTTGGCCTGCAGCTCTTTGACTTCTTTTTGCTTGGCCTCGATCTTCTCCATCAGCACCAGAATCTGCTCTTCGATCTCGCCCTTCTTCTTGTTGGACATCTCGATCTCGAACAAATGCGCCTGATATTCCTTGTTCGTCTTGAGTTCGGAGAGGCGCGCCTTCATCTTGTCCGTCTGGGATTCGTGCGCCTCGAGGTCGCGCTCGCGATCCTTGCGCTCCTTGGTGAGCGCATCGAGGGTGGTCTTGGCTTCCTGCTGGAGACGTTGGGCTTCTTTGAGGGGGGCTTCGGCGGCCTGAATCAGTCCGGGGGATTTGCGTTGCTGCTCCCTGATCTCCGCCAGGCGGAGGTCGAGGGTTTGAAGATCGATCAGCGGCTGAAGCTGCGGGTTCACCAGCGCCTCATGGCCGACAGAAAGGTGGACGCAAAATAGGTACCGACATCGAGGAACACCGTAACACAAGCCTTCAAGCCGTTTCAAGGGACGGCGGCCCGACAAGCCCTATCGCGAACGACGCTTCATGCATGACGAGCCCAGGGCAGATGCGTTGCGGGCAGGTGACGGAGCGGGAGGGCCGGGAGGCCGATCAGGAGCAGGGATCAGAGGAACGAGGCGACCTCGGCGGCCACCGCAGGCAACGGCACGAGATGTTGGACCGCGCCGCGCTTGACGGCTTCCTTCGGCATGCCGTAGACGACACAGGTCGCTTCGTCCTGGCCGATGGTCCTCGCGCCGGCCTGGCGCATTTCGAGAAGCCCCGCCGCGCCATCGTCTCCCATGCCGGTCATGATGACTCCCAGCGCATTGGGCCCGGCAAATTTCGCCACCGAGCGGAACAACACGTCCACGGAGGGGCGATGGCGATTGACCAGCGGGCCGTCGATGACCTCGACATAGTATTGCGCGCCGCTGCGTTTGAGCAACATGTGGCGACCGCCCGGCGCCACCAATGCCCGCCCGGGAATCACCCGATCGTTGTGTTTGGCCTCCATGACTTCGACGTGACAGATGCCGTTCAAGCGTTCCGCGAACGCCGCCGTGAATTTTTCCGGCATGTGCTGCACGATCACCATGCCCGGCGAGACGCGCGGCAACGCCGTCAGGACCGCTTCCAGGGCTTGCGTACCGCCGGTCGAGGTTCCGATCGCGACGATGCGCTCGGTCGTCTGGGCCATTGCGTGGGAGCCGGCCGGCAAAATGGCGTCCGCCGTGAGTTTCTGCGGCGGCTTGGCGGTCGAGACCACGCTGGCCCGCAAACACTTCATGTTGGCCTGGGCGGCCGCCTTGACCGCATCGACCAGGTTGGCCGACGAATCCTCCAAAAACCGCTTCACGCCGAGCCTCGGCTTGGTGACGATGCTGACCGCGCCGGCGGCCAGCGCTTGCATGGTGGTCTCGGCGCCCGATTCCGTGAGCGATGAGCAGACCACCACCGGGACCGGGCGGGTGGCCATCAAGTGCTTGAGGAAGGAAATGCCGTCCATCCGCGGCATCTCCACATCGAGCGTGACCACGTCCGGCCATTCCTTTTTCATGTGCTCCATGGCAAAGAGCGGATCGGAGGCCACCCCCGTCACCCGAATGCCGGGATCCTGGGCCAGAATGCCCGAGACCACCTGGCGGACCGTCGCCGAGTCGTCCACCACCAAGACGTTGATCTTGCTGCGCATAGGCTCCCTAGCTCGCGGCCCCCAGTTCGGCCGGACCCGTGCGACGTTGATGCTTCACCCACACATCCCCGCTCCATACATCGAAAATGATCGCGCGATGTCCGATGTCCCCGACATGCCGCGCGACGACCGAGCACCCCATTTGCCCCAACAGGTCGACCGCCAACGAGATATTGCGGACGCCGACTTCCATCGCCTTCCCCTTGCCGACCGTCGGGAACATGTTCCCTCCGCCGAACACCTTGACGTGGTAGTCGCGCGGCTTCGTCTTTCGGTCGTCGATTTCTTTCAGAAACATCAGGAGCGCTTCGTCCCCGTAACGGCCGTCCAAGTCTTTCGACATGGCGCCCTGCCGGGTGGGCAACAAGTAATGACACATGCCGCCGACCCGCCGAACGGGATGCCACATCGTGATCGCCACGCACGACCCCAGGAGCGTCCTGATCCGCGTGTCCGCATCGCCGAAATAGAACTCGCCTGGCTGAAGGACAATCTCGTGGCATTCGGAAGGCGCCGACATGGCTTACGGTTTGCGATAGATGGACGACCGCACCATTTTCAGACGATCCGTAATCCCGTGCAGGGTTTCCGAATGGCTGACGAGAAAGTAGCCGTCCGGCTTGAGCGTATCCAGAAGACGATCGACAACCTGCCGCTTCGTCTCCAGATCGAAGTAGATCATCACGTTGCGGAGGAAAAGCACGTCGAATGTCCCGATATGCGGCAGGGCATGATTGAGATTGATCGACATGAACTGGACATGGGTCCGCACGGACCGGTCCAGGAGAAACGTCCCCGCCTGGGCGCCGACGCCCTTCAGACAGTAGGCGCTGAGATAGCGCTGCGGGATCTTGTCGGCACGGCCCATGCCGTAATGGCCGGACCGTGCCTGGTCCAACACCCGCGAGCTGATGTCCGAGGCCAGCACGTCCCAGGCGCTCTCACCGAGCCGGTCGGCCAGCACCATCGCGATGCTATAGGGCTCCTCCCCGCTCGAGCAGGCGGCGCTCCACGCCCGAAAGGGCTGTCCCGGCCGCTGCTCGGGCAGGATGACGTCGCGGAGGAAGTCGAAATGCTGCGGCTCGCGGAAAAAGTACGTCTCGTTGGTCGTCAGGAGATCGAGCGCCGTCTGCAGCTCCGCCGGCTCCTGCCCGCTCATAATGAGCTGAAAATAGTCTTTGTACGTCGGCAGCCCATAGTGGCGCAGCCGTTTCATCAACCGCCCCGACACCAGCGGTTTTTTGGCGGGAGACAGGCTGATCCCGGCCGTCCGGTACACGAACGTTTGAAAGCTCGCGAATTCCCGGTCCGTGATCGCGCACAAGTCCATGCGTACCTCACGCCCCGGCCGCAACGGTCGCGTCCACCGGCTGGCCGAGCTGGGCCATTTCGTCGATGGACAAGACCCGCGCGATGTTCAACATGATGACGAAGCGGCCCTCGACCTTGCCCATCCCCTGGATGAAGTCGCCTTGCAGGTTGGCGCCGAACGACGGCGCCGGCTCGATGTCCGCCGGAGGAATTTCGATCACCTGATTGACGGCATCCACGACGATGCCGATGTCCCGGTGCTCCCCCGCCGCCTGCGCTTCCACGATGACGATGCAGGTGCGCCGGCCCGGTTCCGTCAACGCCCGGCCGAACCGCGCCGACAGGTCCACGACGGGGACCACGCGCCCCCGCAAATTGATCACGCCCCGCACGCACTCGGGCATCATCGGCACGGCGGTCAAGGCGCCGTACTCGATGATTTCCTTGACCCCGAGAATCCCGATGGCAAACGTTTCCTTCCCCAAATGAAAGGTCAGGTACTGTTGCTGCTCTTCGCCGACGAGTTCGGCCTCGGCGGTCCGTTCCGGCTGCATCACGGTTTCCATGGGGCACCTCCTAAAACCGCACGAACTGTGAGGCATCCGGTTGTGCCGCCACGGCAGGCTCGGCGCCGACGCCCGCGGGCTTCGGCGCCTTCGCCTGTCCATTCGGGGCGCCGGCCGGTCTCGCCTTCGTTTTGGCGACGGGGGCCTGGGCGTAGGGCACGTCCTTGGTTCCGACCTTGAAGAACGCGATCGCCTGCTGCAGCTGCTGCGCCTGCCCGCTCATCTCTTCGGCCGTGGCGGCCAGCTCCTCGGACGCGGAGGCGTTTTGCTGGGTAGTCTGATTGAGCTGCGTCATGGCCGTGTTGATTTGCGAGACGCCCGACGCCTGTTCGCTCGACGCCGAGGCGATTTCCTGGACCAGATCGGATGTTTTTTGAATCGCCGGCACCATTTCGGCCAGCAGCTTGCCGGCCTTCTCCGCCATGCCGACGCTGTTGCCGGCCAACCCGCCGATTTCCTGCGCCGCCACCTGGCTCCGCTCCGCCAGCTTGCGCACCTCGGCGGCCACCACGGCAAAGCCCTTGCCGTGCGTCCCGGCCCGGGCCGCCTCGATGGCGGCATTCAGCGCCAGCAAATTGGTCTGATAGGCGATGTCGTCGATGATGCCGATCTTGTCGGCGATCTGTTTCATCGCCTGCACGGTTTCCTGGACCGCATGGCCGCCGTCCGTCGCCTCCTTCGCCGCCTGCGTCGCCATGCCGTTGGTGACTTTGGCATGTTCGCTGTTTTGATTGATCGAGGCCGTCATCTGCTCGATCGAAGCCGACGACTCCTCCACGCTGGAGGCCTGCTCGCTCGACCCCTGGCTCAACGACTGGGACGTGGCGCTGACTTCCTCGGACGCGCTGGCCAGCGCGTCCGCCGAATGCCGCACCTGCGAGATCACCTGCGTCAGGCTGCCCACCATCGTCTTCAAGGCCTGGAGCAGGCTGCCCTTGTCCTTCTCGTGCGTCTGAATCTCCAGCGTCAGATCGCCCTCGGCGATGCGCTTGACGCACTCGGCCGCGTAGGCCGGCTCGCCGCCCAACTGCGTCATGACCGAACGCGTAATCCAGAGGCCGATGGCCGCGCCGAGCAGCAATGCGAGCACGGTCACGCCCACGAGCATGTTCCTCGCGCTCACGTAGGTCTCCTCCATCTCCTTGGCCTGTTTCTCGATGAGTTCCGATTGGAACTTAGCCATGTTTTCAAGCGAGCTCCAGAAGGCGTTGTTCGCCGGAGCAAACTCCGACATGATGAAGGCCGCGAGCTTCTCCCGATCATTGGCTCGGACGAGCTTCTCCGCTTCGGTGAATTTGGCGCCCAAGACGCTCCGTTTCTCGGTAATGTCCTTGAAGAGTTCCCGCCCCTTCGGCAAGGTCAACGCTTTATCCAGCTTGTCGAGGTTCTCGCCGTTCTTTTGGCGATTGGCGGTCATTTTCTTGAACAGACCTTCGATTTCAGCTTGATCGGTGCTCAAGGCAATACTGCGAACGTGTCGAGCGTTGTCGAGCGTGCTCTTGATCGTGTCGTTCACCAGGGTAATCTTGGGGAAGCTCCACCCTACGATTTTTGCGGTTATCTCGTTGAAATTGCCCAGATTCATGATGCCGATGCCGCTGGCGACCAGCATGAGCACCAGCACCACCGCAAACCCGAGTCCCAGCCGAACTCCTAATTTCATATTCTGAAGCATCGCCGTCTCCTCCTCCTTGAAGAATGAATTACGCCGCGTCCGAACCGACACCCGCACTCGCCGCCACGGCATGCGCCGCCGACGAGCCGCCGTGCGCGTCCTTCGTCGCCACGGTCTGGATCAGCCCCGGCACATCCAGAATCAGCGCCACCTCGCCCGTCCCGAGAATCGTGAACCCGCTGAACCCCCGGAGCCGGCGGAAGAGCGGGCCCAAGGGTTTGATGACCGTCTGAAATTCCCCGTGCAGGGTATCCACCACCAAGCCGATCTTGCGCCCGCCGTACTGCACGACGACGATGCTTTCCCGCGAACCGGCTTGCCCCTGGAGGTCGAAAAGCGCCCGCACCCGCAGATAGGGGAGCACTTGTCCCCGAAGGTTGACATACCCCTCGCCCATGCAGGCCTGCCGCTCGGCCGGCGACAGTTCCACGCACTCCAGCACCATCTCGAGCGGAATCACATAGCGGGCCGGCCCGACGCCGACCAGGAACCCGTCGATGATGGCCAGGGTCAGGGGCAGACGGATCCGCACCGTCGTCCCGACCGACTCCCGGCTGGTCAGTTCCACCGTGCCGCGCAGAGCCTCGATGTTGCGCTTGACGACATCCATCCCCACCCCGCGCCCCGACAGGTTCGAGACCTGATCGGCCGTGGAGAACCCCGGTTCGAAGATGAGCCGGTGCACCTCCGCATCGGTCAGGCTCTGCCCCTCGCCGACCAGCCCCCGCTCCCGGGCCTTCTTGAGGATTTTGTCCCGCTTCAACCCGCCCCCGTCGTCGGACACCTCGATCACGATGCTGCCCGAATCGTGGTAGGCATGGAGCATGAGCCGCGCCCTGGCCGGCTTGCCCGCGGCCAGCCGGACGTCGTGCGGTTCGATGCCGTGATCCATGGCGTTTCGCACCAAGTGCATGAGCGGATCCCCGATCTGCTCCACCACCGATTTATCCAGTTCCGTATCGCCTCCGGTAATGACCAGTTCGATGTCTTTGCCCAAGTCGCGGCTCACATCGCGCACCACGCGCTGGAACTTCTGGAACGTCGCGCCGATCTGCACCATACGCAGGCCCAACGCATTGTTGCGGACCTCCTCGAGCAGGCGCGACAGCGTCGACGCCGATTCGAGCACGTCGCCGAGGCCCGCCCGCTGCGCCAGCAGATGGGTCCCCGCTCCGGCAATGACCAGCTCGCCCACCAAATTGATCAACTGGTCCAGCTTGTCGGCCTCCACCCGGATGAACCGGTTCTCCTGGGCCTTGTGCTCTCTGACCTGCTGTTGCTTGTCGAGCGCGGCATGGACGACCGATTGCGCGACTCTCCCTTCCTGCACCAGGATCTCCCCCAAAGGCCGGGGAGGCGCTCCGTCGGCAACGGAGGCTGGAGCCTGCGCCGCCTCCGCGGTCTGTTGGCGGAGGCTTCGGTCCAGCTCGGCCTGCGTCAAGGCGCCGCTCTTGACCAGAATGTCCCCGAGACGCATCGTGTTTTCCGGGAGTTCTTCGATCAAGGCGATGTATTCGGAAAGTTTGCTCCGCGGAGGCAGGATCCGGATCGCGCAGTCCTCCCGGACGAATTCGAACACGCTTTCGATGGCGGCCTTGTCGGCCTGGCTCTTCAAACTGATTTCGAATCCGAGATAGCAGGCCTCCGGGTCCATCTCCTCCGCATGCGGCAGCGCGTCCGTGATCGTGGTCAAATGGACGATATCGCCCACCGTCGCGAGGTAGCGCAGAAAGGCCAACGGGTCCATCCCGTTGCGCAACACCTCGCGGCCGAACCGCAGGGAAATATGCCAGTCGGCGGCGGCCGAGTTCGGTTCCTGGGGCTGACCGGCCGGAAGCGGCGCGGCCTCGGACGCACCGGCCTGCGGCTGAGGCTTGGCGGATGGCCCGAGGTAGCCTTCCAGCTTCTCGTGCAACACCCGCCACGTGGCGGCGAGTTCGGCGCTCAGCGGCCGCCCGCTGACGGCGTCCTCGATGAGCGCTCCGATGTGGTCGCAGCAGGCCAGCAGCAAGGCGACACAGTCCGCGTCCAGCCCCATCGCCCCGTCGCGAAGCCGGTCCAGCAGATGTTCGACCTTGTGGGTAAAGCTGACGATCCCGTCAAAACCGAACAGCCCTGCCGAGCCCTTGATGGTGTGGGCGGCGCGAAAGACGGCGTTGATGTCGTCTTTCTCGCCGGAATCGGCTTCCAGCCGCAACAGCGCCTCTTCCATGTTGCCGAGGAGTTCACGGCTTTCGGCGGCAAAGGTCTGGACTGCGGGATCGAGATCCATGGGCAGACTCCCTACGCACCCGGTCTGGTTGTGATGGGTTCGCTCGCCGGCTCGGCGCGACCCGTCCGGGGCGAGTCGAGATCGGCGGCCAGCCGGTAACAGGCGAGGACGTCCTGGACGGCGGGACTCGGCGCCGCGAGGCGGAGCGTTTTCCCCGCACGGGCGGCTTCCTGTTTCGCCAGCAACAGCAGCTGGACGCCGGCCGTATCCATTTCGGTGACCTCCGCCGCCGAGATCTCCAGTTCCCGACAGTCGGCCAGCGCGCCCAACAGTTTCGGCTTGAGGTCGCTCGCCGAATAGATCGTCATCTCGCCGGCGATGCGCACGCGGCCCGCCGCACCGACTGTCTGCACGTCGATCTGCATCTGCGCTCTCCCTTCACGGTCATCCGTCACGCCGTCACGGCAAGATGAGCTTGGACACGGCCGTGAGCATCTGTTCCGGCTTAAAGGGCTTCACCACCCAGGCTTTGGCGCCCGCCGCCTGCCCTTCTTGTTTTTTGGCCTCTTGCGACTCGGTCGTCAGCATGATGATCGGCGTGAACTTGTAGTTGGGCAGCTTCTTGACCTCTTTGACGAAGCTGATACCGTCCATATTCGGCATGTTCACGTCGCTGATGATGAGGTGGACTTTTTGCCCCTCGAGTTTGGTCAGCGCGTCCTTGCCGTCGCACCCCTCGAGCACGTCGTATCCGGCCCCCTTCAGCGCGATGCTGACGACCTGCCGCAAGGAAGCCGAGTCATCGACGATCAATACGGTTTTGCCCATGGCTGCCCCCTAAAAAAATGTGATCTCAGACGGTTGCGATTGCCGTGATTGGTGGCCGCTATGCGTGTCGTGCTCTTCCGCCATGGTGTAGGAACTCCGCAAAGCCGACGTGATGGCCGCGATATCGTCGGCCTCCAGATTGCCGTTCAGGCCGCCGAGTCTGGCGCACAATTGATCGATGTTCGTCTGGATATGCAGCAGCATCTGGTTCACCCGATCCTGGGCTTGCAGCTGGACGAGCGCCTCGGAAACCTCCGCCGTGATGCGCTCGCTTTCCTGACGGAGAATCCCCGACGATTGCTCCAACCCTCTGGCGACCGCGGCGAATTCGTCGAGGACCTCGCGGATCTTGGACATCGAAAAGCCCAGGGATTTGGTGTCGCGTTCCGTCGAGGTCTCCACCATCGCCGAGGACGTGGCGATGGCGCGATTGATCGTCTCCACCTTGTCGTTCATCCGCTTGCCGTTCTCGCCGGCCCGAGTCGACAATTTGCGGACTTCATCCGCCACCACGGCAAAGCCCCGCCCGGCCTCTCCGGCCCTGGCCGATTCGATCGCCGCATTCAGAGCCAGGAGGTTCGTCTGGTCGGCGACGCTCGTCACTTCGGACGCCATCTGCTTGAGCTCGTCGATGAATTGCACCAGCTTCCTGGTCTCGCCGAGCAGCTCGCGCTTATCCTGCTGCGCTTCCGTCAACGCGCCGACGATGGTATTCAACCGCTCTTCGCTGCTCGCCAGAACCGTGACCAATCCGTTTTGCGTGGCGCCGTTCGTCCCGATCCCCGCGGCCCGATGGGAGGCATTGACCGCATCGTTCAGCCGGCTCACGATCCCCGAAAAGCGGGCCGTGAGGGCCACGAACGCTTCGTCCATTTTCTGCCTCGAGGCTTCGATCTGCCTCGCCCACACCGGCACCACCTGCGTGTTCAGCTGCTGAAGGCTCTCGCGGAGCTTTTGATAGGCAGCCCGGTGCTCCGCTTGCAATTGCGCTCGCTGCGCATCCACCGCTCGGTCGACGGAGGCGGCATGGCGGGTCGACAGAACCCATCCCGTGGCAACGCCGAATCCGGCCAATACGCCACCCCAGACAGTCCCCGCCCACCATGACCCGCCTTGCAGGAGCAGCGCGAGGCATCCCAGTCCGCTCGACGCCAGCGGCATCACCCAAAACACAGTCGGTTTCGATCGCATCACAGGCTCCTTGCACATGGAAGAAGAAAGGCGGCAGCAGCCGGCTACGGTTCCACTCTCACGCCACCGCCCTAGCGGCGCGGCCCCCCGGCCACTTTGATGAGCGGAAGCACGGGGTCCTCGCGTGGCAACGCTCCCCCTCACGCTCCCACAGGGAGCAAGTGAGGGAGAGGGATGCCACTCCCGGCCTTGGTTCCTTATGGGGGGATAAGGAATAGGACCAAGAGAGAGGACCTATGACGGAGCGCACGACTAAAATTGCGAGGCATGGTCTCGATGGCCTGGGAACCATGCTGCTTGTTGATATATCGGAGAGAAATCCGCGCCTGAAGAGCCGTTTTATGGCCCTAGACATACGGACCAATAGCCCTTCCGGAAGGGCGGAGAGGATTTCGAAGATCAGAAGGACGGCATTCTGGTCTGGAGGAACCGATTAGCCCGGCAGGCGGCGGGCGAACAAGGCAACGGCTTGCGAACGGCGGGTCACGTTGAGTTTGTGAAAAATGTTGCTCAGGTAATTCTTCACCGTTTTTTCACTCAGGTCGAGGCTGGCGGCGATCTCCTTGTTCGTCCGGCCTTCCGCCAGTAGGGCCATAATGCGCCCTTCCTGCGCCGACAAGGCCGGTCCGGCCGGAGATGATTTCGTGCGCGTGAGCGCCGTTTGGGTCAACGCCGGATCGAGCACCGTTTCTCCGGCCGCCACCTTCTCGATGGCGCGGCTCAAGTCATCGATGCGGACCGACTTCAGCAGATACCCGTGCGCCCCTCCCATCATGGCCGCCAGCACGGCTTCATCGTCCATGCAGGACGTCAAGACCAGGACACGGACGGCGGGATAGTGCCTGCGAATCTCCCGACAAGCCTCGACGCCGCTGCCGTCGGAAAGCCGCAGGTCCAGCAACACCACGTCGGGCGCCAACCGGCCGGTCTCTTCGATCGCCACCGCCACCGTCTCGGCTTCTCCGATGACTTGGATGCGGCCCGACAGCCCCAATAACGTCCGCAGACCGGCCAGCACGATCGGCTGATCGTCCACGATCAGCAACCGAATCGGCTTCACCTCAGACTCGACCACGACGAGACTCCTTTCAAAAGACGAACCCGATTTCCTCTCCAACCGGCAGCTCAGATGCCCCCATCGTTACGCGTCCCCTCACTATCAAGATGCAGCCGCATTGTCAACCGGAGACCTTGGATCTTGCTCCCGGTCGCCGCGCCATCATCGCCGCGCCCCTTGCAGGCCAGGACGCCGGCATGTCTCATCGCCCACACGACACGTCGCCCGAGCCCGATTCACTGTTTGCTTGACCGTTTCGCGGCTATCTGTTTACATAAGCCTGGAGGCTTCACCTTACTGAAATACCCGCGTCGCTCAAGGCGCGATGCGCGGCGGCCGATAACGCAGTGACTCACTCGTCCCCTCGCGGGGCGGCGATTGCCGGTCGGTGCGTCCATCGCGTGGTTGCGGTTCATGGAAACGATTGCGGGAGAGCCGGCACCGGCAGGCGGCGTCCATGTCCCGCCGATGTTCCTGGAGAGTGCACCGACCCATGAGCCCCGTCGCACGCAAACGCAATACCGTGGCGCTGACAGCCATCCTGCTCGTCACCGCCGGGATCTTTCTGCTCGATCTCCTCACGCCCCTCGGCATGGCGGCCGGATCGCTCTATATGATCCCGCTGCTGTTCACGCCGTGGGCGGTACCCCTTCGGCTGCCCGCCGTGCTGGGGGCGTTTAGCACGCTTCTGATCGTCCTCGGGGCGCTCTTCTCTCCTCCCGGAGCCTCGCCGGACATGGTCCTATTCAATCGCACGGTGGCGATCATCGCTCTCTGGGTGGCGGTCTGGATGCTCACCATGAAAAACAGGGCGGTGCAGCACCTGCACCAAGCGCAAACCCGTCTGACCGGTATCCTCGATAATGCGTTGGACGCCGTCATCGAGATGGACGAAGCCGGTCGCATCACCGACTGGAACCAACGGGCGGAGGTCATCTTCGGCTGGACGGCGCACGAAGCCATCGGACGGAAGATCGACGAGACGATCATCCCCGTCGAGTATCGCGAGGCTCATCGGCAGGGCTTGCGCCGTTTTCTGGCCACCGGAGAATCGCGGGTCTTCGACCGGCGGCTCGAACTGACCGCCTTGCGCCGCGACGGACGCCTCTTTCCCGTCGAGCTGTCGATCTTGCCGGTCAAAATCGGGGCCGAATATCGGTTCAGCGCTTTCGTCTCCGACACGACCCTGCGCAAGCAAGCCGAGGAGGAACGCCGGAAAGTCCTGCAGGATCGTCTTTTACTCTTGGAATCCACGGGCGAGGGCATCTTCGGCATCGACAGGCAGGGCCGCTGCACCTTCATCAACCGCGCCGGTGCGGCCATGCTCGGGTACAGCGCGGACGACATGCTCGGCCGGGACATGCACGAATTGATTCACCATACCCGCCGCGACGGCTCGCCCTACCCCATTGCAGACTGCCCGATCGCCCATGCCCGACAGAACGGAGAAAAATGCCGCCTGACCGACGAGGTCTTGTGGCGGCGAGACCGGACCTCCTTCTCGGCCGAATTCACGGCCCATCCCGTGATCGAGCATGGCCGCATCCTTGGCGCCGTCGTCACCTTTGCCGACATCACCGCACGGAAGCGTTCCGAGCAAGCCTTCCATTCGTTGGTGGAAGGAACCGCCGCCGCCGTCGGCCATGAGTTTTTCCATTCGCTGGTCCAGCATCTCGCCGCCGCCTTGGAAGTCCGCTACGCCTTGCTGGGAGAGTTCACGGACGACGCGAAGACTCGCGTGCGCACCCTGGCGGTCTGGGACGGCGCGCGCTTCCTCGATAATTTCGAGTACCCGATCGCCGACGCGCCCTGCGAAGGGGTGCTGGACGCCAGCCAGTGGTTCTATCCCCGTGACATACGCGCCCGGTTCCCCCGCGCCCGGTTGCTTGCGGACCTGGGCGTCGAAAGCTACCTGGGCACCAGACTCACCGGCCCAACGGGGCAGACCATCGGCCTGCTCGCGGTGCTCCACACGGCGCCGATGCCCGAGGACAACATCGCGCCGGCCCTGCTGAAGGTCTTCGCCGCCCGCGCGGCGGCGGAATTGGAACGTCTCCGCATGGAGGACGCGCTGCGACGCAGCGAAGACCACCTGCGTCAGGCGCAAAAAATGGAGGCCGTCGGGCGGCTGGCCGGCGGCATCGCCCACGACTTCAACAATCTGCTGATGGTCCTGAACGGATACGGCGAAGTGCTGCTGGACAAGTTGGACCCGGCCAGTCCCTTACATCACTATGCCTTGGAAATCACCAAAGCCGGCGAACGGGCCGCGTCCTTGACCGAGCAGCTATTGGCGTTCAGCCGACGGCAGACCGCGCATCCGCAGGTGCTCGACCTGAACGGTCGCGTGACCGCCATGCGCGACATGCTCGCACGCCTCCTTGGCGAACGGATCGAGCTGGTCGCCACGCTGGCTCCCGATCTGGCGCACATACGAGCCGACCGAGGGCAGATCGAGCAAGTCATCATGAATTTGGCCATCAACGCCCGCGACGCCATGCCGCAGGGTGGACGATTGACCATCACCACCGCCAACACCAGCCTGGCGAAACCCTATTCCGGCTCGCACAGCCTGGTCCAACCCGGCGCCTATGCCACGCTGACGGTGCACGACACGGGACACGGCATGGATGCCGAAACCCTGTCGCATGTCTTCGAACCCTTCTTCACCACGAAGGCCCAAGGCAAGGGTACGGGACTGGGGCTCGCCATCGCCTACGGCATCGTGGAACAGAGCGGCGGCCACATTGACGTCCGGAGCACCACCGGCGAAGGCACCACCTTTTCGATCTACCTGCCACAAGCCACGGATATGACGGAGGCCCGGAGCAAACCCCAGGCGGCGGGAGAACCGGCCAGGGGGACGGAGACGATTCTCGTCGTCGACGACATGGATGCGGTGCGCTTGCTCACACGCAAATGTCTGGAAGATGCCGGCTACCAAGTCATGGAGGCCAGCCACGGCACCGAGGCGCTCACGCTCGGCAAACGCCATCCTGGGCCGATCCATCTGCTCCTGACCGACGTGGTCATGCCGCAGATGAACGGACCCGAGCTGGCGGACAGCCTGGCCCACACCCATCCCGAAACGAAAGTGCTCTTCATGACCGGGTACACGGACGACGTGCTCTTCCAACAGGAAGGGCCGACACGCAAAGCCCCCCTCCTCCACAAACCGGTCTCCCCGGCCACGCTGATCCGAACGGTGCACGACCTGTTGGCCGCGTCTCGGTAAGCGCCCCTTCTTAGGCTCTCTGAGAACCCACGCGTCACTTGCATACATCTCACGCGAAGCTTGGAAGAACGAGACCTAGGACGTGTGGGATTGAGCGGCCACCCGATCGGGACATGGCCGCCACGTATGGGAACATCAAGACGAAACCCGCTGGAAGGTTCTCTCCCGTCGGCAGAAGCAATTACATGGCCGACGGGTTCGACCGAAGGTTGGTATGGGAGAGGACTACTGGAGGTGTTTAGCGGCCACACAATCGAAAGGCAAAAATGCTGGAGGTTTTTCTCCGGCGACAGCAATTTCGATAGCACGATAACGAGCCGCCGGCTCAACCGAAGGTTGGAAGAAACACGAACACTTGAGGCGAAAAACTTCTCCGCCGCGATGTGATCGAACGCGGCGGGGCACACGCCAAGCAGAAAACCAGGAAAAGAATCACTGGAGGTGTTAGCGGCCACACTGTCGAAACGTGGCCGCCACGCAAGCGCGGGGTGGTGGGCCCACCAGGCCTCGAACCTGGGACCAACGGATTATGAGTCCGCCGCTCTGACCAGCTGAGCTATGGGCCCCGCTTCACCGTCAAACCTGACACGTGAGGGGTGAGGACGAACCCGGGGGAGCGGGAGCGACTCGCCGTCCGCCGGCCCCGGGCGCCTGACGCCCCTCACGGATGCTTATAAACTCTCGACGAAGCTCTTCAGTTTCTTGCTCCGGCTCGGATGGCGCAGTTTGCGCAGCGCCTTGGCCTCGATCTGCCGGATGCGCTCGCGGGTCACCTCAAAATCCTGGCCCACTTCCTCGAGGGTGTGATCCGTGCTTTCGCCGATGCCGAAGCGTTTCCGCAGCACTTTCTCCTCGCGCGGCGTGAGGGTCTCCAGCGCGCTGTTGATCTGCCGCTGCAGATCGTAGCGGATCGCGGCCTCCAGGGGCGAGATGGCCTTTTTGTCCTCGATAAAGTCCCCCAGATGGCTGTCCTCTTCCTCCCCGATCGGCGTTTCGAGCGAAATCGGCTCACGCGCAATCTTGAGGATCTTGCGGACCTTGTCGAGCGGCAAGTCCATCCGCTCGGCGATCTCCTCCGGGGTCGGTTCGCGCCCCAACTTCTGGACCAGGTGGCGCGAGGTCCGGATCAGCTTGTTGATCGTCTCGATCATGTGAACCGGAATCCGGATCGTCCTGGCTTGGTCGGCGATCGCGCGGGTGATCGCCTGCCTGATCCACCAGGTCGCATAGGTGCTGAATTTGTAGCCGCGCTTGTACTCGAACTTGTCCACGGCTTTCATCAGGCCGATGTTGCCCTCCTGGATCAGGTCCAGGAACTGGAGCCCGCGGTTCGTGTACTTTTTCGCGATGCTCACGACGAGACGCAGATTCGCCTCGACCAGCTCGGCCTTGCCGCGCTTGACCTTCTCGGCGGCGATGTCCAGGTGCCGCACGGCTTCCTTGATCTCATCGGTCGTGACCAGGGCCTCTTCCGTCTCCAGCTGCCGGATTCGGCTCCGGGCGTTCTGATACGTCTTCTTCAGGTCCTGGAGGGTCTCCTCGGAGAGCCCGGTCTTCCGCTTCACCGCCAGGAAGTCGGAGCGCCCCCGTCCCAGCTTGCGCAGCAGTTCCTGGCCCGCTTCCCCGGATACGCCGATTTTCCGCTGGCACTGCGCGATCTCCCGCTCCGCCGCGCGAAACTCCTGCCCGATCTCCCGCACACGCTGCACCATCCGGTCCTTGATGGCCGCATGCAGGTTCACCGACTCCATCTTTTCGACCACCTGCGCGCGGATCTCCTTGATCTGGGCCTTGATCTTCTGCTGCTTGCCGGGGTCGCTGCCCGCCTTGCGGCTTTTGTCGTAGAGGCTCATCAGGGTCAGGGACACCTTGCGGACCTTGTTCAAGGCCTCGAGGGTCTTGTCGCGCAATTCCCGATCGTCGCGCTCGGTCACCTCCTCGTCTTCCTCGAAATCCTCGTCGACGACGGGCACCAGCTCGCGGATGTTGATCTTGTCGGCCTTCAGCTTTTCCCGCAGCGACAAGACGAACTGGATCGACATCGGCATCCCGAAGACCGCGGAGGCGATGTCCTTCTTGCCTTCCTCGATGCGCTTGGCGATCTCGATCTCGCCTTCCCGGCTCAGGAGCGCGACGCTGCCCATCTCCTTCAGGTACAGACGGACCGGGTCGTCGGTGCGACTGAGTACGCCGGGGGTCAGGTCGATCTCCTTCTCGGTTTCTTCCGCTTCTTCGCTCTCTTCGGCCTCATCGCCCGAGTCCTCGTTCTCCGAGGCCCTCTGCTGCCGGTCGGCGTCGGCGGCGTCGATGATCTCGATGTCCATCTCGCCGAAAATGGTCATCAGGTTCCCCAGCTGCTCGGAGGACACCATGTCCGCGGGCAGCTTGCTGTTCAGTTCCTCGTAAGTCAGGAACCCCTTGGACTTCCCCAGCGAGATCAACTTTTTCACTTCGCCAAGCAATTGCTCTTTCGCCATTGTGACTCCTCTGACTCCCTTACGCGGCATTTACTGGGACACTTCCGGCCGCACCGCGGCTTTCTGCATGCGCAGCTCGTTGACCTGGGCGTTCAATTGGCTCGCCTCTTCCGACCGCCCCGCTCGTTCCGCCTCGCGGAGCCGGACGATCAAGTCCCGCAGCGCCGCCTCGCGCCGCTTCCGCTCCATCAGCTCCAAACACCCGCGGATGTGGGCCCCTTCGTCGTCATACTGGTGCTCCATCAAGGAGAGCTGGGTGGCCAGCGAGCCGCATTCCGCATCGGCCACGGCTTCATCCAGCACCGCCCTGGTCAGCACCCGCCCGTCCTTCCCCCGATGCTTCAGCCCCAGTTCCACCAGACGGCGGCAGGCCGGCACCGTAAACGCCGACGGATCGAGGGCCCGCAACTGCTCGGCATCCAGCCGACCCTGGAGCAGGAGGAAGACCAAGTCTCGTTCTTCCGGCGTGCCCTTGAACCGGCCTTCCGACGGCGGCGCGGACGGGGCCGGCTTGCGCGTCCCCCTGCGCTCGTCGCGCGGCACCAGTTCCGGGTACCGCTCGATCAGGCGCTGCTGGCTGATCCCCAGCCGCTCCGCCACCCGGCGCAAACACTCTTCCTTCTCGATGCGATGGGTAGTCCGCTGGAGGATGCGCAGAATCTCGTCCACGCTCCTGATCCGATCCTCGATCACCCCCGAGGCAGCCTGGCGCAGGCTGTGGTCCACCGCAAAGTCCAGCAAGCTGGGCGCCCGCTCCTGCAAGGCCGCGAACCCCTCCGGCCCCGCCTTCCGGATGAAGGTGTCCGGATCGTCGCCTTCCGGCAGGGACACCACTTTCACCCCGATCCCGCTGTCCACGAACAGATCCAGCGTCCGCAGGGCGGCGCGCACGCCGGCCGCGTCCGGATCGAACAACAAGACCAGCTTCGTCACGAACCGGCGGAGCGTGCGGATATGCTCGGGGGTCAGGGCCGTCCCGAGCGTCGCCGCCACGTTCTTGATGCCGGCCTGGTGCAGCGCGATGGCGTCGAAATACCCCTCGACGATGATCAGCGTATCGGCCCGGCCCGCCTCTTCCCGCGCCCGCTCCAGCGCATAGAGCGACCGGCCCTTGTTGAACAGCGGCGTGTCGGGGGAGTTCAGGTACTTGGGCATCCCGTCGTCCAACACGCGCCCGCCGAAGGCGATCACCCGCTTGCGCAGATCGTATATCGGAAACATCACGCGTCCCCTGAACCGGTCATAGTAACCGGACGACTCCTGGGGACGCCGATTCGTCTGATCCTTCGCCACGACCAAGCCGGCTTTGGCCAGTTCGGCCGTGCTAAACCCGTCTTTCGAGAGCGTCTTCAGCAATCCGTCCCAGGCCGACGGCGCCACGCCGATCTTGAACGTCTCCACGGTCTCCGTCTTGATCCCGCGCTCCATTAGATAGGTACTGGCGCCCTTGCCCACCTCCGCATCCTTCAGGTTGCGCTGGAACCAGGACGCCGCCGCCTCGTTCAACTGCTCCAGACGCTGGCGCTCCCGCTGGCTGGCCCCGGCGGCCACCCCCGCCGTTTCGGTGATCGCAATGCCGACCCGCCGGCCCAGCTCCCGCACCGTCTCGGGAAAGTCGGTGCCCTCGATCTTCATCAGGAAAGTGAAGACGTTGCCCCCTTCCCCGCAGCCGAAGCAGTGAAACATCTGCCGGGACGAACTCACCGTGAACGAGGGGGTCTTTTCCTGGTGAAACGGGCACAAGCCCTTGAGGTTCTGGCCGGCTCGGGACAAGGTCACATAGTCGCCCACGATCTGGGTGATGTCCACCCGCTCCTTGATCTGTTCGATGATTTCTTGGGGGATCAGTCCGAGGCTCACGCCACTTGCGCTCCTGTGCAGCCTGCTGCCGTGAACCGAACCGGAAGGGCTTGAAATTCCTGAACTATCGACCGGTCAATTTAACAGACGGGAAAAGACGAAGTCAATGAGGGGAAGAGGCATAAGGGACAGCCTATTCGGCCCTGTGTTCACAGAGCAGCACGACCAGAAAAAGCGCTGCTTCAGAAGGAAAATGACCGTGGCAACCTGCTCGGTCCTCTGTGCTCGCCAGAGGCGCACTATCGGAAAAAGCGACGCGGAGCGACCAGGGAATTCCCTTGCTCCCGCAGCGCGCGGCTTCGGAAAGCCCTCGCTGGACGGCCGCAGTAGGAATCCCCTGGCCGCCCCACGTTCAAGACAATAAGGGTGGTTGCTGACTTGGCGATCGTAGTTCAGAGAGGGGGTGAGAGGGTTGAGGGAAAAGGCGCCTTGAGCCTTTTCCCTCATCGGAAAAGAGCAGAAAGGTCAGCTATTGGAGAAGTCCGACTCCAGCGGGGCGATGTTGTACTGAAGTTCCAGGTCGAATTCGTCGATCAGCCCGTTCACTGTCCCGCCCTGCCCCGACCGCACCTTGTTGATCACCAACTCGATCGCATCAGCCGCATGCTGCCCATACTGCTCGATCGCCATCTCTATCCTCTGCCTGGCTTCTTCAAGTTTCATATCGTCAACTCCCCTATTTGCTCAGCCCTGAGGATTTTTCGCTACCATCTGCAGGAATGCGTCAAGGCCCACGAGGACCTTTATACCATTTCACTGAACCAAAAGGCTCCTGCAGAGGCAGTGTGACATACCCTCTCGCTCAAGCACCTCCCGGAACGGCTCTTTCGGACTTTGCTAGGCGGACCCCTTCGAAAATTCTTTCGCGGACTCAGTCAGTTTCTGCTTTCCTTCCTGGCAAAGTCTCGATGGGCACCCCCGTTCCTCCGGCGAATTCCGCTCAGGGCATGCCATCCCTGCCAACAAGTCTCCCGCTAATAAAAAATAGAAAGGCATCGGGCCGCTTCCACGCCTGTCGCCTTTTCTCCGAGTTGTTCGGTGGCACCGACCCTTGCTGTCAGTACTTCATTACATGAGGCTTGTTAATCGCACCGGGGTAGAACTCAAAATTCATCGACTGGTCAATCCGGACGACCGCCGTAGTATGCCAATACTGGCTGTCTCGGCTGCCAAAGCCTTTGTCGTACCGGCGCAGTATGGCGAGTACCAATAACTCCGCACGTCGCTTCAGGAGTACATCCCTCAGGAACTCGGACCTGCATACCAGCCGTTCGGCGCTGATAGATTCTTCTTTGTCGTGCGCCGGGTTGCGTCCCCAGGCTTCCGAGCGCGCCGCCACTCGTCCTTTTGGATCAGCCCACGTTCGCCGAAAAGGGTCCAGTGCTTTCAGCGAGCTGATCTCGTTTACTGCCTTGGCAAAAGACAGCCGCCGTACAGCGGAAACCACTCCGAGCGGGTCAGTTTCATCGAGTCCCGCTTCGATAGAAGAATAGACGATCCACGCCTTGAAAGGCTCCTTCTCAGAACGCGAGTATTCACTGCCATCGTCATACCCCTCGGCTTGCGGCAGCCACACTTGAAACGGGTCTTCTTTAGACAACTCCAGCGCCAGTTTCTTGGCGTGTTTGGGAAGTATTAGAGCCGACGTAATGTGAATTCCGATACCATCGGCCGAGCGCCAGTCACCAGCGACAACCAGTTCATCCGCTATCGATGACCCGATTTTCAGAAGGCCGAGGATTTTTGCTTTGTCGCCGGTAAGAACAAGCCCTTTCTCGCCTTTCTCATAGAGGTTTACTTGCGCGTCCACGGGCGGCCTATCAACTCCGTCAGCGAGCCACAGCCCGTCGTTCCTCGTGAGCAACTCACGTCTCAACCACTCACGCCATGAATCGTTGTCATCATATGGACGCTGAACCACCGGATACTTCGCCAGGAACTCTCCTGCCACAAGGCAGAGCGCGTGCCACCCCAGTTGTTGTCCATAGAGGTGATGCTGCGCGGTCATTCCTCGGATGCGGTCCCGTTGACGGTCAGAGCGACCGCCGCTTTCATACATGCTCGTGATCTGCGGGTCATACTTCCTCGCCCATGCGGTCATGGCATCCTTCGTTTCCCACCTTGATCTGTCGAACATGTCACTTACACTGGCGACATCCATCTTGTCGAAATCATAGTCCAAGTGGAATTTCGGCTCCGGTTCCGGCATCGAGTCCGGACGCCCTTGGTAAAATGATTCGCGCGTGTATTCCTTCGTCTCTTTCTTCGGGAAGGGCGACTCGTTGACCTTCTTCAGCGCCTTAGCATCGGCCTCCGATAGGACGATGCTGCCGCTGCTCGCGCATACCAAGAGCGCCTGCGACGCGAAGTGGCGCATCAGGACATGCGGCGTACTCTTGTCTAACGCGATGGCCTTCAGCGCCTCCGCATACTTGGCTACGTTCTGCGGGTGATCCATCGCTACTCGGGCAATTGCGATCAGGAGCCAGAGCCGAGCGTGTAAAAAATAGAAGGGAAGCTCCGGCGCTTGATATGGATGGGCGTCCGTGGAAGGGAATCTCCCGATGAGCGCGCCGATGACTTCCCACTTTCCGAACCGCGCGAAGCACCGGATGCTGTGAGCGGCCCTCCATCGACAGGCCGCGGAAGGCGAGCCAAGCGTGAGCCACACTAGCCCGGCTGCGATGTCCATCTCTCCGCTTTTTGGATAGAGGCCCTCTTTCCACACGCCATCAACCACCGTGGAAGCCCACTTCGCAGAGCTGCTGTTCAGCAATCGCTTGAGCGCGATTTGACCCTCGCCCTGCTTGCTCCCCTCACAAATGATTGCCGCAAGGCCCATCCAGATGGATGCAGGCAAGTGTGAATCCGGCGCTGCGAATATCGTGATTAATTCGAGCGCCAGTACCGGCATTTGAATGCCGGATAGGTCGGCAATCTTCTTCAAGTTGGAGCCGGACAGGTAGTCATGATGAACGAGGTCATCTGCGTGAATCTGGATAAGAGGCACTCCGATATCGCGGAATATGTTTCCCAGGGC
>JAGWTI010000122.1 GCA_028876065.1 Nitrospirota bacterium
GGATGTTGCGGATCGAAGCCAGGCAGATGCACCTGACGCGTGAGATAGCGCGCCGACCCATCCGACGGCACATCGGCCACATCCAAGGTCTCGGAGAAGCTCCCCAAAAGATGTTCCTCGTCTCCGACCTTGAACAAGACGCTCAGAATCGGTTGACTGCCATCAGCCGCCCTGACGTTATAGTCGAACTGCAAGAACTCGGCATTCGTCGGAATATACAGCCGGTTGTGGACTAGCTCGTTGTCTCCGCCGCTGTTCAGCTCCGCTGCATGACCGCGCAATAGTTCTCCTGGGTGGACCGGATCATTTTGCGGAGTAGCCAGCGTATAGTCGACGAGCTTGACGGGCTGCAAACCATCGTCACGGTGGAAGGCCCAGCCTGGCGTGTCGAGTTCGAAGGAGGGGAAGCGTAAGTCAGTATAGCGGCGGATCGTGCCATGTTCGAAAGTCCCGTTGAAGACTGATTCCACTGCCACATGGAACGGATTGACGACGGACTCGATAGAGTCATCCGCATTGTCGAACAACCGCACATCTTGGCGCTGGTTGACCGGCACAATGTTGCCCTGGAAGACCGCACCGCCTTGCGGGGAAAAGGCCCAGCCCTCGCTGGTGCCCTCCCAGACCGCATCCGGCGCAAGATATTGGAACGGAGCCACGCCGGGCCGCGCATATTCGTTAGCCATGTACCAGGGAACGGAGACACCGTGAAAGACCGAGTCGGTCCGGTCGGCCAAGCTCCGGAAGATCGGCTCACCTCCAGACCCGAGTTCAAACTGCGAGAGGCTGAGATTCGTCGTCCCGGCGTACCAACGCCAGACACGGCTATGGGGGCCGGCGATCCCGAAGGAGAGGGAGCCAGCTTGGAAATCGTCTTGCGTGAACCCGGCTCGGGCCGGCAACAAGCCCCCGTCCCGCTCATTTCCGTTCAGGGGCACGTTGAGGTCCACGAGATTCAGCGCCCGGCCGTTGGGGGTCAGGGTGGCCACGTTGTTGCCCAACGTTTGGAAATAGTTGTCGGCAAACCCGACGTTCGCCCAACGAGCCACGTCCGGATCATACAGATCGTCGTAGAAAATCGTGCCGAAGAGTGGATGTTGGATAAGCGTCTGCACCGCCGTCTTGGCCACAGAGTCTACAGGGTCAACCGTCCTGGCAAACGCCAGCCCATCCAGAACCAATCGGGTCAGCCCGCCAGGCGTCACCCGATTGGACGGTTGGTCGAAGTCGTGGGGGTCCAGTGTCGTCATGGTAATCCGCGGCGTCCTCCCGTCAGCCATCGTTCCGCTAATATCGGGGAAGTAGGTACCGAGACGCTGGATGATCTCGCTGTTGACGACCGTGCCGCGGCTGTGACCGATGAAGTGCAGAGGCGAGCGGAAGAGGGCGTCGGGGCCGAGGGTGGCCCCACTCAGGTCGGTGTTCAAGTGCACCAGCGCCGCGAAGATCGCATCGGCGGCGGCTTCGGAGAACCCTTCCTCCGCGATGTCGGACTCCCTCATCCAGTCCGCCACCAACACCAGCGGTTTGCCGGAGGTGACATCCGAGCTGACAAGAGGCTCTTGGGTCTCCCGATTGATCCACTGACCGGTCGCCTTGTTATACTCGGCGACAATCCCCTCCCCGCCAGTCTTGGAGATCTGCTGAGCCAGATCAATGAATGGCTTTGGCACTTCGCTCTGGTCCACCTGTAGACGGGTTTCGAACCCATGGGTAATCAGAGTCACGCTGCTGAAGGGGGTGGTGGCCGGGGCTTGCTGAGTCGTGAACGAGGCCGAGTCTCTGGCCACCACCTGTCCGAACCGCAACACTTCTATCCCCACATAGTAGGTCTGCCCCAACGTGAGGTCATGGCCTGCGAGCGACCCCAGATCGAAGGAGAATTGCTGAACCCCCGGTTCGCTCATACCCTGGGGCACCACCTCTACCCCGTTGACGATGCGATGGGGATTGAGGTCCTGCGCGAAGGGGTCCAATGAATTGGTCGGGAAGAGGCCTTCGCTTGGCTTGAGCGAGCTGACGTACAGTCGTGTTGTCACGCCTTCCGCCAAGGCTTGGGTCGGCCAGGTGACCGTCCATTTAAAGAGCGGGGTTGTGTCCCCCGGTTCCGGGGCAACGAGCAGCCCGGTGGCCGGAGGAGGGTCGGTCTGGCTACCGACCTGCAACGCATGGACGGGGCCGCTCCCTTCGCCAAAGCCCACATGCACCGCGACCGGCGTCTGCACGGCCAGGCCCTGCGTGAAGCGGCCCGTGTTCAAGCTGGCGACATTGATCGCGGCGTTCAGCCCATCGAGTGGCGTGACGGCCAGCAGCGGTTGCACCCCATCGGTCGTATTGAGCGTAAGGCCCCTGTTCGCCTGGATCGTGGCCAGCATCTGCCCGACATCGAAGACCTTGACGTGGTTATCGGCGCTATAGGCGGCGTAGAGGAACCTCCCGTCCGGCGAGAGGGTCAGACCGTCCGGGAGACTGAGCGGCTCGCCGACCGTGGCCGCGATGAGCTTTGGATTGGGGCCGAAGGGGTCTTCAATCACCCCCACGTTGCCGCCGGCTGGATAGGCAAAGGTATAGCCAAGATTCGCTCGCTCTTCCGCCGAAAGCCGATCCTTCAGGAATGGATCGCGGGAAACATCGTCGGCCACGATCCGATTCCAGCCGGTGATAAAGGCATAGTCTGTGGTCTGTGTCGGGCCGAGCGTGCCCTTCGGCAGCAACGCAATGCCGGACGCGTCGTTGACATCGAAGCTGTCTTTCTTGGACCCCAAATTCAGGCTGGTGTAGCTGACGCTCCATTGCGTCTGAACGGGATTCGTGGCCCTGATGACGCCGAAGCCGGTGTTGTCACTGCGGCGGTCGGTGAAGGTGATCATCGCCGGATCGGTCAGCGAAGCCGTCACGTAATAGGGTTCCTGATCGGCTTGGATCGTCCCGATCTGCTGCCAGAGGGTCTTGTTCCCCGGCGTGAAATCCGTATCCACGACCAGAATCTTGCCGACCGCATGGGCGCCGGTGCCGCCCGCCTGACCCTGGCCCGGCGCGGCCACATACAGCCGCTCGCCGTCGGCAGACATGTCCATGCCCCGCAAGCCGTTGGGCGCGGAGGTGAGCATGATCTGGCTCACCTTTGTATGGTAGGTGGCACTGCCTGGTTGGATGTCAATGACATAGATTGCATTGGTGTTTGCGTCGGAGACATAGAGATACTTACCGGCTTTGTCGGCGACCGCCCAGAAGGGATGCGCATTGGGCATAGCGATTCGATGGTCGAATGCGGCCGTGGACGGATTCACATCCACTTCCTGGAGCGTCTGGGCATCCACAACCGCAATGCCGCTTCCCTGCCGGAGCGTGACGTAGGCGCGGGTATTGTCCGGCGTGATCGCAATGGCTCGCGGGCCGGCGAAGGCTCCAGGTTCACCGACATGCACGGTCGTGACCACATCCTGTGTCCGCAGATCCACGACGCTGACCGTGCTGTCGAAGTTGTTTGCGGCAAATAGATAGTGGGGATCGACTTTCAGCCAGAGCGTATTGCTCGTCTTCGCTTCAACCTGTTCCCACTTCTGACGGGTCACGGAGATGTCAGCCAAGCCGATGATCACTCCGTTCGGAACCCGCACGCGCAGTTCCGTATCGGTGCTGGTCGCTTCCGGTCTGGCCGTAAGCCGGTTCGTGGCGCCTCCGGCCACCGGCACATCGAAGTTGACCGTAAGGTCTTCCGGAGCCGTGTGGAAGGTGAATCGGTCGCCGGTTAGGACAAGTTCGGCGACCCCGCCGGCAATCTCGATGTGACCACTCTGAATCTCAGGCGCTTCAGACGGGTGATGGGGGCCGATAAACGTATTGATGACTTGCGTAGTGACGTTGACGCTCTGGCCCGCTTGAGCTTGCACGGTGGTAGGGGTGATGCGGATGTCACCCCCGACTGTCTGCTCGACCACGTTCACGGTCTGCGTCCCGGTCGGCAAGGCCAGGGCATACGACGAGGTAATTCGCTGACCGATGGCAATACCGTTTGCCATGGGCGCGATAGCGGTGAACTGGCTGCCCTGGTTCGGGAAGAAGGTGCTCACATCGCCGCGGACTTCACCGATGCTCCCCTCCGGGGCGACCCCCACCATCCACGTCCCGCTCTGAAGCACTCCGGCATAGGGCGGCGAGGTTGTGCGGGCGACGCCATCGGCTCCGACGACCCCGCTTTCCTCCTGCATCCACACGGGCATCGTCCCGCCCTGCCCGTCCGGCAGTTCGGCGTAGCGGAAGAAGAAGACCTGCGTGCCGGCGGCAAGCTGGTTCGAGACCGAAATGGCGAGCTGCGCCGGCACGGCCAGCGGGTCGGCGCCCACGTCAAGCTGGAACGCTCCGGCGAAGGTGAACGGTCCTGGGAGCGCCGCAGGGAGATTCGCCTCCATGACCGGCGCGATGGACACGGTCGTATTGGCCTCCAGGGCATTGGGCGCCACGGCCACCAGCGAGCCGTCTGTGCCTTGCACGATGCCCCCGCCCGTCCCCAGCACTGTGGCGCCGACGTGCGCCGCTTCGACATGGACCGGGATGAGAAATTCCGCCGGACCGTTGATGACGGTGACGACGGCATCGCCGGACTGTCCCGCGGTGATCAACCCATCCGTGGAAACCGAGATCACGTTGGAATTCGAGACGTAGTACTGGGTGCCGGTGGAGCCCTGCGTCAGATCGATCGTGTCAACCAAGTTGGCCAGGATTTGTCGTTGCCCTGTGTTCTCGACCAACGTAACGCCGCCTGGATAGACGTTCAGGCCCAGGCCGTACAAGAACTGCTGCGTTTGATCCTCCGGAATGCCGACGCTGAAGGCGGTGGCCGCCTGAAGGCCATGGCTGGTCGCGGTGATCACCCCCGTGCCGACCGTCTGGCCACTCAGCCGGCCCGACGCAGAGATGGTCCCGGCGGTTGGATTGGTCGAGGCAAACGTGAGGTACGAGCCGGGCAACAGCACATCTTGCTCGTCGGCAAAGTCGCCGATCAGTTGCAATGTGGTCGAGTGCTTCGGCCCGTCGAGCCTGGGGTTGCGGACCGAAAAGTCCAGATGCGTCAGCGGGGCGTCGCTGACCGTGACGTCGACCGTGGCTTCGTTGGAAAGGCTGAAGCCGTCATCGGCGACGAAACGGAACGAGGCCGGACCGGCGTAGCCAAGCTCCGGCGTGAAGACGACGGTCTGGCCGTCCTGGCTCAGGGCCGCCGTCCCATGTTCGGCGCCGACGAGGCGGAAGAAGATCGGGTCTTCCTCCGGATCAGCAGCCAAAGCTGATGGCTGATGGCTGATAGCCGATGGCAGGGCTCCCAGCGAGAAGACCAAGTCCATGTCCTGGTGGGTCTTGCCGATCGCGTTCGTGGCGACCGGGGCTTGATTGGCCGCAAAGCCGAGATTCCGCCCGAGCAGTTGGACGTCTTCCGAATCGAGCCGACCGTCTCGATTCGTGTCCAATGCTGAATTTTGAATGATGAGTGATGAATGTTCGGAGACCGGCTGGTTCAGGGCGTCCGTGAGGAGCTGCCCGTCTATTCCGTCCACCTTGCCGTCGACAGTGACGTCACCGGCGACGAAGACGCGCAGCTTGTACGCGCCGGACGTAGCGGCATCGGCGCCGGCCAGTTCGATCAGCTTGAGCCCTTCTGTGTCGGTGGCATAGAGCGCAAAGGCGCTGCCTCCGCCGCTGCGGGAGGCCAGCGGCGTCAAACCTTGGATGACCGGCATCGCCGGCGCCAGGGCGCTCCCCGTTTCCGCTTCGACCGCCACCCCGAGATAGAAAGGACGTGAAGCGTGAGGCGTGAAGCGTGAAGCGTCGGTCCCGGAAACGCCGGCCAATTCGGACGGCCGGAGACTGAAGGCATAGCGGTCTGTGGCGCCAGGTACGAGGGTTCCGAGGTGCGGGGCCGCGAGGTACGAGAGGGCCGGACCTAAATCGCCCGTGAGCGGCAGGACCGATGGCTGCTGGCCGATGGCTGTTGACGCAGCAGGATAGTCGATGACGGCGCCGGACGTCCCGGCCACCAAAACCAATGCTGAATGCCGAACGCTGAATGCTGAATTAACCGGAGCGTAGCCGTAGCGGTTCCCCTCTCCCAACGCGACGTTCCGCACAGCGAGGAGTCGGCCGGTGGCGTCGTAAGTATAGACGAGGCTCGCTCCGTCCGGCGCCGTGATGGAGGCGAGCCGTCCCCCGCTGTCGTGGACGAACCGGATCGCCTCGCCCGTGGCCGCGTTGATCACGCCGCTGTCCGACCAGATGAGCGTGGCGCCGCCTGGCCGCACTTCCTGAATGACCCGCCCCAGGCCATCGAGCACATACCTGGTGCCGTCCGGCGCCGTGAGGGTATATGCGGAGCCGATGGCTGCTGGCTGACGACTGATGGCTGGGTCGGCCGGATTGTAGGGTTGCCCGGTTCGAAGGTCGTAGAGTTTCGAGCCGACCAGCGTCAGGTTCGCGTCAAGGGCCGAGAGCGTATAGCCGCCGGCCTGAGGATCGGCGACAAACGCCGGCGTGTAGAAGACCAGGCCTGGAATCTCATGCCGCTCTGGGGCGAAGGTAAATCCAACACGGTCACCGGTTGGCAGCGTAAGGTAGAGCCAGCTGCCGACTTCCAACTCGCCGCCTCCTGCGTCGGTCTGGATGCCGAACTCGCGGTTGGACAGTCGCCAACCGGGGCCAAATGATGAATGTTTAATGTTCAATGATGCATTAAGGGAGTCGTATTGGCGGACGAGGGAGACGGGCACGCCGCCGAGGTCGACCGTCAGGTCGGTTTCGCTCCGCAGGTACTGGGCCGACTTCGCGACGCTATTTACCTCCACAAGGATCTCGGTTTGACTGGTGCGGCCGCTGATATCCGTCGCCGTCAGCCGCACACGATAGAACCCGTTGCTCAACGCCGCTGGATCGAGCGATGCCAGTGTGCCGTTGCCGGCCGCGTCGCCGCCCACCAGTTGCGTGAACTCGTGCGAGCCCAAGGGCGCCAGCTCCAGCCTCCAATTGTCCAAGTTGGCATCGCCGACCGAGGCGATGAGGTCCGTGGGCCCCGTGATCTGCGATCGATTGAGCGTCGGATCGAAAGCCACGACCGGCGCATCCGTGTCGGCTGCGTCACGAACCTTGAGGACCGTCGTGGTGCGGCCCACAAGGCCGTCGGCATCCGTGGCGGTCGCTTTGATGATGTGTTTGCCAGGGGGCGAGGCGGTGATCGTGAAGCGTAAGGTGTCAGGCGTGAAGGGCGATGTGTCTGGTGTGACCGGCTGGCCGTCGACGGTGACAGTCAGGCTGGCGATGTCGGCGAGGCTCGTGGCAATGGCATGGAGGAGGACTCTCTGCCCCGGCACGACCGGGAAGCTGGGCGTCAGCTCGATCACCGCCTTGGGC
>JAGWTI010000123.1 GCA_028876065.1 Nitrospirota bacterium
CAGCATCAGCCAGGTCCAGGAGGTGGCGGGCCAGCTGATGGGGTTTGCCAAGCGCGGCAGCGTGCCGGTGTTCATCATCGGCCATGTGACGAAAGAAGGGGCGATTGCCGGCCCCAGGCTTCTGGAGCACATCGTGGACACGGTGCTCTATTTCGAGGGCGACCGGGGCCATGCCTATCGGATTTTACGCGCCGTGAAAAACCGGTTCGGGTCCACGAACGAAATCGGGGTCTTCACCATGAAGGATGCGGGGCTCGAGGAAGTCGGGAACCCGTCGGAATTGTTCCTGGCCGAGCGGCCGGAGCGGAGCACCGGCTCGGTGGTCGTCTCCAGTCTGGAAGGGTCCCGGCCCATTCTGGTTGAGTTGCAGGCGCTGGTCTCCTCGACGAACTATGCCATGCCGAAGCGGATGGCCAACGGCGTCGAGTTGAATCGCGTCTCCCTCTTGCTGGCGGTGATGGAGAAGCGACTCGGCCTGCACTTTTCCGGGCAGGACGTCTACGTCAACGTGGTGGGCGGCCTTCAGATCGACGAGCCGGCCGTGGATATGGGGATCGCCCTGGCCGTCACCTCCAGTCTCCGCGAACGGCCGATCGATCATCGTACGGTGGTCCTGGGCGAATTGGGGCTGGGCGGCGAAGTGCGGGCGATCAGTCAGGTTGACCTGCGGCTGCGCGAGGCGGCTAAAATGGGGTTCCGGCGCTGCCTCCTGCCGGAGCGGAACCTGGCCAAGCTGGAGCCGGTCGAGGAAATGGAACTCGTGGGAATCCGCGAAATCGGCGATGCGCTGGACGCGGCGTTCGCGTGACGTAAAGAGTTCACCGTGAAACATCACACGTTCAAGATCGCACGGTTGGGGCGGTGCGCGGCTCACCTGGCCCTGTTCGCGTTGTGCGCGGCATGGCTGCCCGGCTGCGCCTTCTGGGCGAAGCCGGAAGAGCCGACGCTACGGGAAGCCACGGCGACGCAACTGACCCGGCTCTTGAAGGAACGGGAGGTGGCGATCCAGACGGTCAAGGGGCTCTTCAGGGCTCAAGTGAAGGGAGTCGGAAGCCTCTTGGCTCAGCGCGTGGAAGGCGCCCTCTATTACCGTCGGCCCAATGCGCTCCGGTTGCAAGGCTTCAACCAAATCGGAGGCCCTCTCTTCGACATTGTGGTGGCGGACGATATGTACCGGCTGCGTCTGTCCTCGTCGGGCAAAGTCTATACGGGACGCCTGAGCGATCTCCAGAACCTGGGCCCCATCGGCAAACCGATCCAGCTGAGTCTCTTGGCCATGAGCGGAGCCGTCGGAACCGCCTCCGTCGGCGAGGGAGACAGTGTGGCATTGGTTGAGGACGGAGACCGGTATCGTTTGGATGTGATGGCGCCGTCTGGCCCCGCCGCCGACAGTCCGAAGCCGCTGCGCAGGATTTGGTTCGACCGCCGCCTGCTGCAGGTTGTGCAAGAAGACCGTCTGAGCCCCTCCGGTCAGTTGGAGGCCACCGTGCGGTTCGAGGATTTTCGAGCCGTTCAGGAAGCGTCCCTGCCCGAGGGAACCGGCTCGCTCCTGAAGCCCTTCAAGGTGACGATCCAAGACGGGCAGGGGTTGGGTGCCCTGCAATTGACCTTCCATGAAATCGTGCCGAATCCGACTCTGAAGCCGGAAGATTTGGGCGTGGCGTGGATGGGGAGCGGGGGAACCGGCCGGCCGGCCCCGTCGGTTGCAGGGATGGTTCCGCTGCTCGCAGGGAGGGGAGCGTGAAAATCTTGGCGGTGGACACAGCCACAGGGCGCCAGAGCGTGGCGATTCTGGACGGGACGAGAGTGCTGGTTCGTTCCGATGAGGATGCCCAAGGCGCCCATGCGCGGAGATTGGTGCCAACCATTGATCGGCTGTTCGCCGAGAGCGGGATCGCCCTCTCCACCTTGAACGGACTGGCGGTTTCGATCGGGCCTGGGTCGTTCACCGGCTTGCGGGTCGGGCTTGCCACGATGATGGGCTTTCGAACGGTCGCCGGCCTTCCTCTGGCGGCGGTTCCAACGCTGGAAGCCTTGGCGTGGAATCACCGGGAAGCAGGGCGCACGGTGTGTCCCATGTTGCGGGCCAGGACCGGCGAGGTCTATTGGGCCCTGTATCAGTGGACCTCGGACACGACCCTGACGCGCATTTCGGAAGAACGAGTCGGGACGCTCCGCACGTGGGCTGAATCCGTCACAGGCCGGCCCCTTGTGCTCGGTGAAGGGTGGGAAGCCAACAGGGAGACGTTGCGCTCGTTGCTCGACGATCGGAAGGCCACGGTGGACGAAGCCTCTCGGGAGGCGATGCCCGTGTCCGCCGTGAGCGTCGGCTTGGCCGGAATGGAGCGGCTGGCGCAAGGCGATACGGCTCGTCCCGGGCTGGCCCCTTTGTATGTCCAACGGGCTGAAGCGGAAGTTGCCTGGGAGAAACGGGTGCCGGCCGTCGCGCCCGCCTCGATCGAGAGCGTCGGTAATCGTGGACGGTCATAGGTGCGCCGTGATTGAGGATTGCATGGCGTCTCCGTTCGTGTTTGCGCCTGCGCAGCTGGAAGACCTCGACCGTCTGGTCGCGATCGAACAACAGTCGTTCACCGCGCCCTGGACCCGCAGGATGTTCGAGGCGGAGTTTCAGAACCCCTTCAGCCGGTTGCTTGCCGCGCGATTGACGTCGGAAGGGCGGCCTGGCTTCATCGTCGGCTATCTCTGCTGGTGGGTCGTGTTTGAAGAAGTGCGCCTGATGAACCTCGCCGTGGAAGCGGGGCGCCGGCGACAGGGGATCGCCAAGGCCTTGGTCCTCCAGGCCCTTTCCGCGGCCCAAACCGAGGGCGCCGAACGGGCTGTGCTGGAAGTGCGGGCATCAAACCTGCCGGCCGTGCGCTTGTACGAAGAGCTGGGGTTCCGGCACGTGGCCGTGCGGGCCCAGTACTATACCGATCCGATCGAAGATGCCGTGCTCATGCAACGGAATTCGGTACGCGTTCTCACACTGAGCCAGGAGGTGAAGCATGCTGACTGATACGCGCGTCTCGGAGCTGTTGAGGGAGTCCAGCATGGAATTTCGGGAACTCGAGCAGACGCACCACCGGCTGGATGCGGAACTGGCGGAATTGCAAAAACGGCATGTGCTGACCCCCCAAGAAGAGCTGATCAAGAAGCAGCTTCAAAAAGAGAAGTTGGCCAAGAAAGACCGGATGGCGGAACTGATCCGCTTGTATCGGGAGAAGGGGTAGACGACGCCGCTCGCGCGGCGACGGGCTGCGGATGCGCACAATGGAATTTCCCGGCTTGAAATCCATGTCTGCCGTGCTGCCGCCGTTGGCTCATCACGTGGCCAACATCAAGCGGCGCCTGCTGATCATTGCGGGGACGGTCGCGGCGTCTTTTCTCCTGACCTTCGCCTATGCGGGGGAATTGATCCAATGGTTCAAACGGCCCTTCGCGGACGACTTGATCTTTTACAGTCCCACCGAAGCGCTGTTTGCGTCGGTGAAGGTGTCGATCTTGGCCGGCATCGTTTTGAGCATGCCGGTGATCCTGTATCAATGCTGGAAATTCATCGAGCCGGCGCTGCTGCCTCGGGAGCAGCGTTGGGCGATCCCCCTCTTCTGTCTGGCGGCGGGGTTTTTCGCGCTGGGGCTGGTCTTTTGCAATCTGGTGATCCTGCCGCTGGTGGTCCAGTTCTTTGTCAGTTTCGGCATGGATCGGTCTCTGATGCCTCAACTGGCGGTCGGCACCTATGTCGATTTCAACGTGAAGTTCCTGTTGATCTTCGGATTCGCCTTCGAGTTGCCGTTGGTCCTGACGCTGTTGTCGCGCATCGGCGTGGTTTCGCCCGCCCTGCTCAGTCACTATCGCAAGCATGCCATCATGACGGCCTTGATCGTGTCGGCCATCGTCACGCCGGATGCGACGTTGTTCACCATGCTGCTGATGGCGGTGCCTCTCATGATCCTCTATGAAATCGGCATCCTGGGTACCCGCTTGTTCGGGCGGCGCCTCCCGCAAGGGATGCCCGGGTCGGATGCCGACGGACCGGTTCCCGTGCTGCCGACCGGCACGGCGGGCCAGCGGGTGAAATGATGCCCACGTTGAAAACGGCCTTGTTGCTGATGACGTGTGCCGTGTGCTTCGGGGCGGCCCAGCCCTGTGCCGCCCAGCGATCGCCGGGTCGCCATGAGGCCCCGTTGGCGCAAGTGCCGATCAGCCCGGCCCCCAGCATCCAGGCCTTGGCGGTGGGCAAGGATCAGGCCCTGTATGCCGGCTCGTTCGGCCAAGGGGTGTTTCGCAGCCACGACCAAGGAAAAACCTGGGCCTCCGCCAGCGAGGGATTGAGCGATCAGTTTATTCTCTCCTTGGCCGTTGCCGAAGACGGACGCGTGTATGTGGGAACCCTCAGGGGCGGGGTGTTCAAAAGCGACAATGGGGGCGCAAACTGGCAGCCCGTGAACGAAGGGCTCAAACGCTTGGAGGTCAAGGCCCTGTTGGTCGACGGCCGCGCGCTCTATGCCGGGACCGGCGATGGCGTATACCGTCTTGGCGATGGGGAGACGCAATGGGCCCGCGTGACCAAGGGGCTCGGCGACCTGCTGATTCATACCCTGGTGATGGGCGCGGATCGAACCCTCTTTGCCGGCACGTCCGGGAAAGGGGTGGTCCGGCTGAAGTTCAACGGAACGGAGTGGACTCGTCTCTCCAAAGGACTCAAGGACCATGAAGGCTTGGTCGAAAACTTCATTCGGGTGCTGGTCCTGGATCGTGACCAAGCCTTGTACGCCGGCACGTTCGACGGAGGGGTCTTTCGGAGCGTGGATGGAGGCGAGACGTGGCTTCCCATCAGCCGCTCGCTTCCCAATGACTCGATCCGGGGAATCGTCGTGAGCGACAAGGGATTGTTTGTGGCCACGGGGCGGGGGATTTTCAGGACGGTCAGCCAAGGACAGAAGTGGTTTCCCCAGAATGTGGGGCTGACGGAGCTGTCCGTTCAAGTCCTGGCCTCGCCCGGGGGCCGCGTGCTCTATGCGGGAACGAGCGCCGGGGTGTTTCGAAGCGACGACGATGGGGAAAGCTGGGCCGGGATCAATGAGGGGTTGGGAGGAGCACAGGAAGCGGCGGCGCCGTCGCCGTGGAATCATTTGGGAAGGAGCGGAAAGCCATGACAGAGCCGAACGAGCACACTCGGGCGACCGTCGCCGTCACCATGAAAGGGGAGCCGCTGGGCGAGATCGTCCTCAAGTTTTACCCGGATGTGGCGCCGGGCCATGTGAAGAACTTCATCAAGCTGGCGCAGGAGAAGTTCTACGATGGCACCACCTTTCATCGGGTGATCCCCGGATTCATGATCCAGGGCGGGGACCCGAACAGCAAGAAGCCGGACCGGTCCATGCACGGGATGGGGGGGCCGGGCCACCGGGTGAAGGCGGAATTCAACAGTAAACCGCACCGGCGGGGCGTGCTCTCCATGGCCAGGGCGAACGACCCGGACAGTGCCGGCTCGCAGTTCTTTATTTGCGTGGCCGACGCCAACTTTTTGGACTGGCAATATACGGCGTTCGGCGAAGTCGTGAGCGGAATGGACGTGGCGGACACGATCGTCGCGGTGAAGCGGGACGGTCGGGACAATCCGCTCGAACGGGTCGAGATGACCGTGACCGTGTCGGAGGCCTGAGCCGACCTCGGTCGCCGGTGGGGAGAAGGCCGTGAGCGACGAGAGCAGAGTCGCGCTTGTGAATATGCCGTTCGGCTATTCCAAGTATCCGTCCATTCAGTTGGGGACGCTCTCCGCTTTGCTCAAGTCCCAGGGCATCGGCGTCACCAGCCACTATCTCAATCTCCGGTTCGCGCACAAGATCGGCGTGCCGCTGTACGAACTGCTGTGTGAGAAGCGCGGGCTGCTCGGGGAATGGCTGTTTTCCCACCTGCTGTTCCGCGACAATCCCAAGCATGCCGACTATCCCCGCACTTTCAAGCCGGTCTTCGAAGAATTGGCCCGTGAAAGCGGTCAGCCTATCGCATTTTTTGAAGAGCTGGCCGGCAGGGGGGCTCCGCAGTTTCTCACCTGGGCCATGGCGGCGATTGATTGGGGACAATACAAGGTCGTCGGGTTCACCTCCACGTTCGACCAGAATGTCGCCAGCCTGTCTCTGGCCAAACTCATCAAGGACCTCTATCCGGACGTGCGAATCGTGTTCGGCGGAGCCAATTTCGACGGGGAAATGGGTCTCGAACACCTCCGCGCCTTTACCTGGGTCGATTATGTGGTGGTCGGAGAAGGCGAGGAAGTGTTTCCTCCGTTGGTGAGGCAGATTCTCGATGGGAAGGAGGACATGCTTCCGAAGGGCGTGGCCTGTCGCCGCGAGGGGCGGATCTGCTTCGAGCCGAATTTCAAGCTCTTCTCCGAATTTCAGCGGACGGGACCGCCCGATTACGACGATTATTTTCGGCAAGCCGCCGAACTCGGTGGGGAGCCGTCCCAGGGATTGGACCGCATCCTGCTCTACGAAGGGTCCCGGGGCTGTTGGTGGGGCGAGAAGCATCACTGCACTTTCTGCGGCCTCAACGCCCAAAGCATGAAATTTCGGGCCAAGGCCCCGGCGCAGGTTGCGCAGGAGTTGGATTACTTGTCCAGTCGTTACGACTCCACCCGCTTCCGTCTGGTGGACAACATCATCGATATGAAATATGTGGACGAGCTATTCGGCAAGTTCGCCGCGGACCACCTGGACCTGGATGTGTTTATCGAGACCAAGAGCAACTTGCACAAGAAGCAGATTCAGACCCTGGCGCAGGGCGGGGTGAAGTGCATGCAACCGGGCATCGAGAGCCTGAGCCAAGCCCAACTCCATGAGATGGACAAGGGCGTGAGCCCCATGCAGAACGTGCAGTGCTTGAAATGGAGTCTCTACTACCATGTGGATGTGTCGTGGAACATCCTGTTGGGGTTCCCGCAGGAGACGGACGAGGATTACAGAAAGCAGATCGAGCTGATTCCCTCCCTCCTGCACCTCCAGCCTCCGCAAGGGACCGGGAAATTCTGGCTCGAGCGGTTCAGCCCCTATTTCACGAGACCGAGCCAGTACGGCATCCGCATCACGGGGCCTGGACTGGCCTATGCCTATGTGTATGACCCGAGGGTGGTGGATCTGGGGAAGATCGCCTATGACTTCGAGTACGAGATCGACCACAAAGTTTCCCCGGGGCTCTACGAAGAGTTGACCCAGCTGATTCGTGACTGGCAGCAGCGGCATGCTTCCGCAGACAAGCCATTTCTTTACTACTCCAAGTCCCTCAGTTATGTGACCGTCT
>JAGWTI010000124.1 GCA_028876065.1 Nitrospirota bacterium
GATCCTGTTCATTTCCTTCAGCGGCGAGGAGCAGGGCCTGCTCGGCTCGCGGCTGTACGTGGGCAAACCGACCATGCCGCTTACCCGAACGATCGCCATGCTCAACGTGGACCATGCGGGCATCGGCAACGGGCGGTTGACCGTAGGGCTTACCGGACTCTCGAAAGAAGCGGCAACACGGGCAGGACAGCGAGCCGGCCTCGCGGAACAACTGGATCTCTACGGCTTCTTTCCCGGAGGCGACCACGTCCCTTTCAAGGAAGCCGGGGTCCCGACCGCGACCATCGTCAGCGCCGGCCCCCATCCTCATTTTCACCAGCCCTCCGATCGGGTAGACACCGTGGCCCCGGACATTCTCGAGCGGGTGGCCCGCTATGTGTTGGCGTTGAGCTGGCACCTGGCAGACGCGCCATGACACAGGCCTCGCAAGAGCCCGTGCCGGCGCTCCCTTCCCGTTCATCGCTCCATGTGAGCGTGGCTAGGGGATGTCTTCTTCTATGTCCAGAATGGACGACTGGATGCGCGGCAGCGGAGACAAGACCCTGGGGGCGGGAGGGAAGATCGTCGCGGAAGAGGACAATTGCACGGTCCCCGTCTGCGCTGAAAAGGCAGCCTGGTTGGCTCCGGAGATCAATCCGATGCTTAACTGGGGCCCGAGCGTCATCATGGCTCCGCTCCAGGCCTGTCCGCTCGGCACGCGAAAACTATAGGATTCGAAATTGGACCCCGGGGTATACATGAAGCCCTGGGTGCCTTGCGCGTCCGCGTAGAAGTTGCCCGGCCCTGTGAGGTTGAAGAGCGGGGCGACTCCTCCGTTGAGGCCTCGGACGCCGGACACGAACTGGGCCTGCGCGGCATCCGGCAGAGGGGCCTGCACAGCCAGGAACAGGAACGCGGCAAGGAGCCATGGACGATTCATTCGCCCTCAATAGATAGTCGGTGACAGCCGACACGGCAGACGCTATATTATGGAGCCCTTTCTCACATAGCGCAAGGGGGATTCTCATGCACGCTCACACGAGACTCTCGACGCGGCTGGCTGCAGTTGGCGCCATGTTTGTGCTGACGCTGCTGTGTGGACTGATCCCCGCTCCCCCGGCTTGGACCGCCACAGAACAACCCAAATTACCCGAACCGCGCAAAGAATCGATCTCGATTGCGGATGCCGTGTTGCGCGCCCTGCAGCAAAACCTCGACATCACCATCAGCCGTCAGACCAAGGCAAGCCGGCTCACCGACATCATTTTCGAGCAGGCCAAGTTCGACCCGACCCTGAGCTTCAACGGTCAGTACAACCGCCAGGTCCAGCCGCTGAACCGACCGGTCTTCGGATTCTCAGCCGCAGACCTGACCAAAATCCAAACCTTCGACCAAAACTCGGCGGGCATCACCGCGGACCTGACGCAAAACCTCATGACGGGCGGAAACTACGACCTCAATTACAGTCCTCAACGGACGTTCGTCGCGGGCCAAAATACGTTCTTGTTCAATCCGGGCTGGACTTCCGGCCTCGCCCTCACGCTGACCCAGCCCCTGCTCAAAAACTTCGGCACGGACATCAACAAAACCTTCATCGCGGTCGCCCAGAACAACGCAAAAGTAGAGGAGCATGTCTTCACGGACCGGGTTCTCACCGTCATCGCCACGGTGGAACAGACTTACTGGGAAGTGGTCTTCGTCAACGAGAACCTGAAGGTGGCGCAAGCCGCGCTCAAAGCCGCGGAGGAATTGCTGGCCAGCAACCGGGCCAAAGCCAAGGCCGGCGTGATGGCGATTGTGGATGTCCTGCAAGCGGAAGCCGCGGTGGCGTCGCGCATCGAACAGGTCATCATCGCGGAGAAAGCCATTCGGGATCAGGAAGACCAGTTCCGGCGGTTGCTGAATCCTTCCGAGGAAGAGCTGCGCCAGGATATCCAGTTGATCCCGGTGGATCAGCCCGTCAAGTCGCTCGAACCGCTCAGCCTGGAGGAAGCCATTGACGTGGCGCTGAAGATGCGGCCGGAAGTCCTGCAGGCAGGCAAGAACACCGAGACCGCCGAGCTGAACACCAAATTCGCCAAAAATCAATTGCTGCCGAACCTCGCGTTTCAGGGAACCGGCGGATTGGCCGGTCTGGGCAAGGACGCGTCGGACATGTTCTCGCGGAACTTCGGGGGCGATTATTACAACTACGGCGCCGGGCTCGTACTCAGCTACCCCCTCGGCAACCGTTCGGCGTGGAGCCAGTACAATAAGCGGCAACTGGAAGGCCGTAATGCCCAGGTTTCCTTGCAGAGCGTCCGGCAGCAGGTGATCGTCGGCGTGCGCGAGGCCGTGCGGCGCGTGCAGACCGACTTCAAGCGGATCGAAACCACCCGCTCCGCGCGGATCATGGCCGAGAAGCAGCTCCAGGCCGAGCAGGAACGGCTCAACGTCGGCTTGAGCACCACCCGCTTCGTGCTGGACTTCCAACGCGACTTGGCCACCTCCCGGGGCAACGAACTGCGGGCGGTCGTAGACTATAACAAGTCTCTCTCGAACTTGGCCCGCACCAAGGCCACGACGTTGGAACGCTACAAGATCGAACTGCAGTAGCCTCCGGTGCCCATCCAGCCCAGGCTGTCTTCACGCCCAACGATCAGCCATCTGCAGGACACAGCCGGTGAACGGTTCGCCTGGCTTGCAGTACCTCCAGTGCTGAGCACCGGCCTCTACTATGCCCTCCCGCTTCGGCTTCAGGCTGAATTCGTCATTCAGTTTCTCCCCCAAGCTCTGGCCTATCTCGGCCTGATGATCTGGGCCAGCTACAATCAGAACCCTGGCCAAAGGCTGGGGCTTACGCCGCGGCACATCGGACAAGGCCTCCGCTGGGGACTCGCCACAGGATTACTCTTAGGCGGACTGAACGTTTCGGTCATCCTCTACCTGGTGCCCTTACTGGGTGGCGACATCGCATTTCTCCGCCTGACGCCGCATGCCCAGGCGCCCCCCCTGTTCATGTTCCCCTGGTTCATTCTTTTCATTGCCGTCTTTGTGGAACTCAACTTCCGCGGCTTCCTGCTGGGGCGGCTGCTCGCCCTCGTCCCCCAAAAGCCGCAGCCACTGCAGCCCCCCGGAAAAGCGCTCGCCGTCATCGTGTCCGCGCTGGCCTTCGCTTTTGACCCGTTCATGGTCGCGACCTTCAAACATTTGCATTGGATCGCTGTCTGGGACGGGCTCATCTGGGGTATGATCTGGGTTCGACTCCGAAACCTCTATGCCACGATCGTGGCCCATGCGATCGAAGTCCTGATCCTGTATGCGGTGTTGAAAGCGGCCCTCACGTGAGGATTGATTCAAGACGTCGTTCAGTGGTTGAATCATCTCGGATCGAGCAGGCGACGGGCGACGCGTCCCTGCCCCAACGGCTCAACGCCCTATGACTCCATCTTTTTCCAGCTCCCTCGTCAACGATCCGTTCGGCGACCCGGGCCTCTACGTCGAAATCAAATGGGCGCGCTGCGCGCTGCTCTTCGATCTGGGCCAGAACGAGTCACTGGGCCCCACCCGCCTCCTGCGAGCCAGCGACCTCTTCATCTCGCATACGCACATGGACCACTTCATCGGCTTCGATCCGATCCTCCGCGTCGCCCTTGGGCGCGGCAAAACGTTGCGCCTCACGGGCCCGCCGGGATTGATCGCCAACGTCACCGGAAAACTCCGGGGCTACACCTGGAACCTGGTGGACGGGTACCCGCTGACGATCGAGGTCCGAGAGTTCCATCCCGAAGAAGTCCTGTACACTCTCTTTCGAGCCACCGACGGGTTTCAGCCCATCACGATGCCGGCACAACCCTGCCGCCCATCGGACCCTTGCACGCCCTTCCCCGTGCTGGAGGACCCGATGTTCACGGTCAAGGCGATCGCGTTGAACCACCGGATTCCTTCGTTCGGCTATGCTTTGCAGGAGCAATTCCACATCAACGTCAACAAGGAGAGGCTTCACGCAGCCGGTCTGCCGGTCGGGCCCTGGCTCAAAGACATGAAACAGCACCTCTGGCAAGGCCGACCCGACGACTTCCGTTTCACCGCCACGCTCTATGTCGAGCATCGCCGCGAGGAACGGGAATTCCGGCTGGGGGACCTGCGAGATCAATTCGTCACGATCACACGCGGACAGAAGCTGGCCTACGTCGTGGACGCCCGCTACGACGCAGACAACGAGGCCAAGATCGTGGAGCTGGCCAGGGGCGCCGACGTTCTCTATTGCGAAGCCCCATACCTTGAGGCGGATGCGGAGAAAGCCGGTGCACGATACCACCTGACGGCCAAACAAGCAGGCCTCTTGGCCAGAAAAGCCGGGGTCCGGCATTTGGTGGTCTTTCACTTCTCCCCCCGCTACACGGGCCAGGGGGATGTCCTGATCAGGGAAGCCATGGACGCGTTCGGGGGGACGGAGGCACGAGCGAGCGAGGGGGCCGCATGAACGAGATCATCAAGCCGCTACTGTACTTTGTGCTGGGAGGCGCCATCGTCAGCCTGTCTTCGTATGTCGGCGCACAAGGGCGCGGCTTTCTGGCCGCGTTCATCAGCACCTTCCCGGCCATTACCGGCGTGACCATCATCCTGATCTATCTGAACGGGGGAACCGAGCTGGCTGTCGGCTACGCCCGGCACTTGCTCTGGTTCGTCATTCCTTGGGTGGCCTACGTCAGCGTGCTGCTCTTCGCCCTGCCCCGAACCAATTTCTGGCTCGCCTGGGCCGGCGCCCTGACCCTCTACACGGCCCTGATCGCCATGGTCAAATTGGCCATGCGGTAGCGGATTAGACACCCATGCCCAAGCCCCAACCCTCCGGCGATCTCCTGGTCGAGGGAGCCCGCCAGCACAACCTCAAGAACATCAGCGTGCGGATTCCACACAATGCGGTGACGGCCATCACCGGGGTATCCGGGTCCGGCAAGTCCTCGCTGGCCTTCGACACCCTCTATGCCGAAGGCCAGTGGCGCTATGTCGAGTCGCTCTCCACCTATGCCCGGATGTTTTTGGAACGGCTGGACCGTCCCGATGTGGACCGCTTGGTCAACATCCGTCCGGCCATCGCCATCGAGCAAAAAAATCCGGTCCGCACCTCCCGCTCCACCGTGGCCACGGCGACGGAGATCGCCGACTTGCTCCGGCTGTTGTTCGCCAAAGTCGGCCGGCCGGTCTGTCCCACCTGCAAGGAAGTCGCACAGGGCTTCCATCCCGGTAGCGTCGCGGATGACCTGCTGGCCCGTTTCCCCGAGGCGCGGGCGATGATCCTGTTCCCGCTCAAAGATCCGGGGCCGGGCCACGACCGAACGCTCACCGAATCCCTGCTCGCCCGCGGCTATGTCCGTCTGAAGCAAGGCGACGAGCTGATCGACCTGCAGGCCGGCGAGACCATTCCTCGCCCTCCGGGAGCCGAGCTTCACGTCGTCCTCGACCGACTGGTGCTCCGTCCGGACAATCGCGGGCGGCTGAGCGAGGCGATCGAAACCGCCTTTCGCGAAGGGGACGGCCTGTGCCGGGCGGACGTCATCGGCCAAGGCCGACAGACGTACAGCCAGCGGCTCCAGTGCCAGCGTTGCGGACGCACCTTCCCTCCGATCAGACCGCTGCTCTTTTCCTTCAACCATCCCCTGGGCGCCTGCCCCGAGTGCAAGGGATTCGGCAACATCCTCCGCTACGACGAGGCCCTGGTCGTTCCCGATCGCAACCGCTCACTGGCCGACGGCGCCATCGAACCTTGGACCAAACCGGGCACGGACTGGTGGCAGAAGCAAATGTGGGTGGCCATGAAACGCCGCGGGGTGAGCCTGACCACCCCCTACGGCAAGCTCTCAGACCAGGAACGAGCCTTGCTGTGGCAGGGCGACAAGAAATTCGACGGGATCACGCAGTTCTTCGAATACCTGGAGCAGAAGCGGTACAAACTCCACGTGCGGGTCTTCCTCAGCCGCTATCGCAGCCCCGTCCCCTGCACCGCTTGCGGCGGAAGCCGGCTGAAACCGGACGCCAGGGACATACAGGTCGCCGGACAGGCCATCCACGAGACCATGGAGCTGACGGTGGCGGACGCCGTTGAATGGCTCGACCGGCTGACGCTCTCGGAATTTGAATCCCGCGTGGCTCAAGATCTCTTGCGCCAGCTGAAACTGAAGTTGGGCTTTCTCCTGCGCGTGGGCCTCGGCTACCTCACCCTGGCGCGGCAAACCCGCACCCTCTCCGGCGGGGAAGCGCAACGGATCGCCCTGGCGAATCAGCTTGGCGCCCATCTGGTCGGCACCTTGTACGTGCTGGACGAACCGACCATCGGCCTTCACGCCCGGGACACGGCCACCCTGGCGACGATCCTTCGGGATTTGGCCGACCACGGCAACACGGTCGTCGTCGTGGAGCACGACCGGCAGATGATCCTGGCCGCCGACCATGTGATCGAAATGGGACCGCGGGCCGGAGCGCTGGGCGGCGAGGTGGTCTGCGCCGGGTCGGTGAAGGATTTTTTGGCCGACGATCAGGCCCTGACCGCGCGGTATTTGCGGGGAGATGCGCACATCGCGCTCCCGCGGGTTCGTCGCAGAGGTTCGGGGAACGCCCTGATCCTGGCCGGCGCCAGCGAGCACAACCTCAAGGATCTGACCGTCCGGATTCCGCTGGGCATGATGGTGTGCGTCACCGGGGTCTCCGGCTCGGGGAAAAGCACGCTGGTGGAAGACACCGTCTACCGAGCGGTGGCACGGGCCTTCCGGACCGAGACCCTGCCCATCGGCCGCTTCCGCGCGATCAAAGGCCTGGAGCACCTCCACGGCGTGCGTCTGATCGACCAACAGCCGATTGGCCGGACCCCGCGCTCCAATCCGATCACCTATCTGAAAGTGTTCGACGACATTCGCCGGCTCTTCGCCGCCCAGCCTGCCGCGCGCCGGCAGGGGCTGACCGCTTCTCATTTTTCATTCAACCAGGCCGGCGGCCGGTGCGAACGGTGCCAGGGCAACGGGTACGAAAAACTGGAGATGTACTTCTTCGAGGATATCTACGCCACGTGCGAAGACTGCGGGGGGCGCCGGTTCAAGCCAGAAGTATTGAGCGTCCGCCTGCGCGGCAAGACCATCCACGAGGTCTTGGGCCTGACCGTCAGCGAGGCCTTGTCGTTTTTTTCCGGCACCCCATCCGGCGCTGGGAAACTGGGGACAACCCTCCACCTGCTGATCAGCATCGGACTCGGCTACCTCCGGCTTGGACAACCGGCCACCACGTTGTCCGGCGG
>JAGWTI010000125.1 GCA_028876065.1 Nitrospirota bacterium
GCCACCTCCTGGACCTGGCTGATGCTGCCCGGCGCGGACGTCATCTGGTCGGTGTAGACGGTCTGGATGGAATCCACCACCACGACCGTCGGCTGCAATTCCTGGATCGACTTGAAAATCGTTTCCAGGGACGTCTCGGCCAGGATGAAGAGGGCCGGATCATCCACCGCCAGCCGCTGCGCACGCATCTTGATTTGCCGGGGAGATTCCTCCCCGGAGACATAGAGGACTTTTTCCCCTGCCTGGGCCAGCTTCGGCAGGGCCTGCAGCAGGAGCGTCGTCTTGCCGATACCCGGGTCGCCGCCGATCAGAATCACCGATCCAGGAATGACGCCCCCGCCCAGCACCCGATCCAATTCCCCGATGCCCGTCAGCAGCCGATCTTCGCCGACGATCTCGATCTCGCCGATGGGGGTCGCTTTCGAACCGGCGCCGCCCGGATTGCCCAAACGCCCCGGTCCTGTGGCGGGAAGCCGTTCCTCTTTCAGGCTGTTCCACCGTCCGCAGTCCGGACAGCGCCCCAACCATCGAGGAGCTTGGTGCCCGCAAGCCTGACACAAGAAGCTGGTTTTGGCTCGCATCGTTTGGAGTTTCTTCGTCACGCAACCTGGGTCTTGAGATCGGTATGGTCGCATCTTAAAGCAACCGGACACAAAACACAAAGTGCGGATGGCCGGGGAAAAGCCTTTAACTCCGCAGCTTCTTTCGGATTTCCCTCCAATCCTTGATAAGGTGCGCCTTCTTCGGTACGTCCTCGTCGCGGGACCCGGCAGGGAAGATGACCGTCTCGATCCGATGGGCGACCATCGTTTCGGCAAATTCCTTCGTCCGCCCGATTCCGACCTTGACGTTGTCCCACCCGTCGGCTTTGAGTTGCGCCAACAGCTCGGCTAAACCGGCTGGGCCGGGACGTACCGTCACGAGAGGCCCGGTCGGGAACTTGGCTCGCCTCAGCCACGTCTGCGCATCCGTCTCCCCGCTCCAGCCGCCTTGTTGAGGCCAGGAGAGGTAGAGGATGTTGTAGAAATATTCGGTCAGTCGCTTGAGTTCTTCCGCCGCTTCGGCAATCGGCTCCGGTTCCGCGCTGCCTACCGGAAGCGACAGGCCGGGCGGGAGATCGAAGGGAGCTCGAAACGGCTTGGCCAGCGCCGCAAGATCCACGAGCAGAATAGGACGGCGGTGCTCCCAGCAAGCCAGGGTTCCGGTTGCATCCGGACTGTCAACCCTCGGACTGCCGGCGACCTTGACGGTGAAAGTGTACGCCCCGCGCATCCGGCAGGTCGCATCGAACCAGGCCCGGCCGTCGCCGCCGGTCATCGCCTGGATGGCCTTGCCCCCCTCGATCAGCAACTCCAAGGGCTCACCGCCCAAACCCGGCTGCCCCAGACCGGTGCGCGTCAACTTCGCTTCGATCCGCACCGGCTTTCCCGGCGCGGACAAGGCATCGCGCACCGATAATTGTCCCTGAATTTTCTCCGCCGCGTCAGCCGGTCCCCCAACTTCTCCCCAGCACATGAGCGCCAGGAACACAGCGGGGAGGATCCGGACAAGCCGACAAGGAGAACCCGGCGAGACAGGGTGCTCTAGGCTGGCAGCATGGATGCGTGAAAGGGCCTGGCGAAGGGAAGCCTTGGCGCCGTCGGCTCGCCCGGCTGGGCCGGAAATCTCCGCCGACCGTCTAGCCACCGGCACCTCCGCCAGGCCACGAGGCTGGAATGCTGCCATCTACATCAGGCCATGGCCGCGTTTGGCGATGGAATAGGCATCCACGCCGGACAAGATGATCAAACTCAGATAAGGGAGTTCCGCGGGAGCCCACAGGAGCCGGGAGACCAGAACCAGGACCACGGCACATGCCACGAGGGCATAGCCGCGCTTCTCGCCCAGATACAGGTGTCCGAGACCCGGAACGAGGGATAGGGATGCAGCCCGTAGGCCGTGCCAGGTTTTCTCTCGAGCGTCCATCCAAGAAAGCGCTCAGCCTGCGGTCGTCAGCGTTCAGCCGGGAGCTGAGGGCTGGTGACTGACAGCTTCCTCACGTCTTTAAGGCAGCCAGCACTTCGTCCACATGGCCATCCACCTTGACCTTGCGGAACAGGGCCTTGATGGCGCCCCGCCCATCGATCACGAAAGTGCTCCGCTCGATCCCCCAATACTTCTTCCCGTACATGTTCTTCAGTTTGTAGACCCCGTAGGCTTTGGACACCGAGGCATCCTCGTCGCACAGCAGCGAGAACGGCAGATCGAATTTGGCGATGAACTTGCGGTGGGATTCCGCTCCGTCCAAGCTGACCCCCAGCACGATCGCCCCGGTCTGTTGCAGTCGCTTCCGGGAGTCGCGAAAGTCGCAGGCCTCTTTCGTACATCCGGGCGTGTCGTCTTTGGGGTAAAAATAGAGCACGACGAGCGTCCCCTTGAGACTCTTCAGGCTGACGGTCTTCCCGTTTTCATCGGACAGTGAAAAGTCCGGGGCCCGATCGCCGACCGCTAATTCTGTCGCCACGATGCTACGTCCCTCCCCAATATTCGACCGGTTGTCAATGAATCCCCGGCCCCGTCCCCCCTTTTTTGCCTTGGTACTCGACTTTTTTCTTGGGAATGCTCGGGTCCGGGTTGCCGTATTGACGCAAGGCCGGCGAGTCCCAGATCACCTTGTTGCCGGGAGCGAGGTTCGCCGCTTCGATGAAATGCTCGTGGGCCGCATCGTTGTCGCCCATGGCAAACAGTACCAACCCCAGGTTGTAATGGGCTTCGCCGAAATCCGGCGCCGCGGCCACCGCTTGTTCGAACGCCGTTTTCGCCTCGTCAAACCGGCGGCTTTGATAGGCTCGTGTTCCTTGCTCCGTGGCTTGGACGGCCACAGCCGATGCGCTCATCCCGAGCGGCAAGGGGACCCGCGCTTTCGGCTTCTCCGGCTCTTTCGTGCAGGCGGCACACCACAGCATCGCGCAGAAGAGAGTCAAGGCGGTAATGGCTTTCATCATGTCCTCTCAGGCACGTACAGGTGATCCTCAAGCGGGCTTGTGCTTGCGCAGTTCCTCCTCCATCGTCTTCCGGTACAACACCTCCCATTCCTGGCTGCCCTCCGCGATCGGACGGGAATAGGAGGCCAGCTTGGCCCGCACCGCCCGCTCGATCGCTTCCTCCTGGGCGAGCTCCGACGCCAAAATACGCTTGATCTCCCGTAGAGCCTGCGTCTCGTCGCCCTTCAACTTCGCGGCCGAAGTTTTCTTCAGGCAACCCAGGATCACGTGCGCAAGATGCGTGACTTTGTCGTCGCTCAATAACATCGCAGCCAACTATCAGCCGTCAGCATTCAGCTCCGTAGCCGGACACGCTATGAGCCGATGGCTGAAAGCTGACAGCCTTTTTCAGAGCACCAATCCCCGGTCCCGCACCAGCTTGCTTTTGATCATCGTAAACATTTTCTGGTAATCCACTCGCCCCTGCTCGATCTCCGTCTCGTAGGCTTTCATCAGCCCGCGGATCTCCGCATTGAGGCGATCCTCGACCATCAACTCGTCCGTAACCGCCTGTTCCAAGGCTTCCGCCAAGGCTTTCGGCGTGCCGATCAGATCCACATGCCCCTGGGCCTGCAGCCTGGTTCCCAAGGTCTGTGCGAGATGGGCCACCCGTTCTTTCGAAAGCTTCATCTGGTCCCCACGATGCAGGGCCGGCCGGGGAGAGCTCCACGAAGCGCCTTAGGCTTTATCGACTCGAATCGTGGCGGCGCCCAAGGCTTGACGGAGCACCGTCGCATCGCCCACGATCCGGCCGACCACGTTGACCCGGTCGGCGGGCACCGGATCGGGCCCCATGCTCATCGGCGTCCTCCCGAAGAAGATGGCGAGGACTTCTCCCGCTCCCCAAAAGGCCACGTCCCCCACTTTCACCTGCGTCGTCGCGGTCTCCCGGTGGTCCTTGACGCCCGGCATCTTGAAGTAGAACTCTTCGCCCCAGCTGTTCACCGGGGCTTCCACCGGCAAGGCGGCGTAGATCGCCTCGGTGGTTTTATTGTGCTTCAGTTCCGCTTCCAGCCGCACCCCGCCGATCTTGATCGCGATGCGTTTGACCCCGTTCTCCGCCATGGACACCCTCGTGGACACCCCGCGGCTGTTCGTCAGGAACAGCCGCCGCCGACTCCCGCGGAATTTATCTTGTTTCCATCCCTAAATCAAGGCTAGAATCCGCGCCACAATCGCGACAATCCAGCGACATCGCACGACGATCATCATGCTGCAATCCACCTTCGTCTTACTCAAGGGCGTGGGCGAATATACGGAACGGCGCTGGTGGGAGGACGGCATTCCGGACTGGCGGACGTTTCTGGACCGCCCCGCGCCCCACGGCCTCAGCGCCACCCGCAAAGCGCTGTACGACCGGGACATTGCCGCCGCGCTTCACCACCTGACACAAGGCCAGGCCCGCTACTTCGCCCGCTGTCTGAAGCCGCGCGACCACTGGCGCCTCTTCGATACCTTCAAACACAAGGCCGTGTATCTGGACATTGAAACCACCGGCGAGCCGCCGGCGACCGGCGACGTGACCGTCGTCGGCCTCTATGCCCAAGGACGCCTGACCCAGTTAGTCCGGGGCGACTCGTTAACCGAGGCACGGCTGAATCAAGCTCTGGCCCCCTACGATCTGATCGTGACCTTCTTCGGGAGCGTCTTCGACCTCCCCTACTTGCGCGCCAAATTCCCCGGACTCGCCCTCGATCACCCCCACATGGACCTCTGTTTCGCCGCCAGACGTTTGGGGTACCAGGGGGGGCTCAAGCCCATCGAGGCGCAGATGGGCCTCGACCGGGAGGCCGACGTGCAAGGGCTCGATGGATGGGAAGCCGTGCGGTTGTGGAACGAGTGGCAGCGCGGCCGGGCTGCTTCGCTCGAGCGTCTGCTGCGCTACAATGCCGCCGACGTCCGCAACCTGGAGCCTCTGGCGGAGAGGTTTTACGATCGGCTGGTCGCCCGCTGTCGAACGGGAGGAGTCTCGCGGGCATGAGCCAGTCGCAGGGCGCACGATGGTACGGAGCCGGACGGACGGATGTTGGGTTGGTGCGCCGCACCAATCAGGACGCGTTGCTCCTTCGGAACGAACTGGGCCTGTGGATCGTCGCCGACGGGATGGGAGGTCATGCCGGCGGCGAAGTGGCCAGCCAGATCGCGGTCGAAACCACGGCCTCACTTATGACCGCGCTGCTTGAATCGGGAGATCGTCACGGCGGCCACCATCAAGAGGGACTCCGCAAGGCGGTGATCGAGTCGAACGCCGCCATCCAGGCGGAAGGGGCCAAGCGGCCCGAATACAAGGGCATGGGCACGACGCTCACCGCCCTGCATGTGGCCGGATTTCCACAAGCCCAGGCGACGCTCGCACATGTGGGCGACAGTCGCGCCTATCTCCACCGTGCCGGCACCCTGAGCCAACTGACGAAGGACCATTCGTGGGTGGAAGAACAAGTCCGAGCCGGCCGCCTCTCGGAGGACGAAACGGCGACCCACCCGTTGCGCCACATGCTCACTCGCGCCTTGGGCATCGCCGCCCATGTGGAACCGGACATGCTGTCCCTGTTCCTGCTGACCGGAGATCAGATTCTCCTGTGCACCGACGGGCTGACGAAAATGCTGTCTGACGAGGAAATTCTGGACATCCTGGCTCGGTTCAGGCTGGACGCGCAGAGCGCCTGCGATACCTTGGTCCGTCGAGCCAACGAGCAGGGCGGACAGGATAACGTGACCGTGCTGGTCGTCAGCGACCTGGCCGGAGGGCCCTAGCTCCCGACGGACACGCGGCTATGGGGCCGCGTCGGCCTCTCCGATCATCTCCTCCGCCGCCTGCCGCACATGCTTGGTGATGGCGACGCCGCCCAACATGCGCGCGACCTCTTCCTTCCGCTCGGCCTGGTCCAACCGTCTCGCCCTGGTCGCCGTCCGTTTCTTGACCACCGTTTTCTCCACCAGGTAATGCGCGCCGGCCTGGGAAGCGATCTGGGGCAAATGCGTGATGCAAAACACCTGATGATAGGCCGACAGGGCTTTGAGCCGTTTCCCCATCACCGCCGCCACCGCGCCGCCCACGCCCTGGTCCACTTCGTCGAAAACCAGCACGGGCACGCCGTCGGTCTCCGCCAGGACGGTCTTGAGCGCCAACATGATCCGCGACAGCTCGCCGCCCGAGGCGACGTTCGCCAAGGGCTGCAGGGGTTCGCCCGGGTTCGCCGAGAGCAGAAACTCCACCCGATCGCCGCCGGTCGGCCCCAACGACGTCTCGCCGCCGTCGGAAGTGACCGCGATCTGAAATTGGGTCTGTTCCATACGCAGCGCCGACAGTTCCGTCTTGACCCGAGTCTCCAGTTTCTTGGCCGCTTTCTTCCGTCCCTCCGAGAGCCGCCGAGCCGACGCCATCGCTTCCGCCCCGGCCCGCGCCACCTGCCCGCGCAAGTCGGCGACCAGCGATTCGCCCTGATCCAGCCGCTCCAGCTCTCCTTGCAACTGTTCCAGCTTGGCACACAATTGTTCGACGGTCGCGGCCGTTCCCCCCGCGGCATATTTCTTTTTCAGCCGCTGCAGCTTGTCGAGTCGCTCCTCGATCCGTTCCAGCCGATCGGGATCGTGCTCCAAGCCTTGCTTGTAGTCGCGCAACCGCCCGGCCAACTCGCGCAACTCCGCCGCCGCGCTCTCGCCCAGTCCGGTCCACTCGGCCGCTTCCGGATCGATCCCCGCCAATTCCTTCACGCGCTGGGCGACCGCCCCGAGAGCCGCCAGGGCCGAGGACTCGGCTCCATACAGCAGCTCATAGGCCTCGTCGCTCAGTTGTCCCAACCGTTGCGCATGGCTCAACCGTCGGCGCTCCGCATCCAAGTCCTCCTCTTCTCCGGCACGCAACTCCGCCTCCGTCAACTCCTTGTGCTGGAAGCGAATGAAGTCCTCCTTGGCCTGCCGTTCGGCGGCCAACCGGACCTCCGCATCAAGCGCCGCCTGCCGGTCGCGCCAGGCGGCGAACTGCGCGGCATAGGCCTGGCGGGCCTCCCGCAGCTGTCCGAACGCATCCAGCGCGTCCAATTGTGCCTGAGCCGCCAGCAACGATTGCTGCTCGTGCTGCCCATGAATGTCGATGAGCGTGCCCGCCAGCCTCTGCAGTTGATGGAGCGGGGCGAGGCGGCCGTTAAGATAGATCCGGTTCCGGCCGGACCGGGAGAGGATGCGCCGGATGA
>JAGWTI010000126.1 GCA_028876065.1 Nitrospirota bacterium
CCTTTGGTGCGGCTTTTTTGTTGGAGAAATGATCGCCATCAGCATACAGCCTTCGGCCATCAGCCTTCGTTCAACGTCGACGGCTGAACGCTGACAGCTTCCGAGGAAAGGACTTCATTTATGAGCAGCCCCAAGACCAGCTCAAACGGTGCCGGCCAGAACGGCGCAGGCAACGGCCAGAATCCCCTGTTCAGCACCCAGCCCTTCCCCGGCTCGCGGAAAGTTTACGTGGAGGGGACGCGGGGAGTCCGCGTCCCCATGCGCGAAATCAGCCTGACGCCGACCAAATCAACCAACGGCGGAGCGCCGACGCCCAACCAGCCCGTCACCGTGTACGACACGTCCGGCCCTTACACCGATCCGGACGCCACCATCGACGTCCGCGCCGGCCTGGCTCCGCTGCGCCGCGCCTGGGTTCTTGGCCGAGGTGACGTGCAGGAACTGCCCCATGTCTCCTCGGACTATGGACGCCTCAGGGCCGCCGACCCCAAGCTGGATGAGTTGCGCTTCGGGCACATCCGCAAGCCCCTGCGGGCCAAGCCGGGCCGGAACGTGACCCAGATGCACTATGCGCGGCAGGGCATCGTCACGCCGGAAATGGAATTCATCGCGATCCGGGAAAACCAGATGCGGGAAGCCGCCTTCGATCAGGCCCAGGGGAATGGGAACGGACACAGGAACGGCCACGGCGGCGGGGTCCTTCAGCATCCGGGCCAGGCCTGGGGCGCCAGCATTCCTTCCCGCATCACGCCGGAGTTCGTCCGCGACGAAGTGGCGCGGGGCCGGGCCATCATCCCCTCCAACATCAACCACCCGGAGAGCGAGCCGATGATCATCGGCCGCAATTTCCTGGTGAAGATCAACGCCAACATCGGCAACTCGGCGGTGGCCTCCTCGATCGAGGAGGAAGTCGAGAAGATGGTCTGGTCGATCCGCTGGGGCGCCGACACGGTCATGGACCTGTCCACCGGCAAGAACATCCATGAAACCCGCGAATGGATTCTCCGCAACTCGCCGGTGCCGATCGGCACCGTGCCGATCTACCAGGCGCTGGAAAAGGTGGGCGGCAAGGCGGAGGACCTGACCTGGGAGATTTACCGGGACACGCTGATCGAGCAGGCCGAACAGGGCGTGGACTATTTCACGATCCACGCCGGCGTCCGGCTCCAATACGTGCCGCTGACGGCCAACCGGATGACCGGCATCGTGTCGCGCGGCGGGTCCATCCACGCCAAGTGGTGCCTGGCCCATCATGAAGAGAACTTCGCTTACACCCACTTCGAGGAAATCTGCGAGATCATGAAGGCCTACGACGTGGCCTTCAGCCTGGGAGACGGCTTGCGCCCCGGCTCCATCGCCGACGCCAACGACGCGGCCCAGTTCGCCGAGCTGGAGACCCTGGGCGAGCTGACCACGGTCGCCTGGAACCACGATGTCCAGGTCATGATCGAGGGCCCGGGCCACGTGCCGATGCATATGATCCAGGTCAACATGGAAAAGCAGTTGGCGGCCTGCCGGGAAGCCCCCTTCTACACGCTGGGGCCGCTGACGACGGACATCGCGCCGGGCTACGACCACATCACGTCGGGCATCGGCGCCGCGATGATCGGCTGGTACGGCTGCGCCATGCTCTGCTACGTGACGCCGAAGGAACACTTGGGGCTCCCGACCAAGGAGGACGTGAAAGCCGGGGTGATCACCTACAAGATCGCCGCCCACGCCGCCGACCTCGCCAAAGGACATCCGGGCGCCCAGGCGCGCGACAACGCCCTCTCCAAGGCCCGGTTCGAGTTTCGTTGGGAAGACCAGTTTCACCTCTCGCTCGACCCGGACACGGCGGTGGCCTTTCACGACGCCACGCTCCCGGACAACGCGGCGAAAGTCTCGCACTTCTGTTCGATGTGCGGCCCCCATTTCTGCTCGATGAAGATCACGCAGGACGTCCGGGACTATGCAGCCCAGAAGCAGTTGGACGAACAGCAGGCCATCCAGATCGGCATGAAAGAAAAATCGGAAGAGTTCAAAAGAACGGGTTCAGAGATATATCTCTGAACCCGAATGTTAAATTATGAATGTTGAATTGTGAATTATGGCGGATCGTCTCAAGTCCAATGCCGTGCGCGAAAAAAGCTATGCCTTTGCCTTAAATGCAATCGGGCTCGCTCGCCTATTACGGAACAACCATGAGTATGAGCTAGCCGGCCAGCTTTTGCGTTGCGGGACAAGCATCGGGGCTAACATCGAAGAAGCCCAATCTGGCATCAGTCGGCCGGACTTTATTGCGAAGATGGCCATTGCTTCCAAAGAAGCCAGGGAAACACTTTACTGGCTTCGCTTGATACGCGATGCGAGGCTCCTTGCCGATGACCAGATTGCCCCACGCCTGCGGGAAGTCCAGGAACTTGTTCGGTTGTTGACTGCGATTGTGAAAACATCCCAGAAGTCGAAGTCCCCGCAATTAAAAATTCAACATTCACAATTAAACATTGTAAGGCGCACCGATGTCTAAGAAACCCAAACCCGCTCCATTAAGAGAAAAAGACATCACCCGCCAGATCGCGCGGGAGTACTATAAAGAGTTCGATCAACTCATCGAGAGCGACGTGATCATCGTCGGGGCCGGGCCATCCGGGCTGATATGCGCGCGGGACCTGGCCTCCATGGGCTTCCGCACCCTGATCGTGGAACAGTCGCTGGCCCTCGGAGGCGGCTTCTGGTCCGGCGGTTACCTCATGAACAAGGCCACGATCTGCGCGCCGGCCCAGGAAATCCTGGAGGAAATCGGCGTGCCCTGCAAGCCGGTCAAAGAGTGCGAGGGCATGTACATCGCGGACCCGCCCCATGCGACCGGCGCCTTGATCGCCGCCGCCTACAAGGCCGGCGCCAAGGTTCTGAACCTGACGCGGGTCGTGGATCTGATCCTGCGCCGCGACGGTGTGTTGGAAGGGGTGGTCGTGAACAACACGACGGCCGAAACGGCGGGCCACGACGTGGTGCATGTGGACCCCATCGCCCTGGAGAGCAAGATCGTGGTGGACGCGACGGGCCACGATGCGGTCGTGGTGAAACTGCTGCACAAGCGGAATCTCTATCAGGCCGTGCCGGGCAACGGGGCCATGTGGGTCTCCCGCTCCGAAGAAGCGGTGATGGATCACACGGGCGAGGCCTATCCGAATTGCTTTGTGATCGGGCTGGCCGTCGCCGCCGTGTACGGCACCCCCCGCATGGGCCCGGCCTTCGGCTCCATGCTGCTGTCCGGCCGTTACGGGGCCGAGTTGATCAAGAAGAAACTGAAGCAGGAATAGCGAGGGCATCCATGGATCTGCACGATTTCCTGCTCCAAGGCGAAGGGCGCGAGGAAGACAAGAAAGAGGCCTGGAACTTCTTTCAGCAAGCCTACGAGCGTCAGATGAAAGGCGAGATGGAAGAAGCCGTGCGCCTCTACAAACAGTCGCTCGACCGCCACCCGACCGCCGAAGCCTATACGTTTCTGGGCTGGACCTACAGCTTCATGGGCAAGCTGGACGAGGCGATCGCCGAATGCCACCGGGCCATCGAGATGGACCCGGAGTTCGGCAACCCGTACAACGACATCGGCGCTTATTTGATCGAAAAGGGCGAGTTCGACGAGGCCATCCCCTGGTTCGAACGGGCCATGCAGGCCAGACGCTACGAGAGCCCGGCGTTTCCCCATCTGAACCTGGGTCGCGTGTACGAACGCAAAGGCCAGTGGGACCAAGCCATCGATGCCTACAAGCAAGCCTTAACCCTCAACCCCGACTATGCGCTGGCCAAACGCGCCCTGGGCCGCCTCATCGGCATGCTGAATTGAGCGGACAGCTCAGAGCGATCAGCAAGAAAGACCCTGGTATGGATGAAGCAACCCACCACAAGGGCAAGACGGTGCTCGTGGCGGTCAACGACATCTTCTTCTATGTGAAGCTGCGCGACGCGCTCCGCGCCGGCGGCTACACCATCGAACGGGCCCGCACGCAGGACGAGGTGCCGGCCAAGGCGCAGGCGCTGCGCCCGGCCGCGCTGGTCCTGAACATGAACGACCCGGCGGTCGACGGGTTGCAGGCACTGGCACAGCTCAAAGCCCAAGCAAGTCCCCACGCCCTGCCGATCCTGGCCTTTGCGAACCACGAAGAAGTGGAGACGTGGCAACGGGCCAAGGAACTGGGCGTGACCAAGATCGTGTCGCGCAACGAATTTTCCGCTCGGACCAAGGACCTGGTCGACGAAGTCATCACGGGAGAGAAGACGAAGCATGACACGATCCCGACTGCATGACGCTCACCTCGCGCGCGGCGCCGTCATGGCCGAGACGGCCGGCTGGGAAATGCCCGCCCATTATGGAGACCCGGCGGCCGAGCACCGATCGGTCCGTCAGTGCGTCGGGCTGGCCGACCTCTTCCATCGCGGCAAACTGCGGGTGACCGGGGACGACCGGGTCAAATGGCTGCAAAGCGTCATCAGCAACGACATCCTCCCGCTCCAGCCCGGCCATGGCCTCTATTCCAGCTTCCTCAACCACAAGGGCAAGATGCTGACCTATTTCCGCGTCTATGCCATGGCCGATGCGCTCATGCTGGAGGATGTTGGCGAGATCGGCGACGCAACCTTCCAGGCTCTCCGAAAGTTCCTCCTTTACGGTACCAAGGCCAAGATGGAGAACTGCGCCGAGACTTGGGGCCACTTGCTCGTCAGCGGCCCACGCGCCGCCAATCTCATCAAGACAGCGTTTGGCGTTGATGTGTCAGGCCTGAAGTCCCTGGATTTTGTCGGGCATGAGATCGACGGTCGTCAGGCTCTGCTGATCCGGACCGAAGAGACGGGAGAGATGGATTTCGAAGTGCTGCTGCCGGTGGACGGTCTGATCGCAGCCTGGAGCAGTCTGACGAAAGCCGGCGCGCCGATGGGCCTCAGCTTGTTCGGCACCCAGGCCCGTGAATCCTTGCGCCTGGAAGCAGGACTTGCCAGAGTCGGGAAGGACCTTACAGAAGAAATCGTCCCGCCGGAAGCGAACCTGGAAGGGATCGCGTTCAGCCTCAGCAAAGGCTGCTATCCCGGCCAGGAAGTCGTGGCTCGAATGGATACCTACGGCAGCGTCCGCCGCCGCCTGGTCGGCCTGACCCTCACGGGTTCTTCCGTCCCATCCCATGGCGCCAAGTTATTCAGCGGCGACCGCGAAGTGGGCTGGGTCTCCAGCGCGGCTCAGTCGCCGATGCTCGGCCATCCGATTGCCCTTGGGTTCCCCTTGCGCGACTTCTCCAAACCGGGCACGGCCCTGACCGTCGAGATCGACGGCCAGCGGCACGAGGCCACGGTTCACGCCTTGCCCTTCTACGCAAAAACCTAGTTCAGCATCCCAGCTATACCCATGGGCTCAACCAGGGTGGAAGGAGCGTGTGCAGTCCTGCGATGCACTGAAGCACGGGCCTACCCCCTCGCAGCTATATCGGAACTATGCCGGTCCGTATAGCACGCCGACGCGGCGCTGTGGGGATAGTTTGACAAGCGATGGATACTACGCAAGAATCACGTCGCATTTTCCAGCTTGTCCGGGCATACTATGCCAATCAGTATACTCAATAGTTAGCCCGCTACTGATGAGGTCGATTTGAAACTCAGTACCGTCAGACTGCGCGTTGCTGATCTCGGTTTCGCCGATGGTGCCCTCACGAGGGAGATCATCGGCTCGGAACGAGATAGGGATTTATTCGGCCATTTGGCTCCATTCACGGGCGGCAGAAGTAATCAACTCGGCTTGGAGCTCTGCTCACCCGAGGTCGGACCTGAATTTCGCTTGCAGTACGATAATCAGCCGCTGGGTGAGCGCGTGTATATCGCCATGAAGCCAATCACCGCGAGCGATGGGGAGCCACGCATCTTTGTCGTGGAACACAACTCGAACGGCTTGTCGCTAGACGCCACTCGCGCACGACCTGACGATGAGTGGTCGCCGGAAGCCATTTTCCTGTTCTGTCGCCGGGAAAAAACGGCCGCCGAGGAAACGCGTGACTGAAACAGGTGCCACTCGCGAGCGCGAAATCGCGCAGTCCCACGTCGGCGACCAAGGTGAGATGTGGTTCGGCGCGGCTCTGCCGCGTGGGTGGATTTGGCAGCCGCCGAGACGTGACTTCGGAAAAGATGGCCTAATTGTGATCCGCGACGGGAGCGAACTGCACAATCTAGAGTTCTCCGTTCAGATCAAGACATCCGCTAAGCCTCGCGTCCGGGACGGACACATCGTGCTGTCCGGCGTGTCGCGATCCTCTGTCCAGTATTGGTTCGCGAGCCCACTACCAACCCTCGTTGTCGCAGTGGATATCTCCAGGCGTACCGCTTGGTATGGCTGGCACCTCGACCTCTTCGACTCGCCTATGCAGGTGTTTGGGACCGACGCCCATAAGGTGACTATTCGCATACCAGAAGAAAATCGGCTCAATGATTCAGGCTGGAACACGATCCGGACCGACCTTCTTCAACATTTCCGAGCACTTCAGCGCGCGCTCACGTCCGGTACCGTGGCACCCCACGTAATGGCCACTTTGCACAACATTTCGCGCATTACGGGGAATCTGATTCGGCTCGGAGCGACCGCCCCACCAGAACCACCTTTGACGCGGAGCGAGGGCATGGCCATTCTCATCGAGCAAATCGAGCTCCGTGATCTAATCCACGCCGTCCGCACATTGCTTCAGCGGTTGACCGAGAGCTCGGACGCCTACAAGCAAATCGCGTTTTGGCTGAACTCGTTCGAACAGACCGCGCTCGACGCGCATCCGACGATACGGTCGCTTCCGCCGCGCGGCAGCGACATTCCGGCCGATCTTGAATTAGGATTTGCGCCCAAACGACTCTTGGAGGTCCGACCGCGGCTCGTGCTTGCCGCAGTTGATCTCCTGAGGCTCCTGACATCGCCGCGGCCTGCCCCAAGTTCCAAAACGCGGACTAACAAGCCATTCCAGCGGACGCGCGAGAAGGCCGCGCGCCGCTGAATGGTGACGTTAAGCCGCTCAGTTGTGTTCCAATTGAATGTCGGCGCGAAAAGCTCGAAACGGAGGGCATGCACATGTTGGAATGGCTAAAGGACAAATTCGACAGATACATTGTTCAACCCGTTAAGAGGTTGCTC
>JAGWTI010000030.1 GCA_028876065.1 Nitrospirota bacterium
AACCGATACAGTACTGCCGCTTCTCGCCGGAACTGTGCGAAGCATCTTCGGCGATAACACGATGTGGATCGGCAAAGGCGAACTGGGCTTTCACAAAAGAAACTCCGTGCTTCTCCTGGTTTTCCTTATCTTTCTTGGAGTCCCACTCAAATCGGGCCTTTGCCATTGACACAGGGTACCACACAGCCATCGATATAACCATACGTTCGTATGGTTACACGACGGCCGTTCACTGACTCTTCGCCGGCGTTCTTCCGAGCAGGGACAGGTCACACAGCGGCCTGCCCCCGCCGCCTTCTCTCTCCCTACCCTCAGCGGACGGAATGGGCAAGGAGGCTCTCGCTATTCATTCCTCACTTGCAGAATCAACTGCGAAGCCACCTCTAGCGTGAGACAAATCTACAAGCGATTTGTCCACGCCAACCCCTCTCTTAAAGCGGCTGGAACGGATGGGCAGGGAGCGGACGGCCTCTGCGGGGTAAGTGATGCCTGGAGCCGAGGGGTGAGAGCCGCGCCCTTCCGGTGGTCTTCCGGGCGCGGCGGAAAATAAGAACCGGCAGAGAGAGCAGTGGGAGTAGCGCCGCCATCGAGGCCGGCCGTGACGGGGCCCACCGTTCGTCAGCCGCAGCGAATCTTTCTGGAGGCTTAAACCCGACCCGACGGTACTCGCCCCTCGTCAGCCGAGGCCTCTTTAAACTGGCCGGACGATCTGCACCGTCGCGTCGACCGGAATCCGCCCGAGGCCGCCCCCCTGGTTTTTGCGCACGATATGATCGATCCGCACGATCGCGCCGCGGTACCAGTCGTCCACGGCAGCATTCGATTCCGACTTCAGCCGATCCTGCCGGCCCACCTCGGGCCGCCCCGTCTCGTTGCACAGCCAGGCCCTCTTCTCCCCTTTCATGACACGCAGTTCGCTCACCACCCGATAGACGTCCGGGCTGCGCGGCACGATGGTCCGCCCGTCTTTTCTGAGGAGCAGGTAGGAAAACTTCAGCGCGTCTTTGATAAAGCCCACGCGCTGATCAATGGCGGCCACTATCGGAGGCGGTTCCCAGGGCCGTTCCTCATGGCACCAATCCTCTTCCTTCACCAGCGCGGGACAGGGATGCTCGTGCAAGCAGGGGCTGTAGACGTTGCAGGCCCCGTCCGCCACCAGCCGGTTCCTGAGCTGGAGCAAGGCCCTGGAGGTCTCACGTAGGGCCGGTTCCAGGATCATCATGGTGCCCTGTTGATCCAGAAGGCCGATGAGTTCACGGAGCAAGTGAGCCCGCCGCTCGATCGGGTCGCGGGCGTCGGGGAACAATTCGTTCACCACGTTCCCCAGAACGATCAGATCGTAGGTTCTCTCGGCCACGCTCGCCGGAACCTTGCCTGCGCCCCACCCGCCTATGTCTCCCTTGACCGTAACCAGGCGCAGCGACGGCCCCTTGCCGATGGCCCTGTATGAAGCCCAGAGTCGTTCATACTCGGCCAGGGCCTGGACCGACCGTTCCACCGCCACCACCTCGCCTTTGACCTCGCGCAACGCCTGTGTGGACTGAAGCCACTCCAACAGGGCCAGCCCGGTCGTGCCGATCCCGCCGCCGAGATCCAGCACGCGAAGTGGTCCGCCGGCCCGCGGCAGCGGCATCTCTTCCAACAGCACGCGCACTTTCGCGATGTTCACGGGCAGGTAGTAGGCCAGATAGGCGGCCCGGAGCTGTTCCTGATCCAGGTAGGAAGATCGGAGGCCCTGCCGTTCGCGGGTGAAGAGCTGCGAGAGCGCTTCCACGCCCCGGCACAGGTGCGGCAACCTAGCGTCCAGCGCTCCCGGGTCGCTCGCCCCGGAGGCTTGCGCGAGGAGGGTCACCAGCGACGTTGAAAGGGAGCTGGGCATGGCGACGAGTTGACCGCTAGAAAGACGCTGGTGTATCTTGAGCCATCACGGAGACACCACTATGACCGACACGATCATGCAAGCCTATCTCGCGGTGGAACGAGCCATGGAGCAATACAACCAAGTGCTCGAAGACCAGGTCAAAGCCCTCCGGGCGGCCGAGGCCGCCGATGCGACCAAGCTGGAGCGGATGACCCACGGAGCCAGGGCCATGCGCGACAGCAGCTCGATCTACCTCTCCTACGCCAAGTTTATCGCCTACGGCATGCCGGACAGCGAGGAGATGATCCAGGACGACATTCAGAGCTGACGCAGTAAGCAGTGATCCGTCATCAGTTTTCGGTTTACTGACCACTGGAAAACGAAGAGCCCGATCCCATCCGGGATCGGGCTCTTGTTTTTTGGCCAACGCGTGAGCTCAGATGTTCTGCATGAAGTGGGACACGGCGCCCTGATCCACGTCCGTGCCCATGATCGCGGACAGCGGCACGTTGGTGGACTTCTTGCCGGTCAACCCGGACTCCACTTCGTCCACGATCAATTCCACCGGCATGGACTGGCCGCCGTACACGTGCGGACCGGCGATGATCTTGGCCTTGGAGTGGCCGTAAATGGCCGTGGCGACTTCCTTGGCCAGCCAGCCCACGTAGTTGAATTCGGGAATGACGATCAGCTTGGTGTTCTTGCAGAGCTGCCGCAGTTCCTGGGTCGGGAACGGCCGCAGCGAGCGCACCTTGATCAAGCCGACCTTGATGCCCTTGTCCGCGCAGAGCCGCACGGCTTCGCGCGATTGCGCGGCCGCGCTGCCCGAGGCGATGATCACGGCATCGGCGTTGTCCATGTTCTCCGCCGAGCAGAGCCCGCCCATGAACTTGTTGATGTACTTGCGCGACCGCTCCACCGCCGCCCAGACTTCCTGCTGCCAGACCGCGTGGATGTTGTAGGCCATGAAGTTGGACTTCTGCACGGGGGCGTCGCGGGAGAGCCGGGCCGGCGGGTTTTCCGCGTCCAGCACCGGCACCGCGCCGCGCCAGGCTTCCCGAGGCGGCAGCTTGATGCCCTTTTCCTGCATGTGCACGTAGCCGCGGGCGTGGGTCACGAAGAAGCCGTCGCAGCAGACGCCGACCGGCAGGGTCACGTCGTTCATCTCGCTGATGATGAACGCCTTCATGATGAAGTCGAACATGTCCTGCTGGTTCTCGGCGTGGAAGACGATCATGCCGCAGTTCAGCAGGTAGGACACTTCGATGTTGTCCGGCTGGATGGCCAGCGGGGCGTTGACGACGCGGCAGGTGAACATGCACACGGCCGGCAGCCGGTGGCCGGGCCAGGAGGCGATCGGTTCGATGCCCCGCAGCGTGCCCGGGCCCGCCGTGGCCGTGAAGCAGCGCACCCCCGCGCGGGACGCGCCAGCGATCGCGGACATGACGCCGTATTCTTCTTCCCCGCGGTAATACTCCTTCACGTAGCCTTCGCCGTAGAGCACGCCGATGAGCTGCATGGTCTCGCTCTGCGGCGTGATGGGATAGGCGATGGACAGGTCCACGTTCGAGCGCCGGACGGCCTCCTTGGCCGCCTCGCTCCCCGTGATGAACTCCTTGGTCCGCGGCGCATCGAAGAACATGTATTCGGGCGTGACCACCCGCTGCTTCTTCGCCTCCGCGTGCGGGTCCTTCTTGACCTCGGTCGGCTTGGGAGCCGCCACGCTGGTGATCGGATCGCCCTGCGGATTGGTCTTGACTGCGGTTTCGAGGGATTCGCTCATCGTTGCACCTCTCTGTGTATCGGTCAGGTCGGCGACCTTACCCTTCGCGCTTCATGTGTTCCGGACTATGACCAAAGGCTGCGGCGCCGGCCGTCCCGCCCGGCGTGGGCATGAACACCAGCGGGTTCGTGTGGGTCTTGCCCCCGTGCACCTTGGACTGGGTCCCGGTGAAGCGGACGTTCTCCCCGTTCTCCGGCAGCTTGAGGCCCATGCTCTCGCGCACCCGTTTGAAAATCTGCGCGACCTTCTTGAGCTTGGCGGAGTCCGCGTCCCGGATCGTGAGCATCGCGTCTTCGTGGCCCTGCTCGGCGCAAACGGCGCTGGTGCAGCAGTTGGTGCCGGCCCGGATCATCTTCAGCGTCAGGTTGGCATAGTGGCAATGGACGCCGATGAAAATGCAGGCTTCGATCTTGTTGCCCCAGATCGTCAGGTTCGGATGGTTCGGGTTGATCACCTCTTCCGGATCGATCTTCGGATACTTGGGCCGGTAGTCCGGCATCGGGATGATCAGCACGTCCGGAATCTGGGCCGCGATCTCCAGCACCGCCTTGGCTTTTTCCACCGCATGCTCGTTCCAGGCCCAGAGAACCATGGGGCCGGGGAAGAGCGTGGCGTTCGGGCTCGTGAGCATCTTGCGGGCGATCTCTTCGATGACCTGGTCCTCGTTGGGCTCCAGGATGCCGTACATGAGCCCCTGCCCCGGATCCGGCAACGACACGCCGAGCTGGGCGGCTGAAGGGGGATGGAACCCGGCCGGGCCGGGCACGATGATCCGTTCTGGCTTCTGCTCCGTCTTCACGCGTTCGGTCTCCCTTTAGCCGACGACCGGGCTGGTCAGCACGGCGGTGGTGCTCTTTTCGCCGTAGACCACGTTGTCGGTGATGGCCGCATTGGGCAGTTGGTCGATCATGATCATCTTGATGGCATGGTGCTTGGCCATGTTGTCGCAGACCCAGACGCACTGGGCGCACCCCTTGCACCGGTCCACCGCCACGTAGGCCGCGCCGTACTTGTAGCCCTTCTCTTTGCCGGCTTGGTCGTTGTAGAGGATCGTGTTCGCCTCGGGGCAGAACTGGGTGCAGAGCTTACAGCTCGTCTGCGCACAGATGTCGACGTCGATATCGGCTACAAGATACATGGAATATCCTCTTTTCTGTGGCGATCAGGCCTTGGCTGCCGCCGCCGCGGCGATTTCCGCCTTCTTGGCCGCCTTGCTCACTTCGTCCCAGCCGTTCTGAGCCGCAAAGTCCCAGCCCGCCTTGATCACCGCCACGTTCTTTTCGATCAGTTCCTGTTTCTTTTTGAATTTCCGCTCGACCACGCTGTCCAGGGCCGCGGTACCGCCCGACACGACGAACCCTTTGCCGAGGAACCGGTCCTTCACCGCCTGCTCCAACGCGGCGATGGTGGTCAGGCCGGTGATGCACCCGATCGCGCCCATCAAGGCCATGTTGGTCGCCAGATCCATCCCGGCCACGTCCAGCGAGAGCTTCGTCGCCGGCAGATAGAACATGCGCGCCCGGCGCTCTTCCAGCTCGCGGGCCTGATCCTTGTGCAGCTTCATCGGCCCGTCGTTGTTGATCAGGCACACTCCGTCCTCTTTCAGCCCGAAGTAGAAGGGCATCGTGTAGGACTTGCCGTGCGTGATGACCTGCGGGTGGAAAATGATGATGATGTGCGGGAACGTGATTTCCCCGATCTCGTAGATCGGCTCATCCGACACCCGCACGTAGCTCTCCACCGGCGCCATCCGCTTCTCGGAGCCGTAGAACGGGACGATCGTGCTTTCCCCGCCCGCGTTGATGACCGCCGTGCTCAGGATGTGCGAACCGGTGACGACCCCCTGTCCTCCGACCCCGGCCATCCGAATGTTGAAGCGCTTCGCCATCGCGTCCTCCCTACCGAGCTTGCTAAGCCGACCCCTTCGATCGAATGGGGTCGGAGAGGTTTCTCACTCCACTTTTCACATTCCCGAGCTTGCTAAGCCGACCCGCTTACGCCTTGGTCACCGCCGGAGCCGGCTTCGGCAGGAACTCCTTGTAGCCGTAGCGTTCCGCGAGGAATTGCTTGGCTTCGTCGGTGACGTATTCGGAGAACTGATAGCGATCGCCTTCCACGTTCTTGGCGTCTTCCATGACCTTGTCCGTGGGAATGGCGTATTCGATGTTGCAGGAGGTATAGGCCTGAATGTAGGTGGGGCCGATCTCGCGGGCGATCAACACCGCCTTCTTGATCACCGCTTCCACGCGCCGCGGGTTGTTCGGCACGACGGTCGCCACGTAGGCGCAGCCGGCGCTCTTGGCCATGGAGACCATGTCCATCTTCTCGAACTTCTTGCCGAGCGGCGCCATCTTGAGGACGGCGCCCTTGTTGGTCATGCCGCTCTCCTGGCCCCCGGTGTTGCCGTAGACCTCGTTGTCCAGCATGATCGTGGTGAACTTCTCTTTCCGGAACCAGGAGTGGAGCGTGCAGGAAAACCCGATGTCGGCCATGCCGCCGTCGCCGGCCATCACGACCACGTCTTTAGGCTTATCGCCGAAGCGCAACCGCAGCCCGCGCGACAGACCGCTCGCCACGCCGTTCTGATCGCCGTAATTGCCGTAAACGAAGGGAATGGCGGCCTGCGAGATGGACAGGCGGCCGCATCCGGCCGTGCCCACCGTAATGGTGTCCTCCGGGTTGGGGAACGAGATCATGGCCAGACGGATGAAGAGGGTCATAGCGCAGCCGGCGCACATGGGATGCTCTTCCAGAATTTCCTTGAAGCTCCCCATCTGCGACACCGTCGTCTTCTTGCCGAAGGGACCGTGCTCGACCATGTCCCGATATTCCTTGGGCATGAACTTTTCAAAACCCGGTGAGAATTTCACATAATCGAGACTCATCTGGATGCCCCCCTATCTATAGCCGGCCATCGGATTGCCTCCGACCGGGCAACAATCCTGTTTTTGATCAACCTTGCCTCAGCAAGCCAAGCCCTACACGATCAAGGCCTCGGAGACCGGTCACTGAAAATGGCCCAAAACCTTGTCTTCCCACAGACTTGAGTGCGGTCGAGTCTAGCAAAGCGCCTCGAAGATTGTCAATCGCTAACATCCCCGCTTCGAGGGCGTCTCCCAAGCGTAGCCGAACCGTATAACATCTCGGATATTCATGCAACTTGGCAGAAGACCCACCCGGGCCGAAAGAAGGCCTATCGGTCACTTTTGCGCTAGGCCCTTTGGGCTAAGGCCTGCCGACAGAAAGTCCGAATTTTTTCGAAAATACACGCAAAATCCCTTGCTTTGGCTTGACGCTCCAGACAACCATTCCCTATAATGACGAAACTATGCAGGCTGGGCCTGCGTTTTACCCTCTTCTGATGCGGAAAGACACGAGTGTGATCGGTTCCTGAGCAGCGCACCTCAGCTTGATAAGGTCGGTCGGCATGGCTCGTACGTTGGGCGTGAAGCCGCTCACAGTCGAAAGCCTCGACAAGATCAAACGCACCGCGTCTGATCTCGTCCGCCAAACCGGCAAGAGCCTGCGCCACTGCCGTTACGCCGACCTTCGCCTGGAACTCACCGAGATCAAATTCGCCCGCGCCGAGAACGGAGCCGGAAAATCCGCCTCCGATGACTATGCCTTTGGATTCGGCATCCGGGTCCTGGCCGGCGATCCCTTCCCGGCCCCCGGCTATTTCGGCCACCGTTTGGGAAGCACGGACCTGCCCAAGCTGGCGGCTATCGTCAAAGCCGGGCTGAAACAGGCCTATGACCGGGCCATGGCCAATGCCCGCTGTAAAGCCGAGGCCCGCACACGCTTCAAGGGGTTGGGCGACAGCTTGACCGGGCTGACCCTGGCGCCGATCGAAACCCACCAAGACACGGTCAAAGCCGAGTATGGGATCGATCCCCGCTCCGTGTCCCTGGCCGAGGTCACCCGGTACACGACCGACGCGTCTCGAGCCGTGAAGGGCCTGGGCTCGCGCATTCGTTTCAACTCGATCGCCGCCAGCACGAGTTTCAGCCGCGAACTGTTCGCCAGCTCGGAAGGGACCCTCATCGATCAATCCTTCGCCGCCACGCTGGGCTTTTGCTCCGTGGTCGCCGAGAACGACCAAGCGGAGCAGTCGCTCTACGATTACATCGGCCACCAGCGCGGATGGGAAGTGGTGACGGAGGGCACCCGTACCGAACTCATCCGCCACTTGGATTTGCTCACGTTCTCGACCAGCCTGGCCCACGACTGCCTCAAGCTGATCGATGCGCCGCCGCTCAAGGCAACGGACAAGGACGTGGTGGTGGTGACGGACCCGCATTACAACACGCTGAAGGCCCACGAAATCATCGGCCACCCGGCGGAGCTGGACCGGGCGCTCAAGATGGAAACGGCCTATGCCGGACGCAGCTGGCTGCTGCGGTCGCTGCAAGAAACCCAGATCGGCAAGCCGATCGCGTCGCCGCTCGTCACCGCCTATTCCGATCCGAGCCTGCCCGGCCTCGGCCACTACGTCTACGATCATGAAGGCACGCCGGCGCAGAAAGTCGTGCACATCGAGAAGGGCCTGTTCAAAGGGTTCATGAACAGCCGGCAGACCGCGGCCATCCTGGGCGTGGAGCCCAACGGCGCCTACAAGGCCATCGAGGCCTCCATGGTCCCGCTGATCCGGATGTCCAACACGGTCTTCGGCGCGGGAACGCAGGACCCGCAGAAAATCATCGGCGAGGTGGACCGCGGCTATTACCTGGTGGGGCACCGGACCCCCTCCATCGCCGAATCCCGAGAAAACTTCAGCATCTCGGCCCAGAAGGTCTACGAGATTCGCAACGGACAGATCGGCCAGCTCTACCGCGGCGGCGGCATGACCGCCGACACCAAGGATTACCTGATGAAGGTGGATGCGGTGGGCAAGGACTTCCGCCTCTTCCCCATCCCCAACTGCGGCAAGGGCCAGCCCATGCAGACGAAGCGGCTCGGCAACGGATCCCCGACGATGCGCAGCCGCGCCCGCTTGACCGGCCTATGATCCCTCTCGCCACATTAAAAAGCGCCGTGCAGCGAGCGCTCCGCCTGGCGGCCCGGGCCAAGGACGTGCAGGAGGCGGAGGTCTTTGCCTCCAGCACCGGCCACTTGCTCTGCCGGCTGAACTACACCTCCGCAATCCCCTGCAACGGCGTCGAGGAGCCCAAGTCGTCCGAGGCCTTCGGCCTGGGCATCCGCGCCGTCTTTGCCGGGGCGGACGGCCCTCGCGTCGGCTTCGGCAGCGAAGCGCGGGATCTCTCTCCCGTCGGCATCAAGCGCGCGCTGGAGAAGGCCCGACAGAACGCCGTGCCGGACCCGGAATTCATCTCCTTTCCGACCCCGTCTGCGGCGCAGAGCCGCGCGCCCAAGCCGTCCGTGTCCCACGATCGGGCAATCATGGACCTCAAGGACGGCACGCTGGTGGAAGCCGGGTGGCGGGTCCTTCAGGAGGCGCTCAAGACCTTCGACTCCTCGGAGCCGCTGGCCAAACTGGCCGGATCCAAGGAAAAGCTGGCCAACCTGAGCCTCATCGTGGGCGGGGACGTCAGTCTCTTTCAGCAACGCATGGCCATCGGCTCCACCCGCATCCCCAAGGTCCAGACGGATGAGACGACATACGTCACCTCCTCCGTGACCTCCATGGTCGAACGGAAAGCCGCCAAAGGCAGCGGCTATGCAGCCGCCACCCATCTCGCCAAGTTCAAAGGCGAGGCCGGCGCCGACGCAGCCCGCAACGCGATCCTGGGCGCAGACGGACAGCGCTTGCCCAGCGGGACCTATCAGGTCGTGCTGGGCCCCCAGCCGGTGGCGGACCTCATGACCAATCTCATCCTCCCCAGCCTGAGCGCCGACGCCTTTTACAGCTGTAAGTCGGCGTTTCTCGGGGAAGTGGGCCGTCCCGTGGCCTCCGAACTCCTGACCATCTACGACCATGGAGCCGCCAAAGGATTCGTGGGGACCAAGCGGCTGACCTGCGAAGGCCTGCCCACCGGACGGACCGATCTGATCCAAGGCGGCGTCTTGCGGGGCTTGCTCTCCAACCACTACGAAACGCAGCGGCTGTTGAAGGACCCGCGCGCACGGGAAAAGCTCGGCGTAAATCCGCAGGAACATCCGGACGTGTTGGCGCCCCGCAACGGCTTCCGCCTCTCCCATCAAGGGGGCAGACAGTTCGACGCGCTGCCGTCCATCGCCGCCACCAACCTGTTCATCGAAGGGTCCCAGCCCCACAGCCGGGACAGCCTGCTGGCGACGGTCGGCGACGGGGTCTACATCGGCCGCATCTGGTACACCTATGCGATGAACGGGCTGCGGGCCGGCGATTTTACCTGCACCGTCGTCGGCGATTCCTTCTTGATCCAGGATGGACGCCTGACGGCGCCGTTGCGCGGCAACACGATTCGCCTCACCGGCAACATCCACTCCCTCCTGCGTCAGGTAATCGGCGTCACCAAACAGACCAAGCCGATCATCGGCTGGGCCGCCGACGAAGTCATCTACGCCCCCGAGATGGCCGTCCGCGGCCTCCAGCTCACCGAGATTGCCCAATTCATGGAATCCGTGTAAACTGGGCCCCGCAGCGTCATTCACTTGCCATGAGCAACCCGGACTAACCCCATGCCAGCGCGCGTCATCATTCCCGGCGAAGAGGACGGGGCCAACCACGTGGGCGGAGTGCATAATCGCCCCCCGATCCCGATCGTCCCGGACGGAGCCCCGAAGGCCGAATGTCCCAAATTCATGAGCCACGGCCCTTGCGGCGGAGTCCGTAAAGGCGGCTTTTGCGAAGTGTACCCGGACATGCCATGCCCCTGGGTCACGCTCTATTTCGAGTTGGAGAAAATCGGGCAAGTGGAATGGATGACTCGCGTATGAAACGGCGCACCGGACGACGAGGCTATACGGATGTCCACGCCCGGAGCGGCGTCCAGGCCAAGCTCCCCGCGATCGAGACATGGGCCAATCAATACAAGGGCTATGAGATCACGATCGAGATTCCCGAATACACGGCCATCTGTCCCAAGACCGGTCTGCCGGACTTCGGCACGATTCGCCTGCGCTACATGCCGGACCAAGACTGTTTGGAACTCAAGTCGCTGAAGCTCTACATCCACGCCTATCGCAACCTCGGCATTTTTTACGAGAACGCCGTGAACCGCATCCTTCAGGACGTGGTCGCCTCCTGCCGGCCGGTCTGGGCCGTCGTCACCGGCGAATTCACGGCCCGCGGCGGGCTCAGCAGTCGGATCGAAGCGAAGTACCCCTGATTCAGCTCCCTTCTTTTTCGCCCGACGACCCGGTGCCTTCTGGCCGCTTCCACGTTACAATAACGACATGGCGATCTACGCGATCGGCGACGTACAGGGCTGTTTTCCCGCGCTGGAGCGACTGGTCGGGCAGATCCGGTTCGATCCGGCCTGCGACCAACTTTGGTTCGTCGGCGACTTGGTGAACCGGGGACCCGATTCGCTCTCGGTCCTGCGCTACATCAAAGGGCTCGGGCCGGCGGCGATTACGGTGCTGGGCAATCACGATCTGCACCTGCTGGCCATCGCCGCCGGCGTGACCAAGCTGGGCCGCAAAGACACGGTCCAAGATGTGTTGCAGGCGCCGGATCGAGACGAACTGATCGCGTGGCTCCGCCGCCAGCCCCTCGTCCACGTCGCCGACGGCCACATGCTGCTGCATGCAGGACTCCTCCCCCAATGGACCGTCGCCCAAACACAGGACCTCGCGCGGGAAGTGGAAGCCGTACTCCGCTCCCCTCGCTATCCCGAATTGCTGAGTTATCTGTATGAAGTCGGCTACAGGGAGAACAGCGGACCTCGCCGCTGGACCGACAGCCTGTCCGGCCGCGAACGACTGGGCGTCATTGCCAATGCCTTGACCAAACTGCGCGTCTGTTCCACGGAAGGAGAGATGGGGCTCTCGTACAAAGGCGCCCCGCACGCCGCGCCGCCGGGATTCATCCCCTGGTTTCATGCGCCCAACCGAAGAAGCGCCGAGACCACCGTGGTCTGCGGCCATTGGGCCGCCCTGGGCCTGCACATCCTAGACAACCTGCTCGTCCTGGACAGCGGCTATGTCTGGGGACAGCAGTTGACGGCAGTCCGGCTCGAAGATCGGCAAGTCTTTCAGGTTTCCAATCGAGAGCCGGCGTGACCGAGCCTCAAGCATCGGACCCTGCCCGGCCCCGCTATACGGCCACCCCGTTTCCGCCCTACCGATTCGTGCCCGGCCGATATCCGCATCCGCGGCGCAACCCTCTCGGCCATTCCTATGGACGACCGGAACCGCAACTCGAGCCGTTTTCACCAGAAGCCTGGCCACAAGCCGAGGGGTACCTCTATGGCATCGACTTGTACAACTATGCCTACTGGTGGGAATGTCACGAAGTCTTCGAAAGCTTCTGGCATGCAGTCGGGCACAAGACCGAGCAAGGCAACTTCTTCCAGGCGCTGATTCAGCTTGCCGCGGCCAACCTGAAACACGTTGTCGGCGACATCCAGGCGGCCGACAATCTGACGAGACGAGGATTGGTCCGACTCGATACCGTACCGGATTTCTATATGGGAGTGGATGTCAGGGGCTTGAGTGAGGAGATCCGCCGACATGGCATTGGCCCGGCCAAGCGGCCGGTCCTGATCCGATTGACCAATCCCATCAATCCGTTGGAATGAACTGACCGGCGGATAGGGCAAGGCACGCGCGTCCGCGCCTTCCGAAGCGGCCCAATCACGACCGCGGCTGACGAAGGGCGGACAGCTCCGGCGTCGGCCTGATGCGTTGAGGACCATCCCGCTCCTGATGTCCTCCTGTTGGCCGGTCGCCTTATCGGATCAGCAGAACGGCGCCCGGCACCCTCGTTGCCATGAAGTGTTCCTCTCCCGCCAGGCCTCACGCCTCCCTGCCCATCCCTTCCAGCCGCGGCTATAGAAAAACTGGGCAGGGGACAGGCCGCTTACAAGCCTGTCCCCTGTTGTATTTGTTGAAATACGCGGCCGACATTACCGCCGGAATCGGCGACGGAGGGCGAGAAGAAAGAGCGCCACTTGGGCAGGAATCAGGACCCGTTCAAAAATTTCAAGAAACCACGCAGCACCACTTCCCGCAATCGCATGGGTCTCACTTTTGAACGTCGCCACCTCAACCGCATGGATCAGACCAATAGGCTCCAGAACAGTTTGGCCAAGCCTCGGTGTCAATCCCACAAACGAATAGAGCAGTCCGAATGCCACCACCAGAAGCGCCAGCACCAGCAAAGCTCGCAAATAGCTGCTCCCATAGTTGCTTGCCACACGGTAGAGGTTGACCGCCAAGCGAACAAATGCTGGCTGAGCCGGATCAAGCCGCTTCATTTCCATTGCGCCGATCACGCAATCTTCAGATAAGTCGTACTGCTTGGCTTCATCAAAATTGATGATGAACCGACGGTAAGCCGCTGCCACCTGCTCGTAGCTTGCGGCCTCTTCATCATTGGCCAAACGGTCTAGTTCATCCTGCAGGACCATCCGGCCCTTTTCCCTGTGCCAGTCCACATCTTCAAAGAGCACACCTTTAATGGGACAGCCGACAAACCTCCCTCGGAAACCCTGCCGGCTCTTTTCATTGACCCGGAGAAAACACACTTTTTCGGGCTTCATGAGCCTGACGCTATGAAAACTCGCGATGGCCGGTTCGCCACCCGCTTCCCTCGCCAAGTCATCTTTCCCATACCCCCAGAGAGTCAACGTAAAGTCGGCCCCTTCAGTGAACATTGCCCCCCAGAAGTCGGCCCCTTCGGTGAATGTTGCTAGCCCAAAGTCGACCTCTTCAGTGAACGTCGCCTGCCGGAAGTTGGCTCTCTGGGTGAACGTCGCCGCCCAGAAGTTGGCCGCCTGGGCAAATGTTGCCTCCCCGAAGTCGGCCCCCTTGGTGAATATCGCCCCCTGGAAGATTGCTTCCCCAATGAACCTTGCATCACCAAAGAAGGCCTTCTCAGTGAATAGCTCTGCTCCAAAGTTGGCCTCATGAAAGACGAAGTAGCGAAAATCAAAGTGGTCCTTCGGACGGTGAAAGACCGAGGTCCGAAGAAGGATAGCATCAATTTCAGCACGGAATGCCTCCGCATCCTTACGTTGCTCGCGAGAGTGCATCAGGCAGACCGGCCTCTCATCCACGTCTGACGGCGCTGGGTGAATGGGCCGCCCACAAGGCCGCCCATCAGACATCACGACCGGACAGTCGGTCGGCTCAGACTGTTGTTCAAGTTCACCCATGGCCGAGGAGTCTACTGACAAGTCGCACACATGGCAAGTTGGCCTTACGGGGACAGGTTTTCAAGCGACCTGTCCCCGTTCACTTCACTTTTTCTCGCGCTGGGATGGACGGGATGGACGCGGAGGAGAGCTGCCTCTGCGGGGAGCATGGAGACCATCAGCCATCAAGTAAGAGCAGCGCCGTTCTGATCATCCGATGAGGCGCTGCGTCGCTGGCACAGGCCTGGGAAAAGCAGAGAGGAGAACGCCGCATCGAGGCGGCCGACGGAGTGTCCGCCCGTCACCAGCCCAGGCTGATTCAACTCGTCGTTAGCCGAGGCTCCTCCTGTTCGAAGGTGCTCTATTTAGATGCCAAGCTTGAACTGCGACTGGCTCAGACGGTGCAGGATAGCTGTCACGGCCATGCAGAGGATCGCGCCGCAGAGAGCGACGGTCATGTCCTGCTGCGCATCCCAGATATCCCCCTGGGTTCCCAGATAAGCATGGCCCAGTTCGGGGCTGACGATCTGGGCGACCCAGGATTCGATGATCTCAAACAGTCCGCTCATGGCCAGCAGCACCGCGGCAGGAAGGACATAACTCCAGAGTCCGGTGAGCGGGACGGTCCGGACCAGGAACTCGCGGAGGGGATAGGTCATCAGCAACCCGAACGCGAAGTGCGCGACCCGGTCGAAATGATTGCGCTCCAACGCCATGGCGTCTTTCAACAACGAGCCGGCCGGCACTTCCGAATAGGTATAGTGGGCGGCAACCGTGTGCAGCGTCAGAAAGACGGTCATGAGCCCATAGGACAGGAGGGAGAAGGGAAACCGTCGATAGGTGACCGCCAAGACCGCAACCAGCGCCACGGACAGGATGTTTTCCAGGAACCAATCTCGCCGGTCCAGGGGCGAGATGGCCATCACCGCCCAGAGCAACAGGTACCAGCCCAGCAACGCCGCGAGCAGACGGGTATGGCGCACGTCTCCCGTGCCCTGCCTCGTCGGCCAAGCGGTCATGGATTATACGGGACGCGCATCTCGATGCAGGACTTTCCGGATCGCCATCGTGAGGAGGAGACAGAGCAGGGCTCCGTACAAGGCCGCCGCGATATCCTGCTGCGCGTCCCAGATGTCCCCCTGCGATCCGAGATACTCAATCCCCTGCTCGGGGCTGACGGCTTGCGCCACCCAGGATTCCAGGATTTCCCACAAGCCGCTCAAGCCCAGTGGGGTCATCACGGACACGTAGTAGGAGACGAATCCGCTGAGGCTTAAGAAACGGATGAGCACTTCGAGGAGCGGATACGTCAGGAACAGCCCGAAGGAAAAATGCACGATCCGGTCGAAGGGATTGCGGCTCAGGTCCAACGCCGCTTTCGCCCAATCCCCGACCGGGACCTGCGCGTAGGTATAGTGCGCCCCGATGGTATGCAGGGTGAGAAAGAGCGCGATCAGCCCATACGACAGGTTGGAAAGCGGGAAGGTCCGGTAGGTGGCGGCCAGGAACCCGACGAGGCACACCGGCAGGATATTGGCCAGCATCCAAAACTGCGGGTCAACGGGGGCATCCGCCATCCAGACAAAAAAGAGCAGGTACCAAGTCAAGAGACAAAGGGGCATGAGCCTATCCCGGTAATACATGCGATAGCTCCTCCGTGGATCATCCGGACCTGTATCGAACCGACGCGAACGGGGAATCAGTTTAGCAGTTTAGTGGTAGCTCTCGGAATCAGTCGGGAATTTCCCCTGCTCCACTTCTTCTTTGTAACGGCGGAGGGCTTGGAGCGCGTCGGCCTTGAGGTGGGCATAGGGTTTCACGAACTTCGGCGTAAAGTCATCGAAGAGGCCGAGCAGATCGTAGAGGACCAGCACCTGGCCGTCGCAATGCGGTCCGGCGCCGATGCCGATCGTCGGGATAGTGAGGGCGTCGGTCACGGTCTTGGCCAATGGGGCCGGTATGGCTTCCAACACGATGGAAAAGGCGCCGGCCGTTTCCAGCGCTTTGGCGTCCGCCAGCAAGGCCTGGGCCTGCCCCTGTTCCTTCCCTTGCACCTTGTAGCCGCCGTAGCGGTGGACGGACTGCGGCGTCATGCCGAGATGGCCCATCACCGGAATGCCGAACTTGGTCATGGCCTCCACCCGGTCCAGCACGACGGCGCCGCCTTCCAGCTTCACCGCGGCAGCCCCGGCCTGGAGCAACCGGCCCGCGTTTCGAACCGCCTCCTCGACCGACACCTGATAGGAGAGAAAGGGCATGTCGGCGATCACCAACGACCGTTGTGCGGCTCCGGCCACCAGCTTCGTATGGTACAGCATGTCGTCCATCGTGACGGCGAGCGTGTCCCGCTTGCCCTGCACGACGACGCCGAGCGAATCCCCGACCAGGAGCACGTCGATCCCCGCCTGCTCCGCGATCCTCGTGAAGAGGGCGTCGTAGGCCGTGACGACGATGACTTTCTTGCCGTCGCGTTTTCGATGTCGGAATTCCGGGACGGTCAGCATGGTCTATTCTATCCGATGCAACGCGCTTAGCCCAGCTCGGCCTTCGTGAGGATGTCCGGCAGCCGCTCCACCGCCTTGATCGCCATGATGTGGACCCCGTCGCAATGGGGGCGCACGGCCTTGATCGTCCGCACCGCGATCTCCACCCCCGCGTCCAACGCCCGCTGATCCCCCGCCTCGCGCAGTTCCGCGATCATCTCGTCCGGCACGGAGATGCCGGGGATATTGGCGTTCATGAACTCGGCCATCTTGGCGGAGCGCAGCAGGAGAATGCCGGCCAGCACCTTCACCTTGAACTTCCGCACCGCCTGCATGAAGGAGCCGAATTGTTCCGGGTGATAGATCGCCTGGGTCTGAAAAAACTGCGCGCCCGCGTTCACCTTGGCCTCGAACTTGGCCAGCATCGGCCCGCGGGGGTCCATTTCCGGCGTGACCGCCGCGCCGATCATGTAGTCGGTCGAACCGTCCAGCTTGTTGCCGGCGAAATCCTTCCCGTTGTTGAGCTTCTGGACCAGTTGCATCACCTGGACCGAATCCAGGTCATAGACCGGCTTGGCGTCTTTATGATCGCCCACCGTCGGATAGTCGCCGGTGAGGCAGAGGATGTTCCGGATGCCCAGGATGTGCGCGCCCAGCAGGTCCGATTGCATGCCCAGGCGGTTGCGATCCCGGCAGGTCATCTGCATGACCGGATCGTGGCCCATCTCGTAGAGCATGCGGCAGACCGAGAGCGAACTGGCCCGCATGACCGCCGCCGTGTTGTCCGTGACGTTGACCCCGTGCACGCGCCCCACCAACGCCTTGGCATTGGCCAGCAGCCCCGTGACGTTGGTCCCTTTGGGCGGGTTGTATTCGATCGTGACGGCGAACTCGCCCCGATCCAGCACTTCTTTCAGCCGTCGTGGTCCGCTCATGTCGTCTTCGCCCCCGCCATGCGTGTGGCCGATTCCAGCGTGTTGGCCAGGAGCATCGTGATCGTCATCGGCCCGACCCCGCCGGGGACCGGGGAAATCCATCCGGCCTTCTGGCTGACCGGTTCGAAATCCACGTCGCCGACGAACTTCCCGTCCGCCAGCCGGTTGGTACCCACGTCGATGACGACGGCGCCCTCCTTGACCATGTCGGCCGTCACGAACTTGGCTTTGCCGATCGCCACGACCAGAATGTCGGCCTCGCGGCACACGGCGGGGAGATCCTTGGTTTTGGAATGGCACACCGTCACCGTCGCATGCCGGTGCAGGAGCATCAGCGCCACGGGTTTGCCGACGATATTGCTCCGCCCCACGACCACCGCCCGCTTCCCCTCGATCCCCACCCCCGTGGAGTCGATCATTGCGATGATGCCCTTCGGCGTGCAGGCCTCGAAGATCGGACTCCCCTCCACCAGTTTACCGAGGTTGTAGGGATGAAATCCGTCTGCGTCCTTCATCGGGTCGACGGCGTTCAAAATCACCTTGGTATCGATCTGTTTCGGCAGCGGGAGTTGCACGAGGATGCCGTGAATCTTGGGATCGGCATTCATCTTTTCGACCAACGTCAACAACTCTGCCTGGGTCGTGGTCGCCGGGAGCTTGAAGTCCTCGATATAGATCCCCGCGGCATCGCAGGCTTTCTGTTTGCTGCGCACGTACAGAGCCGAGGCCGGATCGTCGCCGACGAGGATCGTCGCCAATCCCGGCCTGACTCCGGTCTTGGCCTGCAACTCCTTCGTCTCCGCCGCGATCCGGTCGCGGATGGTTTGCGCCAATGCTTTCCCGTCGATCAATCGTGCGGCCACGGCTCCCTCCTCCTCAACGCAGAATGCAGAATGATGAGTGCTGAATGCTCGATCTTCTCAAAGACGCTCAGCATTTATCGTTCATCATTCCGCATTGTTATAATCGCGCCGCAGAATAGCAATGCTTTCGAACGTCCGTCAAGCGATTCGCACCGGCAGCCGAGCGCCGAGTTCTTACGGCGCCTTCCTTGACAGACATCCGAAGCGTCCTTTACCATCCGCCCATCACCCTGCACGTTTTGCCGGCCGTGCAGCCCCCCGTGGGCCAGGCCTGTCCGACACAAGAAAGCTTCGATCCCGATGCCATTGCCGAGAGTTGGTTGGTCATTGCTCAGGCAGCCGTGGCTGCGCCCTGTGGTGGTTGTCTGGCTGAGCGCTGTGTGCCTGTTCAGCCCCTTCACCGCCCAGGCGCTGCAAGTCACCGGCCTCCAGACCCCCGAGAGCTTCCTGGCCGATCCGGCCGGCGAGGGCTATTTCATCTCGAACGCCAACGGCGATCCGGACCTCAAGGACAACAACGGCTTCATCACCAAACTCGACAAGGCCGGAGCCATCTCCAAACTGCAGTTCATCAAGGGGGGGGAAGGGGCCACGGTCCTCCACGCGCCGAAAGGCATGGCGATCGTCAATCAGACCCTCTACGTGGCCGACCTGGACTCGCTGCGCGCCTTCGACAAGGCGACGGGGCAATCGACCCTGACGGTGCCGTTCCCCAACCGGTCGAACGGACAGGCGACGGCGCTGACCGATGTGGCCTACGACGGCCGGGGCCTGCTGTACGCCTCGGACACGGCCGACAACACGATCTATCGCGTCGATATGGCCAAGCAGCACGCGATCTCCATCCTGGCGCGGGATCAGACGCTGGCCGGACCCCGCGGGCTGGCCGTCCATCCCAAGACCGGCCACCTGATCGTGGCCAGTTGGGACAAGGGAAAGATCTTCGAGGTCACGCCGGAGGGGAAGATCACCGAATTGGTCTCCAACGGCTTCTTCACCGCCCGCTTCCATAATTTGGACGGCCTGGACTTCGACAGTTGGGGCAATCTCTACATCTCCGACTTCACGGCCGGCAAGGTCTGGCGCATGCGGCCCGACCAGCACTTCGATGTCATCGCCGAATACCTCCCCTCCCCGGCCGACATCGGCGTGGACCGGGACAACCATCTGATTCTCGTGCCCTACCACTATGGGAACGCCGCGGAGATGAACGGGCTGGAGGCCCCGGTGAAGGCCAACAAGAAAAAACGCACCCTCGCCGACTACGGGTTTTCCGGCTCGCAAAGCTTGCAGGAATCCGAGGCCAAGAAGGGATCGGCGACGAAATGAGCAAGTGCGTCTATTGCCACGAACGCAAGGGCAAGCGTCCCTGTCCCGCGCTGGGCGGGACGATCTGCAGTCCGTGCTGCGGCGAACATCGGATCGTCCGGGTGTCCTGTCCACCCGATTGTTCCTATCTGGACACGAACAGCGAGTACCAGCAAAAACGGACCGGCGATCGGTTTGCGTTGGCGCGGCGGGACTTTTATAAGGAGCTGTTCGACGTGGGGGGCGACAAGGCCGCGGCCCTGTTCAACCTGATCGAGGTGGTCTCGTTCGGCTACTTCCAGGGCCGGCGCGACGGACAGGACGGGGAGGTGATCGCCGCCATCCAGGCGCTCCGGAGGACCCTCAGCCCGCTGCACATTCCGGCCGCGCCGCTCCCGGTCTTTGCCGAACAGCTCAAGAAGGAATACGAGACCTTCATCAAACAACAGGGCCAGCAGGCCGCCGATCAGCAGACCGCCCCGGACGTGCTGGACCGGGCCATCAAATTTGTGACGGACTTTTCAGGCGGAGGGTTGCAATCCCAACGGTTTCTGAACGGCCTGATCGGCTATATCAGAACCCACCATCCGGAAATCGCCGAACACCTGGCCAAGCAGCAGGAAGGGGGCCGGATCGTGCTTCCCGGCCAGCTCACTCCGGGACAAGGGCTCGCCCAACCGCCGGAACACCTGCACGGCCATCAGCATACCCACGGCCCGGGCTGCCAGCATCACCACTAGCCGGATGTTGAACCACGCCGCCAGCTCCGTGCGCGCGTCGCGCGAGCACGGCGAGTCGGCCGGGAGCCCTGCTACTCCACGATCTTGACCGTCATCTCGATACGGTTCAGCGGGTTGTCCTTCGCATCCCGGGGCTCGTTCACAATCTTGTCCGCCACCCCGATCCCGCGGACGACCTCGCCGAAGACCGTGTACTTACGGTCCAGAAAGCGCGAATCCTCCACCACGATAAAGAACTGCGAGCCGGCCGTGTCCGGATCGCCGGCTCTGGCCATGGACACGATGCCGCGCTTGTGCGGCGTGTCGCTGAACTCGGCCTTGATCGTATACCCGGGGCCGCCCGTGCCATACTCCTCCTTCTTCCGGGTCTCCTTGGTATAGGGGTCCCCGCCCTGGATCATGAAACCGGGAATCACCCGGTGGAAAATCGTGCCGTCGTAGAACCCTTCCTTGGCCAACTTGATGAAATTCTCGACGTGTTTCGGGGCCAGCTCCGGATAGAACTTGATTTCGATCTCCCCATGCTTGGTCTTGATGATCGCCCTGGGGCCTTTGGGCACCTCCGCTTTCGGTGCAGGGGCCTGGGTCTGCGGCGGCGGAGGCGACGAGGGCGTTGGCGGCGGCGTCTGCCGTGCAGCCCACGCAAGACCCGGGACCAAATGCACCGCGCCATACAGCGCGAGAGACAGGCCGATCATGATCGCCGGCCGCACCACCCGATTGCCGACTCCCCTATGCGACATAGATACCTCCTCCGCTCATGACTGTGTCAGGCTCGTTTCATGAGCCGTTCGGCGGCCTGTCTGGCGGCCGCCTGCTCGGCTTCTTTTTTGGTCCGTCCCAGGCCCGTCCCGACGATGTCCCCCTGGATCGTCACTTGCACTTCGAACAGCTTCTGGTGGTCCGGGCCCGACTCGCGCACCGTGGCATACTGAGGCAAGGCTTCGTAGCGTTTCTGGCACCATTCCTGGAGCCGGGTCTTGTAGTCCCCCTGCGCCTCCGCGCCGTTCCCGAGCTGCGCCAACTCGTTCGCGCAGGAGCGGACGGCGAAGGCACGCGCCGCGTCCAGCCCGCCGTCCAGATAGATGGCCGCCAGCACCGCTTCGAAGGCATTGGCCAGCAGCGAATTCTTGTCGCGCCCTTGATTGAGTTCTTCTCCCCGGCCCAGCCGCAGCAACGGCCCCAACCCCAGCCCCCGCGCCGCCTGGGCCAAAACCACTTCGCTGACCAGCCTGGCTTTCAGCTTCGACAGCTCGCCCTCGGACGCGGCGGGCAACGCTCCCACGACGTGCTCGCCGATGATCAACGACAAGACGGCGTCGCCGAGGAACTCCAACCGCTCGTTGTCATGGCCGCCCCGGTCCTTCCGTTCGTTGACATACGACTTGTGGGTGAGCGCTTCGTCGAGGAGGGCCGGACGGCTAAACCGATAGCCGATGGCCTGCTGGGCTTCGTCGGTCAAGGACCGCGCCATCGTGCCATCCTATAAACCGCTCAACCGCGAGGGGTCAGGCGTTGTACCGCTTGAACAGCACGCAGGCATTGACGCCGCCAAATCCGAAGGAATTGGACAGAGCCACCTGAACCGTCGCTTCGCGCGCCTTGTTGGGAATGTAATCGAGGTCGCACTCCGGATCGGGCTGCTCGAGATTGATCGTGGGGGGCAGGATGCCGCGGTGCAGCGCCAGCACGCTGAAGACCGCTTCGATCCCCCCGGCCGCCCCGAGCAGGTGACCGGTCATGGATTTCGTCGAGCTCACGGGAATGCGATAGGCCCGCTCCCCGAACACCTGCTTGATGGCTTTGGTCTCGATCGCATCGGCCATGGTCGAGGTGCCGTGGGCATTGATGTAGCCGATCTCGTCCTTCGACACGCCCGCATCCTTGACGGCCAACTCCATGCACCGCACCGCGCCTTCGCCGTTTTCCGACGGCGCCGTGATGTGATACGCATCGGCGTTCATCGCGTAGCCGACCATCTCGGCATAGATCCTGGCGCCGCGCCGTTTGGCCGACTCCAATTCCTCCAACACCACCACCCCGGCCCCTTCTCCCAGGACGAATCCATCGCGGTCCTTGTCGAAGGGGCGGCTGGCCCGCTCGGGCGCGTCGTTCCGCCTCGACAGGGCGCGGGCGGCCGCGAATCCTGCGACGCACAGCGGCGTGAGCGCCGCTTCCGTCCCGCCCGCGACCATCGCATCGGCTTCCCCCCACTGGATCAGGCGAAACGCGTCGCCGATGCAGTGGTTGCCGGTCGCGCAGGCGGTCACCGCGCAGGAATTGGGCCCCCGCGCGCCGATCCGGATCGCCACTTGGCCGGAGGCCAGATTGATGATCACCATCGGAATAAAAAACGGCGAGACCCGATCGGGCCCCTTTTCTTTGAGCACATCGTGGTAATGCTCGATCCCCGGCAGGCCGCCGATCCCGGCGCCGATGTAGACGCCGACCCGATCGGCGTTCTCGGGGCCGATCTTCAGCCCCGCGTCCTCCACGGCCATCTGGCTTGCGCCGACGGCATAGTGGATGAACGTATCCATCTTCTTGATTTCTTTTTTCTCGATGTAGGTGGCCGGGTCGAAATCGCGGACTTCGCCGGCGATTTGCACCGGCAGATCGGCGGGGTCGAACCGCGTGATGCGGTGGATGCCGGAGGTGCCCGCGCAGATCGCCGGCCATGTTTTGTCCAGACCGGTTCCGAGGGGCGTAATCACCCCCAAGCCGGTTACCACGACCCGTCTGCGCGTCCGGTCATTCATCGTGCCGCGGAAACCTCGTCACATCTTTTCTTTGATGTATTCCATGGCCCGCCCGACCGTGAGGATCTTCTCGGCATCCTCGTCGGGAATCTCGATGTCGAATTCTTCTTCGAACGCCATCACCAGTTCGACGGTGTCGAGGGAATCGGCCCCGAGGTCGTCCACGAACGACGCCTCCGGAACCACTTCGTCTTCCTCGACGCCCAACTGTTCGGCGATGATTTTCTTGATCCGATCTTCGGTCGCCATCGGTTTTTTTACCTCCTCACCCATGCTCGTCCTCCTTTATGCTGGGAACGCACCGTTGCGGGAAAGCCGCGTCCTCCGGCCGGCGCCTGCGTGTCTCGAGTCCTCGTTACGCCATCAACATGCCGCCGTTGACGTGCAACACATGCCCGGTAATATACCCCGCCGCATCGGACGCCAGAAAGCTGACCGCTTCCGCCACGTCCGACGGTTGCCCCAAGCGGCCCAGGGGAATCTGCTTCTGCAACGTCTCCTTCACCTCCGCCGGGAGGCCCTGGGTCATGGCCGTGTCGATGAACCCCGGCGCGACCGCGTTGACGGTCACCAGCCGGCTGGCGTATTCGCGTGCCACCGTTTTGGTAAAGCCGATCACCGCCGCCTTGGAGGCGGCATAGTTGGCCTGACCGGCATTCCCCATGGCCCCGACGATCGATGCGATATTGACGATCCGGCCGAACCGCTGCTTGGTCATCGGGGACAGGACGGCTTTCGTGCAGTGAAACGTGCCGTTCAGGTTCACTTGCAGGACCAAGTTCCAGTCCTCTTCTTTCATCCGGAGCAACAGCCCGTCGCGGGTGATCCCGGCGTTGTTCACCAGGATGTCGATCTTTCCCCATTCCTTCATCACCTGATCGACCATGGCCTTCACGTCGGCAAAGTCGGCTACGTTCACCTTCACGTTGAGCGCCCGGCGGCCGAGTTTGGTCACCGCGCCGACCGTGTCCTGGGATCGGCCCGGGTCAAGGTCCGCGACGACGATATCCGCCCCGTGTCGTGCCAATGTTTCGGCAATGGCCCGGCCGATGCCTTGAGCCGCGCCGGTGACGATAGCCGTTTTACCTTCGAGTGACATCCGTTAAGTCCCCGTCGTTGATGAACCGTATCTCGTGAAGCGTTGTTCGTATCTCGTTATACGTTTCACGCTTCACGCTTCGCGCTTAACGCATTCAGCGTGGCGTCCAGCGATTTCGGGTCATGGACGTTCAACGTGGCCGCGTCCGGAAGAATCCGTTTGATCAACCCCGTCAGCACCGTGCCCGGCCCCACTTCGACGAAGGTCGTCACCCCCATCCCGGCCATGGCCCTGACCGAATCTTCCCACAAGACCGACGAAGGCAGCTGCCGGATCAGCGAGGCCTGCACCTCCGCGGCCGTGCGCAGGGGCCGCGCCTCCGCGTTGTTGACCAGCGGCACGACCAGGTCCGACCAAGCCGTGGCGGCCACGTCCTTGGCCAGCCGATCCGCCGCCACTTGCATGAGCGGCGTATGCACCGGCACGCTGACCGGCAACGGAATCGCCTTCCGGCATCCCTGGACCTTGGCCAGCTCGATCGCCCGTTCGACCGCCGCTTTTTCGCCGGCAATGACGACTTGGTCGGGGCTGTTAAAATTCGCCGCAGCCACCACACCGACGGCCGCGGCTTCCCGGCAGGCCGCTTTCACCGCGTCGCCGTCCAGCCCCAAAATGGCCGCCACCATCCCGCTCCCCGGTGGCACCGCCTCGGCCATGTACCGGCCCCGCTTCTGCACCAGGGCCACCGCCGCTTCGAAACTCATCCCGCCCGCCGCCACCAGCGCCGAATATTCGCCGAGGCTGTGCCCGGCCACCGCCACAGGCCGCAGACCCGCAGGTTCAAGAAGACGATAGGCGGCGATGCTGGCTGTAAGCAGGGCGGGTTGTGTGTATTCGGTCAGGTTGAGGCGGTCAGCCGGTCCGTCGAAGCACAGCGCGGCGACGTCGTACCCGAGGATCGCCCCCGCTTCCTCATATACCGTCCGGACAGCCGGGTAGGCATCGTACAGCGCTCGCCCCATCCCGACCGATTGCGACCCTTGGCCGGGAAACACCAACCCGATTCCGGAAGCCATGGCGGGGTATGATATGAGGGAATTGGTTTCCATTGTCAACGAGAAAAAGCGCGGTCAGCTCTCGGCAATCAGCCTTCAGCAAACGGCAAAATATTGACTCCCGATACGCATGAACCGATGGCCGACGGCGGACCGCTTCTTCGTGTCACCAGCGAACGACCGTCGAGGCCCAGGTCAGCCCGGCCCCGAAGGCCTCCATCAGCACCAGACTCCCTTCTTTGATCCGTCCTTCCTTGACCGCTTCGTCCAACGCCAGCGGGATGGACGCGGCCGAGGTGTTGCCATACCGTTCCAGGTTCAGCATCACCTTCTCCAGCGGAAGATCCAGACGGGAGGCCACGGCCTTGATGATCCGCAGGTTCGCCTGGTGCGGCACCAGCAAATCCACATCGGCCGCCGTGAGATTGTTCGCCGCCAGGGCTTCGCGCACGCTGTCCTCCAAGGTCTTCACGGCCACCTTGAAGGTCTCGTTGCCCTTCATCTTGATATACTGCTGCCGCTCCGCCACCATCTTATCCGAGGGAGGCATCCGCGAACCGCCGCCGGGCACGGCGATCAAGTCCCAGAGCCCGCCGTCGGAATGAAGGTGGGACGAGAGAATGCCGCGATCACCTTCCGAAGGGCCCAAGACCGCGGCCCCCGCTCCGTCGCCAAATAAGACGCAGGTATTCCGGTCCGTCCAGTCCGTCACGGCCGACATGACTTCGGATCCGATAACCAGCACATGCCGCATGCCGGTCCTGATGTAGGCATCCCCCACGCCCAGCGCGTAGAGAAACCCGCAACAGGCCGCCCCGATATCGCAGGCCGCCGCGCGGGCGGCGCCCAGCCGGTGCTGGACCAGGCAGGCCGTGGACGGGATGGGGTAATCGCCCGTGCAAGTCCCCAAGAGAATGAGGTCCAGATCGGCGGCCGCCACACCGGCCGCCGCCAGCGCCCGCTCCGCCGCGTTCACGGCCAAGTCGGAGCAGGCTTCGCCCGGCGCGGCGATTCGGCGTTCGCGGATGCCGGTGCGCTCCATGATCCAGGCATCCGACGTCGCCACCATCCGCTCCAAGTCGGCGTTCGTCAGCACCCGCTCCGGCACGTAGGATCCGGTGCCGAGGATGCGGGCCCTCACGCGGGTGCCCCTGGATTGGTGGTCCGCTCGTGTTGGGCCAAGCTCTCTTCGATGTCGCGCTGGATGAGCTGGTTCACGGAGCTGTCCACCAGACTCTTGGCCCGGCGGATGGCGTTCTTGATGGCCTTGGACGAGGAGCGGCCGTGGCAGATGATGGTGATCCCGTTGACCCCGAGGAGAGGCGCGCCGCCGAATTCCGCATAATCCATCCGCCTGCGCAGACGCAGCAAGGGCGCGGCGATGAAGGGGTAGGAGAGCCGGCCCAGGAACGAGCCGGCGATTTCTTTGAGCAGCAATTTCTTGATCGTGTCCGCCAGCCCTTCGGAGATTTTGAGGGCGACGTTGCCGATGAACCCATCGCACACGATCACGTCGGCGCCGCCGCCGTAGACGTCCCGGCCTTCGACGTTCCCCACGAAATTGATCGGGCTGGCCTTGAGCAGCTTGAAGGCTTCCTTGGTGACTTCGTTGCCCTTGCTGTCTTCCTCCCCGATGCTGAGCAAGCCGATACGCGGGTTGGGCTTGCCGAACACCGACTTCCCATACTCGTTGCCCATCAGGCCGAACTGGTGCAAGTGTTGGGCGTTACAGTCCACGTTGGCGCCCACGTCCAGCATGATGGCGCTGCCCTCGAGCGTGGGCAGGCTGACGGCGATAGCCGGCCGTTCCACCCCCTTGATCACGCCCAGGATGAAGAAGGCCGCCACCATGCTGGCTCCCGTATTGCCGGCGCTCACGACCGCGCTGGCCTCTCCCGCCTTGACCAGTTCGGTGGCCACCCAAATCGAGGAATCCCGCTTCTTGCGCGCCACCAACGCCGGCGATTCGTGCATCCCGACGGTTTGCGGCGCATGGACGACGGTCATCCGTCGATCGTCGGACGCACCCAGCCGGCGCAACTGGTCCCTGACCTGGGGTTCGTCCCCGACCAGGATCACCTCGAGGGCCAACTCTTCGACCGCTTGCAGGGCGCCCTCGACGTTCGGAGCCGGTCCGAAGTCCCCGCCCATCGCATCTATGGCGATTTTCATGGCAACAATTGGCTCGCGCTACACCCCAAAGGCATCTGCGAGCTAGAAAGAGAAGAACTGCGTTTGCAGGATGGTCAAACAGGCTACCTTCTCACCCGCCCACCCCGCGTGCGTTAAACGCACGCTGTTCCCGTGGCTCGGCCGCAGCGATCAAAGAGGCGACGAGGTACATACCAAGCTTCGCTTGAACCGCTCGCTTCGATCACATGCGAGCGGAGAAGTATTTGGCCTCCAGTGCTGCCGTACGTGGAGCCTCCGAGCGACGCGAGAACAAAGCTGGCGGCCTGTTGCACCATCCTGCTAGGATTCTTCGACGGCGATGACCGCGTTGCCTTTGTAGGTCCCGCAGTTGAGGCAGGTATAGTGTGGGCGCTTGGGCTCATGACACTGCGGGCACACGGACAAGCCCGGAGGCGTAATTTTGGACTTGCTCGTCCGGCGCTTATCCCGCCTGGCTCTGGATAGCTTATGTTTGGGATTTGGCATCGTCGCTCCTCACTCGTTGTGCTGGCTGCTCGTTATTCGCCCCTGCGTTTGGGGCCCCCTGCCGACATCTTCCGTAACACCACAAACGGACTCTCCCGCCGTTCCTCGGGACAGTCGCACCGGCATTCGTTCAAATCCTGCCCGCAGGTCTGGCACAGGCCCCGACAATCTTCGCGGCAGAGCGGCTGCATGGGCGTCGCCAGGATAACCTGTTCCCGCAGCATCTCGGCCAATTCCAGCCGATCTTCCACCAACGCGTAGGTTTCCGATTCGTCTTCAAGCGCCGCGTCAGGCTCGTTCTCATCGTCGCGCGGCTTGGCCCGCTTCGGTTGAGGCTTGGCCGGCGCCTCTTCGCCCCGATAGTCGGCCGTGAACGGAATGCGGACCGGCTCGTCGTAATCCTTCAGGCAGCGGACGCACTGACGCACAAACGTGCCCGTCAATGTCCCGTCCACGTGGACGGCCCGACCGACCTTGGCAATCGCGATCGCAAGATCGAAATCCCCGTCCACACGGGCATCGCCCGGCTCCAACTGCAGCTCCTCGGGCTGTACCGAACAGGTCAGCTGCAGCCCTTCAGCCGGAATGTCCGAGAGGTGCAGGCTGGGTAACGCCATAGGACCCGTCGCGCCTCCTCGACGCACCGTGGCCGCTCTATACCCCCTCGCCCTCGCGAAGTCAACCGACGGCGGGGGACCGCCAGCGCCTACCACTCCTCAGCGAACGCCAGCATCGCGATCGAACGCGCGCGCTTGATGGCGATCGTCAATTCCCGCTGATGGCCCATGCAATTGCCGGAAATCCGGCGGGGGACGATACGGCCCCGCTCCGTGAGAAAGTTCCGCAAGAGACCGATGTCTTTAAAGTCGATCGGCATCTTTTCGTGGCAGAACCGGCAGACTCGTCGGCGCTGAAATAACCGTCCTCGCTCCACCTCGCTCCCTCCGTTCTCTAGTAATCAGCCTGCGTTATTGCGGAATGTCTTCTTCGTAGCCCGGCTCTTCGGCGTGCGCCGCCTCTCCGCCCGCCTCCTGCCGCCTGGGCAGGAAGTTGACGGTCTGGGCCACGACCTCGTGCTTGCTGCGCTTCTGTCCGTCTTCCGTTTCCCAGCGGCGCTGCTGCAACCGGCCGTCCACGATCACGCCGCTGCCCTTGCCCAGATACTGGCCGCAGTGCTCGGCTTGCTTGCCGAAGACCACGATGTCGATGTAACAGACTTCGTCTTTGAGTTCGTCCCCTTGGCGAAACTTGCGATTGACGGCCAAGCCGAAGCTGGCCACCGGCGTTCCGCTGGGCGTATAGCGAAGCTCGGGGTTTTTCGTCAGGTTCCCGATCAGAATGACCTTGTTGAATCCGGTCACGCCGCCGGCTCCTTGGCGTCGCTCGCCGGCTTGTTCACGGCGCCCAAGTCCTGCTTGACCGTCAAGAACTTGAGGATGGAGTCCTCGAGGCGGTAGGACCGCTCCAGCTCGTTCACGACTCCGCCGGCAGACTTGAAATGAAAATAGACGAACGTCCCCTTGCGCTCGCGCTTGACCTCGTAGGCGAGCTTCTTCTTGCCCCAATTCTCGAGCTTGAGGAGCTGGGCCCCGGCTTTCTCCAGGACGCTCTTCATCTTCTCGATGAGCTTGTTGGTGTCTTCGTCGGAGAGGGTGGTGCGGACGACAAAAATAGACTCGTAGAGCGCCATACTCAGACCTCCTCGTGGACCATTGCGAACATGGGCCCCAGGACCGGGCCTGGAGCAAGGGGCACGGAGGTTCCGTGCAGAGGACCGGACCCTACCATAGCCCCGGAGACACTGTCAAATACCGTAGCCGACTCGTCCTCATACGTTGAACCGGAAGTAAACGATATCCCCTTCCTTGATCACGTACTCTTTGCCTTCGAGCCGGAAGAGCCCCTTTTCTTTGACGCGCGCCTCCGACCCGCAGGCGATCAGATCATCGTAGTGGTAGACTTCGGCCCGGATGAACCCGCGCTCCATATCGGAGTGGATCTTCCCCGCCGCCTGCGGCGCCTTGGTTCCGGTCACGATCGGCCAGGCGCGGGACTCCGTTTCCCCGGCGGTGAAGAACGTGGTGAGGTTCAACAGCGCGTAGGCTTCACGGGCCAGGCGCACGAGGCCGGATTCCGTCAAGCCCAGTTCCTTCAGATAGTCGGCCCGCTCGGCTTCCGGCAGGGACGCCAGCTCCGCCTCCAGCTGGCCGCAGATCGTGACCACCCGCGCCCCACGCTGGCCGGCAAACTCGCGCACTTGATCGACCAGCGGGTCGTCGGCCGCGGTCTGTTCGGACACGTTCGCCACAAACAAGACCGGCTTGGCGGCGAGCAACTGGCACTCGTCGAGCATCACCCGTTCGTCGGACGTCAAGGCGAGGTTGCCGAGCCATTCCCCCTTGTCGAGCCGCTCCATGAGCGTCTGGATAAAGGTCATCTCGACGACGGCTTTCTTGTCGCCCGCCCGGACTTTCTTCTCCGTCTTCTGCTTGCGGCGTTCGAGAGTTTCCAGGTCGGCCAGGATCAGCTCCGTTTCGATCGTGCCGATATCGCGGAGCGGATCCACGTTGCCGCTCACGTGCACCACGTCGGTGCCCTGGAAACAACGGACCACGTGGATGAGCGCGTCCACTTCCCGAATATGCCCCAGGAACTGATTGCCCAGCCCTTCTCCCTTGCTCGCCCCCTCGACCAGGCCGGCGATGTCGCGCACCTCCAGGGTGCTGGGGGTCGTCTTCTTCGACGCAAAGATTTCCGTGAGCTTCAACAGGCGCGGGTCCGGCACCGGCACGATCCCGATGTTGGGGTCCACCGTCGCGAAGGGATAATTGGCCGCGAGCGCGCTGCCGCCCACGAGCGCGTTGAAGACGGTCGTCTTCCCCACGTTCGGCAATCCGATCATGCCGCAACACAACCCCATGTTCTTCAAGCAATTTTGAATGTTGAATTTTGAGTGTTGAGTCGTCGGATCAGCTCCGAAAACTCACGATTCAAAACTCACAATTCAAAACTGTCATCCTCCTTTTCCCGCACGTTGAACCGGTTCATCGCCGCTGCCACGCCGTCGGTCAGCAGACACTCCAGCGCCAGCACGGCTTGTTCGATCATCGCATCCACGTGGGAGACTTCTTCGGCCCCAAACGGGGCGAGGACGTAATCGGCGGCATCGACCCCGACGGGCGGGCGCCCGACGCCGAGCTTCACCCGGCAAAACTCGTCTGTGTCCAGGGTCGTGATGAGGGAAAGGATGCCGTTGTGGCCGCCGGGCCCTCCGCGACGCTTGATCCGCAGGCGACCCAGCGGCAGGTCGAGGTCGTCATGGACGACGGTCATGGAATCGGACAATTGCCCGGCGGGAAGACCGAGGACTTCCGCCACCGCCTTGACGGCGGGCCCGGATTGATTCATCCAGGCCAGGGGCAATGCCAGCGTCACATCCGTCTGCCCAACCGCGCCGCGCCCCTGGCGCGCGACTCCGATTGGCGTGAGAGGAATCGCCCAGCGTGCCGCCGCCCGCTCCACGACCCGGTATCCGACATTGTGCCGGGTCCGGGCATAGCGGTCGCCGGGATTGCCGAGCCCGACGATCAGGTGCAAGGCTATTTCTTCTTCTCTTCCTTGGCCTCTTTCTTCTCACCCTTGGCTGCGCCGGCCGCCGCTTCTTTCTTTTCGCCGGGCTTCGCCTCACCAGCCGGCGCTGCCGCCTTCTCGGCCCCCTCGGCCCCCTCTTCCTTGCCCTTGCCGATCACTTCCGGCTCTTTGCCTTCTTCCGCCGCGGCGCCGCTCGTGAGCAGGGCCTCCAGCTTGGCTTCGGAAATCGGCGCGGCCACGCTCACCACCATCTGCTCGGCCTCGTCCAATATCTTGACCCCTGCGACCGGAGTCAGTTCCTTCACATGCACCCCCTGGCCGATGGCCAGATTGGACGCATCCACTTCGATGGCATCCGGCAGCGCAGCGGGCAAGCACTCGATGTGCAACTCGCGCAAATTGTGGTGCAACACCCCGCCCTCCTTCACACCGGCCGGCATGCCCCCCACGACGCTGACCGGCACCTTCACCCGAATCGGCTTGCTCATGGAGATTTCAAACAGGTCGACGTGCAGCAACTCGCCCGACACCGGATCGACCTGATACTCCCGCAGCAGCGCGGTCCGGTTGGGTTTGGACGCAGCGCCGGTCAGGCTGACGTTGATGAGCGCGGTGCTGCCGGCGTGGCCGCGAAGAATCTTGATCACCGCCGACGGGTCCACGGTCAGGAGGAGGCATTCCCCTTCGCCGTAGAGCACGGCCGGCACCTTGCCGATCCGCCGCAACTGCCGGGCGACCCCTTTGCCGGCCTTCTCCCTCACCTCTGCTGCCATGTCGAATTTCATGATCCTCCTCCCCTAGAAGCCCGTCCCTCTTGTGCAGACCGTCACGCGAAGAGCGAGCTGACCGATTCCTCCGCATGAATCCTGCTGATGGCCTCGCCCAACAGCGGCGCCACCGACAGCACCCGCAGCTTGGGACATTGCTGTTCTTTCCCGTTCAATGGGATCGTATTCGTCACAAAGATTTCCGTCAGGCACGAGGCCTGCAGCCGTTCCAACGCCGGGCCCGACAGGACCGGATGGGTGCAGCCGGCCCAGACATTCCTGGCTCCCTTGTCCGCACAGGCCTGAGCGCCCTGCACGATCGTCCCGGCCGTATCGATCATATCGTCCAACAACAAGGCATTGCGGCCTTCGACATCGCCGATGATGTTCATGACCTGGGCGTTGTTCGGCCCCTCGCGCCGCTTGTCGATGATGGCCAGCTGGGCCTGGAGCCGTTTGGCGAAGGCCCTCGCCCGTTCCACCCCCCCGGCGTCCGGAGAGACCACGGTCAGATCCTCGCCGCCACGTTTGCTGATGTAGTCCAGCAAGACCGGCAAGGCGTACAGGTGGTCCACCGGGATGTTGAAAAACCCCTGGATCTGCCCCGCGTGCAGGTCCATCGTGAGCACCCGGTCGGCACCGGCCGTCGTGATCAGATCCGCCATCAACTTGGCGGTAATCGGCACCCGCGGCTGATCCTTCCGGTCCTGCCGGGCATAGCCGAAATAGGGAATCACCGCCGTAATCCGGTACGCCGAAGACCGTTTGAGCGCGTCGATCATGATCAAGAGCTCCATGATCGCCGTATTGACCGGGGGGCAACAGGACTGCATGACGAACACGTCGGCGCCCCGGACGTTTTCTTCGATCCGGATGCGGATCTCCCCGTCGCTGAACGAGGATACCGTCGCCTCGCCGATGGCGATGCCCAGATACCCGCAGATTTCTTTGGCCAAGGACGGGTTCGCGTTCCCGGTAAAGAGCTTCAAAGCCTTGTCCATGGCGCTCCTCCAACAAGCTGACGCACCAAGACCACCCTCCCTGACCGGGTGGTCTTGACGCGAATGGACACTGTATCGGAAACGTCAGGAGCCTGTCAACCGACCGACGGACCTGGCGGCCGATCGTCTGAGCCTAGCGGCAAGTCAGGGGGCCGGTTCCGGCGGGCGCCGCAAAGGCCCGGCGGCCCTCGGACCGCCCCACCAGATCTTTGGCACGCATGGCCGTGGCCTCATCCCGGAAAATGCCGAAGACCGTGGCGCCGCTGCCGGACAACAGCGCCCCTTCCGCCCCGGCCAGCAGCAGTTCCGTCTTGATCGCGGCCAGCGCCGGATGGATCGGCGCGAGCGCGCCTTCAAAATCATTCTCCATCAACGGCACCACCTCGTTCCACGACAGAGTCTCGCGCCCCATGAGCTTGACGAGCGCCGGCGCAAGCGGCCGAACCTCGCGGCGCGATTCGGCCAGGCATTGGTAGGCCCAGCGCGTCTCGATGGGGAAGCCGGGATTGACCAATACGACCCATCGCGCGCCGGCCAGCGTCAGCGGGGCCACGTCTTCGCCCCGGCCCCGCACCCGCGCGCAGGGCGCGAAGAAAAAGAACGGCACGTCGCTGCCCACCGACTCCCCCAGTTTCGCCATTTCGCTGGCGGACCAGCCGAGACCCAGCAAGCGATTCAGCCCGAGGATCGTCGCGGCGGCGTCGCTGCTCCCTCCGCCGAGTCCCCCGCCCATCGGAATCCGTTTGGTCAGTCGGATGTCCACAGCCCGGGGCGGACAGCCCTGGGCCGCGGCCTGCGCCAGCACCAGTTCGGCGGCGCGCCGGACCAGGTTGCGCCCGTCCGTCGGCAGCGTCGGATCGTCGCAGGCAAGCCGCACCGTGAATGTCGCCACAGGCTCCGCCGTCAGTTGAAACTGCAGGTCGTCCTCCACACCCACCGTGTGCATGAGGGACCAAAGGTTGTGGTACCCGTCGGGCCGCCGATCCAGGACCCGGAGGATCAGGTTCACTTTGGCCGGAGCGCAGACCCGCACCGCTTGTTCATCCGCACGCCTATTCATCACACATCCTTCGGCTCGATCTTACTCGTCCTGGCCGCCCTTGATGGCATATTTTTCCAAACGATACCGGAAGGAACGGGTATTGAGCTTCAACAACCGCGCCGCTTTCTTCTTGACCCATTGGGTCCGTTCCAAAGCCTTGAGCAAGAGATCCTTCTCGATGCGGTTGATCAGTTCCTCCAAGTCCAACCCATCCGTCGGCAGGTCGGTGGGATAGCCGCCCTGCGGCGGAGCCGCCGGGCGGTGAAGCCAGCCGTTGATATCGCTCTCCGTGATCTGGGGACCGGAGGTAAAAGCCACCGCCCGCTCGATCAGGTTCTCCATTTCCCGCACATTGCCCCGCCATTCGTGGGCCAGAAGCAGGTGCATGGCTTCAGGAGTCAGCTCCGGAACCGGCTTGCCGCTCGCCTTGGCGAACCGCTCCAGAAAATGCTTGGCCAGCAGGGGGATATCCCCCGTGCGCATGCGCAGGGGCGGCAGGTTGATCGGGATCACGTCCAGCCGGTAATAGAGATCCTCGCGGAAGCTGCCGTCCGCCACCGCCTTCTCCAAATCCTTGTTGGTCGCCGCGATGATGCGCACGTCCACCTTCAGATCGCGGGTGCCCCCCACCCGGCGAAACTCGCGCTCCTGGATGACCCGCAGGAGTTTGACCTGCATCATCGGCGTGGTTTCGCCGATCTCGTCCAGGAAAATGGTCCCTCCGTTGGCGATCTCGAAGAGCCCGGCCTTGTTGGATACGGCCCCCGTGAACGAACCCTTCATGTGCCCGAACAACTCGCTTTCCAGCAGCGGCTCCGGGAGCGCTCCGCAATTCACGGCGACGAAGGGGAGCCGGCTGCGGGCGCTGTTGTAATGGATCGCGCGGGCCACCAACTCCTTCCCCGTCCCGCTTTCCCCGCAGATCAGCACGTTGCTCTTGTTGTCCGCCACCTTGCGGACCATGTCGAAGACCTTTTGCATCGCATCGCTCTGACCGACGATCTGGGCGAACGAGGACTGGCTGGCCAGTT
>JAGWTI010000127.1 GCA_028876065.1 Nitrospirota bacterium
AAAAGAGGTAGGCGTTTCTCTCAGCCTCCGCAGCCTTGTTGATGGCCATCTTGAGCGGTCTGGGGAATGGACTCCATCACTGCCTTCCAGCCTTCTAGCAACTACGTGACCCTCACCGAAATTCTTCTATATCCAGTAAAGATATCACCGCAAATCTTGTTCTCATTCCAGAGCAAGTCTCCCATTTCAAGTTTCTTAAACACTTGGCCCGCGATCGAATCAGCTAGCCCCAGAAGAAAATTCGATACATTGTCGTTGCCTTTATCAAATGCATACAGCAAAGTCACTTTTGGCGGAAGATATCTTCCCAAATAGATCGGCAAGCGACGAGTGTTATATGCTTCGTGATTACCCAGGTCGCTGTCAACAATTAGGCCAACGCTCTCTGATCGCTTATAGCGAGGCTCTTTCATCAATTCTGTGAGAGCCACTAGCCAACCAAGCTGTTCTTGATTTTTACGTACTCCTAGGAACTCGAGACAGAACGGTGCCTTGGGTCTTACTGCTCTGGCCAGGCCAGCAACTCCGGCTTCCCAATTCCATTCCCCCTCTATCACACCTGTCACCGAAACTTGCTCTCCACGAATCATACGAGTGCCAGTATCAACTGCCACGAGCCTATCGAAGCTCTCAATCGCTCTATTGGGAATAAAGGGAATATCAGCATCGGTCACAGGAACTCTTGTGATAACCTTTGGCTCCTTATTCGAACGTGGATAAGTGGTCTGGACATAGGCATTGGTCATCTCTTGCGTGAACCGAACACTTGTCCCGTCAGCAGAAATCTCTAATCCAATCTCCGTCACCTTGCCCGCCGTAGCACCATATATCCATTCCGTTCTCGGTTTCTTTCCTGACCCAGACATACCTTACCTCTACCTGCGAATCCGGGACAGCTCTAGTTGGAGGTATTCCCTGATTCTGTGTTGAAGAGTTTCACGAGCCATATCCGAAAGAGGTTGTTCGATATACCCGAGTTCCGGCATTGTCTCGACATCCGCCAGCCCACGCTCAGGACGGTTAATAATGTACAGGACATTGGGCACGTTAATGGTTAACCTTTCCTTACTTTGAGCAAGTGTTATCCCTTTCAAAATCGCACCACGATGGGCGATTAAAAATACTTGCCGTTTTACTCGTTTCTTCCAAAGAGGAGGCTCAACGCTGATTTGTGCAGACTGGACATCATGATCTGATAGCATTTGAGTACCCCTAGATATAGTGGAGAGTCTATCTCCATACCACGACCAGTACGTGAGTTCAATTTATTACCAAGGCAGGCAGCAAATAAGCAGGATGTCGATTCCCACGCCCTTCCGGGCGTGGCACTCTCAAAATTCAAGCTACGCTTGTCCAGCGCAAGGCGCTGGACCTTGCTCACACCCCCGTCCTACCAGACGGGGTCCCCGCTGCATTAGACGTGTATAGTAGCCTGAGAGAGTGAACAGGATCGCTATTTGGCAAAATTTGTCGGTAAAACTTGGAAGTATGAGAAACAAATAAGGGGTCGGGAGTCTTTATCGGTACCTAACGCACACACTCCCGATTCCTCGACCGAATAGGTGGCAGAAGCCGTTTCTATTTCGGACCCGCCTGCGGGAGAACCGACCTGAGCGGGCTTACTCCACCGCCCCTTCCAACAATTTCCCCACCGGGTCGAGCCTGGCGGCTAGTTCCGCCGGCAGGCCGTGTCGCTCTTGCAACAGCGCAGGTGCGTTGTAGGTGAGCCAGACCTTGCCCTCTTGATCTTCCCAGGCCAGGGCCTTCATGGGGAGGTCAATGGCGGCGGTTGGCCTGGCCACCATCAAGGCGGTGCCGCCCTTGGGATTCCCGAAGATGAGCAGCACCGTGGGTTTCATCTCAAGCCCTACGTTCCTCGCCTCTCCGCTATGGTCGATACGGGCGAAGATTTTCATACCCTTCGCTGTGACGGCCTTCTCGATCCGCTCGATCGTCTCGTGGACCGAGTACTTGCTGGGCTTGGTCACCACATTGCCGCCTGCGTGCGCCACGCCAGCCAAGAGGGACGCAACCGTTACGCTCGTCCAGAACAACCCGTTCAGGAGTTTATTGGCAAACCTCATGACCGACTCCTTTGTGCCTTGATCAACGACGGCTCTCGTCCTTGGTTTCCGAAGACGATCGCAGGGTGGCCAGATAGGCCAAGAGATCATGGATGTCCTGATCGCTCAAACTGGCATCGGGAAACATGCCGGTTCCGACATGGCCCTCGCGAATGAGTCGAAACCGTTCCTTGTCGCCGGTTACTTTCAGTCCCTTCGGTTCGCGCAAATGGGGAGGCTTGGGGTCAAGGCGCGCGACGAAGGAGGCAGTGTCCTGCGCCAATTGCGGCAGTCGGTCCGGATAGGCATCCAGCCCATGACAATAGAAACAGATCCCCTTGCCGTTGAAGAGGCTTCTGCCTCTGGCTGCATCCCCCGCTCCACCGGCCGGACTCCCCTGGGCAGCCGTTGCGAGACCGGCGGACCAGCCGGTTGCGACCATGAGCCACACCAGCACGAGGCCCGGCCCGATCCGGGCCGGGCGTTCCCGCTTGCGCCCCCCTGATTGCATCAGCCCTTCCCCTTCCATAGCCCCATCCCTTTCAGCAAGCAGCCTCTGCCCGGACAACCGGGCTTGATTGCCTCACGCTCCCGGCTTGAAGCCGTCCGTCACACAATAGGTCGGCGACAGTTCGCCGCCGTGGCCTTCGGATTTATGGGTCCAGTTGCGCAGGATACCTTGCCGGTCGAAGGTCAGGACATATTCGTCGCACCAGGTGCCGGGCGCGCCCCAACTATTCTGATTGCTGGGGTCCTGCCACATGATCTGATAGACCCAGATCGGCTCGCCGCTCACGGCCGTGGCCTTGAACTTGGGCTCGCCCAGCTTCTTGCGAACTTCTTCCTGAGTGGCCCGGTCCTGCGCCGATTCGAGATAGCGCGTCTCCTTCGGAATCAGCACCGAGCAGCCGGCCCCCAGCAGCATCAGGCCCAGGCACATGGCCCCTGTAAACGTCTTCATCCTCCACCTCCCTGCTGCGTCACCCGTTTTATCTGCTCAATCTCCCGACTCGTCAAGTCCCGCCATTGGCCCGGTTGGAGGTCGCCCAGTGCAATCGGTCCGATCGCCACCCGCATGAGTCGCAACGTGGGATGGCCCACCACCGCCGTCATGCGCCGCACTTGTCGGTTCGTCCCTTCCCGCAACGTGATCTCCAGCCAAACGGTCGGCACGGACTTGCGGAACCGGATCGGCACGGGCCGTTCGGGCAGCTCCGGCTCGTTCGGAAGCAGGCGCACCAAGGCCGGCCTGGTACGTTTGCCGCCGAGCGAGATGCCCTGCCGCAGCCGCGCCAGCGCCTCTTCGTTGGGAAGACGTTCGACTTGAGCCCAGTAGACTTTCGGGAGTTTATGCCGTGGGTCGGTAACATGATGCGCCAAGGCCCCGTCCGAGGTCAGCAGCATCAGCCCTTCGCTGTCCAGATCGAGACGGCCGGCCGCATAGACTCCGGGGATCTTCACGAAGTCGGCCAGGGTCGGCCGACCTTCCGGATCGGTAAAACAGGGCAGGACCCCATAGGGTTTATTGAACGCGATCGTGCGGGGGGTAGACGTCACCGATCACACATCCGAACGGTTGGTTGGTGGGCACGGTCGTGAGAAATCAGGAGCCAGGCTTGAACCCCTCGGTCACGCAATAGGTCGGCATCCGTTCGCCTCCGTGTTTTTCGGACTTATGCGTCCATTGGCGCAGAACGCCCTGTCGGTCGAAGGTCAGCACGTACTCGTCGCACCAGGAGCCGAACGAGGACCAGCTATTCTGGCTGCCGGCCTCGGCGAACCGCACTTCATAGACCCAGATGGGCTCCCCCGCCGGCGTGCTGGCTTTCAGGCGCGGTTCTCCCAGCTCTTTCCGGACCTCGTCTTGCGTCGCCCGTCCCTGGGCCGATTCCAGGTACAGGGTTTCTTTCGCAACGAACAGCGTACACCCAGCTCCCAGCGGAGCCAGGCCGATGAGCAGCGCAATCATGATCGCTTTCATGGCAGCCCCTCCTGTTCGATCGGTCGTTTTGCCGGTTCCTCATTTGACCGTCCAGGACTGCGAGACATGCCTCATCATTTTTTGGCCGGAGGTCTCGCCAGTTGCCTCAGGCGAGGATCCGCGTCTTGTGCCAGGCGGGCCAATACCTTGTCCGCTCGCGGATCCTGGATCTGCGCGAGCGCGTAGGCGGCCGCAGCCCGCACGTCAGCCGTCCAGCGCTTACGGAAGCGGAGAAAGCCCTTGGGAGCCAGGATGCGTGTGAGCGGCTCGACCGCGGCGGGATCGGCGACCCGGCCAAGAGCCTGGCAACAAGCTACCTGCAGGGCCGGATTTTTGGCCGACTTCATGATACCGACCAACTGGCTCGTCAATTTTGGCGGTTTGAGTGTGCCCAGGCACGCGATCGCCCCTGCCGCCACGACCGGATCCTCGTGCGTGGCATAGTCCACGAGCAGGGGCGCAATCCGCGTGTCGTTCAGCCGCACGGCCAGCCCGTAGGCGGCCTCCCGCACCCCGGGATGGGCGTCGCCGAGGGCGAAGGCCAGCTCCGTTCGAAGCGCCCGCGTCACCGTCTCCCCGACTTCCAGCATCCGCACCCGCTCTTCCGGCGTGATCTCGAGCACCAGTTCTTTCTTGTAGGCCTTGGCGGCCTTCGCGCCCAGTTGCGCCAACAGGCTCGCGGCGAGCTGTCTGACCCGGAGGTCCGCTTCACGCTTGACGATGTCGATCAAGGCCGGCATCGCTCCGCTCCCAAAGCCGCCCAAGACCTGGAAGGCCTGCTCCTGCCGCGCCGGGTCGGCAGACGCGAGATCGCCCATCAGCAGTGCCTGCACGGAGGGCTCCAACGAACGTCCCAGCACCTCGGCGATCGTGTCCGCCCTGGGATCGTGAGCCTGTTCGAGTCGCGCAAGCTGCGTCTTCAATCCCGTGAGCAGCCGGCACGCCAGCCGGTAGGCAGCAAACGGGACAACCGCGGATGCCATCTGGTATACGAGCCTCGCCAGCTCGCCGACGGTCTCGTGTTCCTGCGCCTCCTCCAGCGCCTGCAGAAGCTGATCGGCCGCCTGTCTGACGAACTCGTGCTGAAAGCCGGCGGGGACGTTGAGGAACGCGGCCTTGACCGCCGCCACCACCCTGCCGCGGGTCTCCTTGTCCTGCGTCCGAGTCCCCTGGCACAGCCGGGTCAGCAGCACACCGAGTTGGGCGCCGTCGTCCTTGAGGAGGGCGTCGACGGCACGATCCTGAAAGCTCGCCAATAAGGAGTCGAGCGACGCGGACTCCGGCTCCTCCGCCGGCTCTACATGAACCGAGGCTTGAGTCCCCGCCCCTCGCGGCGCCTTCGCGACCGGCGCCGCGGCGATCGGCTGCACACGTTCCTGCTCCTCGGATACGGCGACCGCAACCGGCCCGGTCGCCTCCGATTCGACACCCGGGACTTTCGGCCGCCCCGCAGTTTGCTTCAAGACAATGTGGGCAAGTCCGTGGTCGGCGACAAACCGCTGCCAATAGCGGTCGTCGATGTGCTCCGGTTTGGTCTGGGCGAAGCCTTCAAGTAGCTGGGTCAGCTCGTCCTCGGTGACCCCTTGCAGGACGGTCAACCCGCGAAGCGCGGCGGCATCGAGAAATGCGCGAAACGGTACGGCGACAAACTCGTATTCGCCGACATCGTTGACCCGCTGCCCGTTCACCAACAGAGACCGTCTCGTCTCCACGATGTTCAGCCGTTCGTTCTTCGCAAGCACCTGCTGCACGTTCTTGACGAATTCCTGGCGCGGACTCACGACGTTTTTATTGTCGGCGGCATAGAGCCTCCGGTTCCGCACCGCCGTCTGAAGACTCCGCACGACTGCGGGAACGACCGACAGGCTCACCGGGTCGAGCGGCGTCTCCGTGCCGATCGGCTCGTCGCTCTTGTAGGCTCCGGCCTCTTGAGCGTTGAAGAGCAACGCATTGTCGGCGGCCACCACGCGCGCGTAGGCCGCCGCCTTCTGACTGTTCGATGAACGCGCAAAGTGGTGGGCCACCGGCGCGGCCGACGGCAACAGGCGCTGCTTGAACAGGGCTTCCTGATAGGTCCCGACCTTTTCGTGAAGCGCCTTCCTGGTGGCCTCGCCGATGGCGTTGTAGGCGACATCCAGCACCGTCTTGCCGGCAAAGCGAATCTTTTCGTCGTTGACCTGATAGTCGGCGCTCAACAGGCCGAGCGCCGACGCCTGATCGATAAAATCCTGCACGGTGATGTCCGCCGCGTCGGCACTGCCCGCCAACACGCTGAGCGGCACGTTCTCGCCGAGCACGGACGTTTGGGCGAGCAAATTCCTGCCCTCGGCATCCAGCGCGTTGATCTTCTGTTGCAGGAGTTCCTCGAGCGATTGCGGGAGATCCCCCTCCTCGAACGGGTCGAGCACCCACTGCTCGCCCACCGGCTTGAGCTTGCGATCCACCACCCATTTGCGGAGCAGTTCGTTGAGGAAGTGCAGGTTCCCTCCCGTCACACGGGCCAGCGTCGCCTCGGTGTTCGGGGGCGCCGCGAGTGTGGGGAAAATCTCCCGCAGATGCGCGGCAACGTCGTCCGGCGTCAGCGGGTTGAGCGAGATTTTGACGACCGGCACCTCGGACGACCGGTCCGCCAACAGCTTCCCCAGCGGCGTGTCCTGCTCGGCCGACAGCGGCTCACCCGACGCCATCGCCGTGCCGCAGAGCAACACCGGCACTTCGTTGTGCGTCAGCAGCCGTTGCAGCACGATCAGCGAGGCCTCGTCGGCATAGTGGAGATCGTCGATCAGCAGCGCCAACGGCCGATAGTCGAGCAGGAGATACAGGAACTTG
>JAGWTI010000128.1 GCA_028876065.1 Nitrospirota bacterium
TCCACGGCTTCACCGCCGTGGCCCCATTGAAGCGTAGTCCACGCCGAGATCCTGGAGTCGGGTGGCGAAGGATTCCACGGCTTCACCGCCGTGGCCCCATTGAAGCATGCGAGCGGTCGCTCTGGCAGGATCGGATCGGCCTCGATTCCACGGCTTCACCGCCGTGGCCCCATTGAAGCTTAGCCAGACTGCTCACGGCCTCATGCATTTCAGGCGGATTCCACGGCTTCACCGCCGTGGCCCCATTGAAGCGACGCCCAGGGCATCCGGCTCGGTCGGCGCCTCCCAGGATTCCACGGCTTCACCGCCGTGGCCCCATTGAAGCCTGCAGGCGCGGGGGCGAGCCGACGCTAGGGTTCGATGAAGCGGCGCCACAGCGACGAGACAACCGAGGCGCCGGCTCCGTCGGCCAGTACATCCCAGCCACTGGGCTCGCGCAGCGGCACGAAGGCCTGATGGATTTCATCCGTCACGCCGTAACCGGTGGAGGCGAGGATCGCCAGCCACAGGGCGGAACGAGCGGCTCGCGCACCAGCCGCATAGCGAAACGCCCGGTAACAGAGCAAGCCCAGGAGGCCGAACTCCACGGCATGGACACCCTTGTCGCCCACCAGTTCGAGAATCCAGATCGTCGGCCCCGGCGCAACGGATTGGGACGAGAGGTAGAAAATGAGCCCCGCATAGGCCGCCACGGGAACCCAATACCGCCAAGGACGGAGCGCATCGGCCATCATCGCCCAGGCTTATAGCGGATTTGCCGTTTCACCGCCACCGCCCCCGCTCGGTTGCAAGCGTTTCTTCCCCTGTGACATACTCACCGCGCAGCCGGCTGCACGCCATCATGAAAACCATCCAGCTTTGCTTTCTCTGGCACATGCACCAGCCGTATTACACGGACCCGGTGGAGGGCTCCGCCTCGATGCCCTGGGTCCGGCTCCACGCGATCAAGGCCTATTTCGACATGGCCCATCTCTTGGAGCGGTTCCCGACCATGAGGGCCACGTTCAATTTCACCCCCTCGCTCCTGGTCCAGTTGCAGGAGCTGGCCTCAGGCACGGTGAAGGACCTGTTCTTGGACTATGCCCAGAAGCCGGCGGCGGACCTGACCCAGGCGGAACGGGCCTTTCTCGTGCGCCACTTCTTCGCCGCCAACTGGGCCACCATGGTCCGTCCCTTTCCCCGCTACCATGAATTATTGGTGAAGCGCGGCACCCACATTCTCGGGCAGGACCTGACCGGCTTAGCCCGGCAGTTCACGGTCCAGGAGCTGCGGGACTTGCAGGTATGGCACAACCTGGCCTGGTTCGGCTACGGCACGGTGCGCCGCTATCCGCGCCTGGCCGCCTTGCGCAAGAAGGACCGAGGCTTCACCGAAGAGGACAAACAGGAGGTGCTGAGGCTCCAACTGCAGACCCTCGCCGAAATCATCCCGTCCTACCGGAGACTCGCCGAGACCGGCCAGATCGAGCTGACCACCAGCCCCTTCTACCATCCCATCCTGCCCTTGCTGATCGACACGGACCAGGCCAGGCGCGGAAGGCCGGACACGTCCTTGCCGCAACGGTTTCAGGCTCCGGCCGACGCCGAGGCGCAGGTCCAGCAAGCCGTGGCGTTGCACCGGGACCTGTTCGGGTCGGCGCCAGCCGGTCTCTGGCCCTCCGAAGGCTCGGTCTGCCCGGAACTGATTCCGATCCTGCGGCGGGCCGGCTTGCACTGGACGGCCACGGACGAGGGCATTCTCGCTCGGTCCTTGGGCGGCTGGGATCGGGCCCGAGACCTGTACCAACCCTACCTGGCCGGAGAGGCGGGCAACGAGCTGACGTTCGTCTTCCGGGACCGCGAGATCTCGGATGCCTTCGGCTTCATCTATTCCAAGGCGGCGCCGGATTCGGCCGTGGAGGATGCGCTCCGCCGGATCGCCGGCGTCATCGAACAAGCCCCCGACGAACAGCTGCTGCTGCCGATCATCCTGGACGGCGAGAACCCCTGGGAACATTATTACGACGGGGGGGAACAGTTCCTGTCCGGTCTCTACCAGGCGCTGGACAAGGGGACCATCGGCCAGGCGCGCGTGACGACCGCAACCCTCAGCCAAGCCCTCGCCACGCAGCCTCCGACCAGACGGCTCGACCACCTGCACTCCGGCTCCTGGATCAACGCCGACTTCGGCATCTGGCTGGGACACCAAGAAGACAACCGGGGCTGGGACCTGATCAAGGACACCCGCCAACAGTTGACCGACGTCGCCGACCGGCTCGCGCCGGACGCCGCACGCGGCGCCTGGAACGAGCTTTACGCCGCCGAAGGCAGCGATTGGTTCTGGTGGTACGGCGACGACTTCGAAACCGACTACAAGGCCGAATTCGACCGGCTGTTTCGGACACACCTGCGCAACGTGTTCCTCCGCGCCGGGCTCCCCGTCCCGGACTATCTGAGCCAGCCCCTGTTCGGACTGCCCGAGCCCCATCCCTCGCACGATCCGGTGCGCCTCCTGAACCCGACGATCGACGGGCTGGTCACGAATTTTTTCGAATGGCGCGGGGCCGGTTCCATCGACCCGGCGCCGCCGTTGGGTGCCATGTGGAAGTCCAGCCGCCTGTTCACCTATCTCGGGTTCGGGTTTAGTCTGGACCGGCTCTTCCTCCGACTGGACCAGAACGACGAGGCCCTGGCCAAACTGGCCGGGGTCGCCCTCGAGGTGCAGTTCCTCACCAAACAACAGGCCTACAAACTGGTCTTTCCCCTGGACTGGCCTGCGCCAACCGCCGGCATCCTCTGGTCGTCCGGCCAAGCCGGGGGCGCGGGAACCGGGTTGGCGGAAGTCGGCCCCTGCGGCGCGGCCTGCCGACGCAACATCATCGAGCTCGCCGTCCCTTGGCAGGCGCTGGACCTCCGGTCCGGCGACCAGTTCCGGATGAGCCTGGTCGTCACACAAGGAGGGCTTGAAATAGACCGGTACCCCAGACACCACCCCCTGAGCCTGACGGTTCCCGACGAACACTATGAAGCCCGTATGTGGAAAGTTTGAGTCACCATGGCAATTCGCTTCTAGCGCTTCACCGAAGACAGAGGTACAATGAGCGCCCGGCTTCAGCCATCAGCCGTCAGCTATAGGCTCTTGCTCTCGTGAGGAACCATGCCTGACCTTCGCCGAGATCCCATCGTAGGCCGCTGGGTGATCATCTCGACCGACCGGGCCGGACGGCCCCGCGACTTCGTCCAGCACGAACCGGTCCGGGCGACCTCGACGTCCCTCTGCCCCTTCTGTCCGGGCCAGGAGCGCCTCACCCCCAAGGAAATCCTCGCCTACCGCCCGCAGGGCAGCGAGCCGAACCTGCCCGGCTGGACCGTGCGGGTCGTGCCGAACAAGTTTCCCGCCCTGCAAGTCGAAGGCGAGATGGGGCGGGAGGGCGTCGGCATGTACGACCGCATGAACGGCATCGGCGCCCACGAAGTCATCATCGAGACGCCGGACCACAAGGACATGCTGGCGGACCTCCCGCCCAAACGGATCGAGGACGTGCTCTGGGCCTACCGCGACCGGATCGTGGACCTCAAGCGCGACCAGCGGTTCCGGTATATTTTGGTGTTCAAAAACCATGGGCAGGCGGCCGGGGCCACGCTGGAACATACCCATTCCCAATTGATCGCCCTGCCGGTCACGCCCACCAGCGTGCTGGCGGAGATCGACGGCTGCCGGGCCCACTACCAACAGAAGGAACGGTGCATCTATTGCGACATCATCCGGCAGGAGCTCTCCGACGCGGAGCGGATCGTCGTGGAGAATTCGGAATTCCTCTCCATGACCCCGTTCGCGCCGCGGTTCCCGTTCGAAATGTGGATCATGCCCAAGCGGCACGCCGCCTATTTCGAAGAAAGCCAGAAAACCCAGTTCGAGCTGCTCGCGCGCATCCTCTCGGAGTCCCTGCGGCGCATGGACCGGGTGCTCTCCAGCCCGGCGTACAATTTTGTCTTGCACACCTCCCCCTTGCACGAAAAAACCGGCGAGTTCTACCACTGGCACATCGAGCTGATTCCCAAGCTGACGCAAGTGGCCGGATTCGAATGGGGCACCGGTTTCTACATCAACCCGGTCACGCCGGAGGAGGCGGCCAAGTTTCTGCGGGAAACGGAAATCTAGCCTTCAGCATTCAGCCGTCAGTTTCGGATTGATCCGGAGCTGAACGCTGATGGCTGACAGCTGCCTGCGCCGATCCCGATTGCAATCCGGATCGGCGCAGGCCTATCATCGCCGCATGAAAGTCCATCTCAGCCACCCCGAGCGTCACGTCGAGGTCAAGGGGCCCAAACGCGTGAAGGATCTGTTGCGCGACCTGAACTTGCTCGTGGAGGCCCATCTGGTCATCCGCGGCGACGAGCTGGTCACGGAAGACGAACTGTTGAGAGACGAGGATTATGTGGAGATCAGGCCGGTGATTTCCGGCGGCTCGGCCGACGAGGAATCCAGGGTTCGAGGCTCGAGGGGCGCGGTGGAAACGTCTTACCGCTCCCTATTACCTCGTACCTCACACCTCGTACCTCGCACCAACTTTTTGCCATGAACTGCAACAAGTGCAAGACGAAAGCGGTGATCGGGCTTCCCCGCCACAATGCCGCCTTCTGCAAGACCTGCTTCAACACCTTCGTGCACGAACAGGTCGCCCGCGCGATCAAGGGCGAGCGGATGTTCGGCCGCGACCACCGCATCCTGGTGGCCGTGTCCGGCGGCAAAGACAGCCTCGCCTTGTGGGACATCCTGCTGAAGCTCGGCTACAAGGCCGATGCCCTGTACGTGGATCTGGGCATTCCCGGCTACTCGGCCAAGTCGCGCGAGAAGGTGCAACGGTTCGCCGATACCGTCGCCCGGACGCATGAGGCGACTTTGCTGATTCACAAGGTCGAGGAAGAAGAAGGGGCCGGTATCCGCGAGCTGGCGAATCTGATCCATCGTCCGACCTGCTCGACCTGCGGCACGATCAAGCGGTACCAGTTCAACCGGACCGCGGTGGAGCAGCACTACGACGTCATGGCGACCGGCCACAACCTGGACGACGAGGCGTCCCGCCTCCTGGGCAATGTCCTGCACTGGCAGGAAGACTATCTGGACAAGCAGGGGCCCAGCCTCCCCGCCTCGATCGAGGGGTTCGCCAAGAAGGTCAAACCGCTCTACCGGCTTTCCGAACGGGAGGTGGCCGCGTACTCCGTCCTGAACCGGATCGATTACATCGTGGACGAATGTCCCATGGCCAAGGGCTCCAAGATGCTCCTGTACAAAGAAGTCTTGAACCGCCTGGAGACGGAATCGCCCGGCACCAAACAGGCCTTCTATTGCGGCTTCCTCGAGAAGCAAGCCAGTGCCCTTCGACAGGGCTCAGGACAGGCCCAGCCGGCCCCCACGTCCATGGCCGAGAAAGACCGGGCCACCCTGCACCCCTGCGCCACGTGCGGCCAGCCTACCACCGCCGAGATTTGCTCCTATTGCAAGATGATGGCGAAGGCCAAAGCCGGCTCGACCCGCTAGTCCTTCCTGCGCACCGGCGCCTTCGGCCTTTTCTCCGACCCCGCCCTTGAAAAGCCCCCCGCAAGGTCTTAAGCTGCAATAGGGTGCGACCGCATAGGGAAGGTCCTTCATGGCGACTACTGAGCGTGATTACTACGAGATCCTGGGCGTCGCGCGGAATGCGACCCAGGACGACATCAAGAAAGCCTATCGCAAGCTGGCCCGCCAGTACCATCCGGACCTACATACCGGGTCGCGCAAGTCCGAGATGGAGAAAAAATTCAAGGAGCTGAACGGTGCCCACGAGGTCCTGGGCGACCCCGAGACCAGGAAGAAATACGACCGGTACGGGCACCGTTGGCAGGAAGCGGAGGCCTACGAAAAGGCCCAACGCGAAGCCGGCGCCGGGGCGGGCCCGGGGATGGGCGGCAGGCCCGGCTCGACGGGCGGACAAGACTTCGGCGATATTTTCGAGTCCCTCTTCGGCCGGCGGTCTCAGTCCCGCGGCGGCGCCGGCTTCCGCGGATTCGCGGTCCAGGGCGAAGATCTGGAAACCGACGTGCACTTGACCTTGCGCGAAGTGCTGACGGGTGTCTCGCGGCGGTTGGAGCTCTCCGAGCCGATTCCCTGCGCCACGTGCAGCGGCACGGGCCGGCAGAAAGGCCGCCCCTGCTCCACCTGCATGGGGACCGGCAACAGGACCGAGACCAAGACCATCGAGGTCCGCATTCCCGCCGGCGTGCAGGATGGCACCCGTGTCCGCGTGGCGGGGAAGGGCCAGCAAGGCATGAACGGAGGCAAGCCCGGCGACCTCTACCTGCGCGTGACCGTCGAATCGGACCGGATCTTCCGCCGCCAGGGCAGCGACGTGCACGTCGCCCTCCCCGTCTGGCCCTGGGAGGCGGCCCTCGGCGCAGACGTGCTGGCGCCGACGCTCACGGACCCGGTACGGGTCAAAGTTCCGGCCGGCAGCAAGGCGGAAGGAAAACTCCGGCTCAAAGGCAAAGGGCTTCCGACCGCGTCGGGAGGACACGGGGATCTGTTCTTCACGCTCCAGATCGTGATGCCTGGTTCGATCTCGGAGGAGGACCTCAAGCTGTACGAGCAGCTTGCGCGCGCCCCCCATCCGGACCCGCGCGCCGACGTATTGCGCCAAGCCAGGCCGCGCTGAGGCCGAATCTCGGAAGGACCGACGCAGAGCATGTTGAAACTGGCCGAATATGCGCTGTTCGCCTTCGGGTCGCTCTTCGTGATCGTGGACCCGATCGCCGCGGTGCCGGCGTTCCTGGCCATGACCGCGCGGGATTCCGTGTCCCAGC
>JAGWTI010000031.1 GCA_028876065.1 Nitrospirota bacterium
CCTCCGGAGAGATTCAGGGCGCGCTGGAGAAATACTATCCCGCCGCGCACGACGTGAACCGGATCTACGCGTTGAGCTATGCGGCCTGCGTGGCCTGCCGCCTGGACCCGACCGATGTGAAGGGCTGCGCCCAACGGTTCAACGAGATCATCAACGCGAACAACGCCAAACGCGACGAGAGTGCGCGGACGGCGGAGGCCTACCACCAGCGACTGGTCGGGCCGATACAAGGCACGCCAGGGGGGAAGTAGCCCCCTTGGGGCATCGTCCCCATCCCGATGGCGCGCCGCAGCTCAGGAACGGGCCGTCACGACATGCTGGCTTGCTCCCTGGTTCCTTACGCTACAGGCGTCCCATCCAGACGAGGCCACATCCTCTCCATATCAACCGAGTCAGGGATTTGAGGCATTGTTGCGCCGGCTCCAGACTCAAAAGCGGCCTATAGAAATTAGTCCACAGCAAGACGCAAGCAGAAATGCGGGGATGCGAAAAACTCGGTACCGGGCACCTGTCGTAGAGCCAGGGCACGGTATTTGCGTATCTTAACGCACTTTGCGAAAACAGTTTTATTGAGGGTTCATTTTGAATTCCTCAAGTTTCCACCCATGCTTCCGATAAGAATAAAAATGAAGCTTAACGTATAACAATAGACTCTAATGGCTCACACTATGTCCAATTGACCCGCGATATGTAGAGGAGGTGCCCATGGCTGTGTCGTCCAACAACGCAACCATTCGTTCGGGAAGAGCAATAGGCTTTGTCCTCCTGCTCGGCCTCTGGGCCGTGGCCGGTTGCGCGACCTCCGGCGATCTGGATCAAATCCGGCAGGAGGCGCAACAGGGGGAGAGCAAGCTGCGGGCGGATCTGATGAAGGAGCAGACGCAGTTCGCCACCCTGGCGAAGGAGAACGAATCGCTGCGCGCCGCCCATGCCAAGATCTCCCAGTCCGTCAAAGAGTATTTGAAGGCCGAAGAGGCCCGGCACATGAGCGCGTTGGACCAAGTCCGGGCAGCCATGAAGGGCCTGGAATAAAGGAGATGCCGATGGAGCGCAAGAACCGGAACGACGGCCACGCCAGCCTCTCCCGAGTCTGGAGCATCCTGTTGGGCATCGGCCTGGTGGCGGCCGGCTGCGCCAGCTCCGGCGACGTGGAACAGGTCCGGCAGGAGCGGGAGCAGGCCAAAGCCAAGATGAGCGCCGAACTCCAGCAAGAACGCCAGCTCGCCCAGTCCATGGAAAAGGAGAGCGAGGCGCGGAAGGCCGAGGCCGACAAGCTGGCCAAGGCCTTGGGAGGCGGCGCGGCGGCCAAGGCCATGGTCCCACGCCAAACGGCGGGCATGACCCTGACCGCGGCCCTGCAGAATAGCAATTGCCTCGACAAAATTGCGGCACAAAGCCCCAATCCGGCCGTTCCACAGGCTCTGTTTATCGGCGGCACCTTGCCGACCAAAGGCGGAAACTCTGCCTGCACCTCCGTCACCATCAGCACGACCGATACGACGCCGTTTTCCGCCGCCAGCCCCCTGATTCCCGTCGTTGTAGGATCGGGTGGGACCCTGACGCTTGTGGACCCCGGCGCCGGCAGTCGGCTGACCCTCTATGCCAGCTCCTTGCTGATCAAGAACAGTGGCACGATGCAGGCCGGCACGGCCTCTAATCCCGTCCAGGGCCAAATCACGATCGCGATGGCCGGCAATCAGTCGGCAGCCCTCGCTCCTTCCGCAACAGGCGGCGCTTCAATCGTAACCACCTCGAACAACGCCCCCAATGCCCGCGATATTACCGTGATGGACGGCGGCACGTTGGCCCTCTATGGCGCCAAGGGTCTGTCGGCAACGCCAGGCACCCTGAACAAGGACATTGTCAGTGGCACCAAGAGCTGGACCTATTTAGCTGTGCCGGCCGGACCGGCCAAATATAACGATGCGGAAAACGTCAGCGCGCCCGTGCCGGCGACGAATCCGGACACGACGTTGACGCTGGCAACGCAGGTAGACTGGCAGATCAACAACTGGGTCTCCGTCGCCACGACCAGCTTTTCGTCTCATCAGACGGAGATCGTGCAGATTTGTGGCATCTCGTCGGTCGCCAACCCCGACCCCCAGGCATCAACGCTGGGCTTGCCCGCCAACGTGAGCCAGGTCACCTTGTGTTCAACCACTCCGCTCAAGCATTACCACTACGGCGGGCTCACACCCACGCCGGGGTTCTTCCCGGCCGGGACCAAGCAAGTCGTCGCGAAGGGCGGCAACGCCATCGATGTCGGTCGCCAGGCAAAGAGCTTCTACGACGACCATACCCGCAACTACGGCATTGACGAAAGGGCGGAGGTGGCGCTGCTCTCGCGCAACATCAAGCTGACCTCCGTGGCCGGTTCAGCCGGGGACCAACAACTGTTTCAAAATACGGCGACGTACCCTCTTTCTTACGATATGGGCGGTCACGTGGTCGCAATGGTCACCGGCACGACCTACCCCACTCTGCAACTGGTGGGGGTGGAGATCGAAAAATTCGGGCAAGGGCTCACCGGACGGTACCCGGTCCATCTGCACATGCTGCAGAATCTGCCCGCGGGGAATGTGCTGGTTCAGGATGTCAGCGTCCACCACAGTTACAACAAATGCTATGTGCCCCACCAAACGCCTAACGCTCAGTTCTATAACAACGTCTGCGTCCGCACAGTGGGCCAAGGGTTCTATCTGGAAGACGGCAACCACATCACCGGCAATCAGTTCATGCGCAACCACGTCGCCGGCACGATGGCGGCCCTTTCAACTTACTCATTTCCGCAACAAAATGGCAGCCAGTATTGGGATGGCGACAATCTGCAAGTCCAACATTCCCACGTTCAAAGCGGCTCGATCACGGGGGCCACGAACGCCAGCCCCATTGTTGTCACCACCAGCGCGCCTGTTCCATCCAACGGGATGCAGGTGACCGTTGCCGGCGTCCTGGGGAACACCGCCGCCAACGGGACATGGCCCGTCTCCAGCACCAACCCCTCCGCCGGCACCTTTGCGCTCCAGGGCTCGACCGGCAACGGAACGTTTGTCCAACCCGCCGGCGCCTGGACCATCGGCGGGCTGAATGCCATCACGGGCATCGTGCTGGACTCGGGCAACCTGCTCGCCATCCAGACTCAAAGCACCCCCGTGACGGGCACTCAGGTCACGATCTCCGGCACTGGGACCGCTGCCGATGGGACCTGGACGATCACGAATGTGATCAGTGGCCCCCCTCGGTTTTCTCTCGTCGGCTCGAAAGGCAAATCCCCGGGGACCTATTCCTGTTGCAACGGAACGTGGACGGCCTCCGGGACCGTGACCGATGCCACAAATAGGAGTCCCATCGTCATCACCAGTTCGAGCTCGCTCAACTCCGGCGCCAAAGTGACGATCTCGGGCGTCCAGGGGAACACCGCCGCCAACGGGACTTGGACGGTCACCAACATCGACGCCACGCACTTCTCGCTCCAGAGCTCGACCGGCAACGGGAACTATCCCAAGCCCACGTGGGCCGATACCAACCCATCCCCCAACTGGTACAACGTCAACAACATCCCGGACACGGCCCAATCCAATGCCAATGGGAATACTCTGGACTCGACGCATCCCGGAGGGTTTTGGATTACCAATCTCGGGAATGCCTTTGTGAACAATTCGGTGGCCGGGTGTCAGGGCCCGGGGCGAGGCTATTGGCTCTTGGCCCAAGGCCCGACGACCACCGGCTATCCGGAATTCACGGGCAATCGTGTGCATGGGTGTTATAACGGGATCGACAACGACGACACCACGGGCAACACCGTGCAGCCCTACCCCATGCTGTCCAGCACGGCGCAATATGCCCCTGTGCTCTTGCTGACCGACAACACGATCACCCGTTCGCGCAATAAGGCCGCCTGGTTCCGAAACTGGTACGCCACCCTCCACAATCATCGGTTCGCGACCAACCTGCGCGGGTTCTCCCTGCTGGTCGGAGGGGGGCCGGAGGGGACCTTCCCCGGTTTCTGGGGTCTCGTCTATCAAAACGTGATCGCCGGGATGACCCGGAACAATGTCGAGCGGTATCCGGCCTGTTCATCCGCCGGATGGCAACCGGAATGCACCGACGTGGGGAATTTCAGTTTTGAAAACTACCCGGCCCACAATGTGAATATCCAAGGCTACAGTTATTACGACGGCCCGGCCCGGATCGAACACAACCGCTTCGTCAATTTCCGCTTCGATCCCACGGGCATTCATGCGACCGATCGGGCCGCCCGATTGCTGACGAAAACCGATATTCAGCACATCGCCACCACCGCCGGGATGGTGGGCCAACTCCAGGGCATTGTGACCCAGGCTGCGGCGAATGCCGCTCCGTCTTCGAACTACCAAGGCTATCCCGGCGATGTGGCCAACGGTTGGCAAACGTCCAACGCCCAAACCGTTCCCCCGACGCAGTATATCCGCGACAGCATTTGGGACAATGTGGACTTCAAGCACCAGGTCTATACGGAAGCGGTCAACATGGGGCCCTTCCTCGACGGAGACAAAACGACCGTGATCCGAGACCTGGACAGTCACCTGACCGGACTGAGGGTCGTAGACGGCGGCGGAAACTCCCATCACGACATCGTGCCGATTTCACTCAACAGCGTGGACTACTTCGCCACCGAGTACACCGTGGACGAGCCCCATTCGCGAGGCCCCAACGATTTTCGCTCAACTTCCTTGATGAGTCCCCACAAGTACGCCACGTTGAATGTCGAGTCCGTGACGAGTCCCGCTGGAGGCATCCCCACGCCGTTTCACGTGGTAGCTCGGCGGGACATGCCCGCCTATGGCGATACGGTGTATCCCAGTTTGTTCTTGTACGGTCGTGGGAAAAACCCGATCTACGAACCGTTCGTGATGGATCGAATGGGCTACACAGTCTACGGGGTGCAAGGAGTTGAACACTATCCGCCGTATACTCCCACAGCCTTCCAGAATCGGCTCCTCTTCAGCTATACCGACCCGCCGGTGCATAAGGCCGGCGATTATTTCGTCAATCGCATCGCCGTCTATCAGCCGGTGACGACGCCGTCGAACATCAAGGTCTATCGGATCAGCCGCCAGTGGGGGGGACAGCTCTATGGCACGGCACAGTACCCGCCCAGCTTTCACCCGCCTGTCGGGGCCTCGTGCGATCACACCTTCTTTGACAGACAATCCGAAAAGGAGGCCAAGTGGACGGACTGTATGAAGCGCGCCTTGAATCAAGGTGGGTACTCCGGCGGGATGACCATCCCGGCGGCGACGAGTTTGCAGCAGTTTGAACAGCCCTACAAGACCTTAATGGGCGTCACAAACCCGCAGCCCTCCGACATCACGAATTTCATAAACGCGCAGACGTACTACTACGACACTACGAACAACCTGCTGTACTTCTACATGATCGAGGATAAGCCGGTGCAGAAACAGTATTCCCCCTATGGCACCTGCCATGCCGCCAAGTACAGCGATTACGTGACGCAGATTCAGGGGATCAAGAGCTTCAGCGACCCGAATAGCGTGCAAGCCGCGTTGGACGCATCCTGCCTGGTCAGCGGCGGCACGCCCCAGCCCAATGATTTGTTTGTGTGCCATGAAACCGGCTGCACGGCCTACCTGGTGGATTTATCGGCGGCAACGATCACGACTCCTGGCGCGCCGCCGGCCACGCCGCCGCATCCCATTACCCGCAAGGACTACAAAGCCTGGAACCAGTACCATTTTGTCTACGGGACGCCTGCGCAGGAACCCAATGGCGTGCCGGTGCCGACCACCGCGCCTCAAGACGGCACGCCATTGCCCGCCTTCCTGGCGCCGACGGATGGCTTGCCACCCAACCAGGGCGGCAATCAAATTACCTATGATTTTTACCCCCTATCGGGCGGGCCGAACAGCGGCCAACCATTTCCGGTGACGGAAAACTTCCGCTACCATTGCGTCACGGCGCCGCCCTGGGCGCCGGTGAACGCTAGGGGCGCCTACCCTCCCAGCGGAGGCTTTACCTATCCTCTGAGCCCTTCTGTGTGTATGACGGCTGCCCAGGGAACCGCCGTCATGGAGACGGGAGTCGTGTTGCAGGTGGTCGTCACCAATCCCGGTAGCGGTTATACCTCGCCGCCGACGGTCACGATTACCCCCCCTGCCGGCGGAATGCAGGCTCAGGGAGTCGCCACCATCGCCAATGGATCGGTGACCGGGGTGACCATGACGAATCAAGGCAGCGGCTATAACTTCGGACCGCAAGTTACGTTTTCTCCTCCTTCCCAGTGAGCGGAGGTCTGGGGAGTCGCCATCGGGTTCCCCCCACTGGACTAACGGGTGTGAGAATAAGGTTGTCGGTCGCAAGACAGTCTCTTGCGTATAAGCGGGAGTAAGAGGATTTATGCAGGTCATCGAGCGAAACAGCCTCGCCAGCGGTTTCCGCCGTGTCGGTACCCTCTTGTGCTTTGGGCTTCTCGGCCTCTGGAGCCTTCCAGCTTCGGCCGAGTGGTACGTCGGCGGCACGGTGGGTGCGACGATCCCCAATGGGCTAACTGATACCAGCGGCACGGGGCAGCAGGGCGGCACGTTGAACACCTTTACCCAGCAAACGACGCTCGCCTACGGGGGCAAGGTGGGCTATTTCTTCGAGAGCCACAAGTGGCTGGGCCTCGACATGGACGTGTCCAATGCGACGCCGAACATCAATGCCAAGCAGGCGTCGGTCACCGGCGGCACCGGGTTGGGCGCGAACAACGGGCAGAATTTGCGCATGACGGTCTGGTCCACGAATCTGGTGGCCCGCTATCCGGGGGAGCGGTTTCGCCCCTATGTCGGCGGCGGGCTCGGCGTCTTCTTCGCCAATGCCGACGGGGCCTCCTCGGCGGACTGGGCGCCCGGGGCCACCGGCTTTGCGGGGCTCAACGTCAAGCTGATCGAGCACGTGTCCATGTCCCTGGAATACCGGTACCACTATGCGACGCTCCGTTTCGACAATATGCTGGGACCGGGCCGGGGGTTTGAAGCCAATTACACGTCGAACACGCTGAACCTGGGGCTCAATTATCACTTCTGAACCTCGTGCAGCGTGCGGGAAACAAACATTTACAGTCAGGGGAGAACATCATGACGACATCGAAGCTCTTCCAACTGATGCGGCGCAAAGCTTCCGCGGTGGTGTCTATCATAGGCCTGCTTCTGTTGATGCAAGGCTGCGGCGGCACCGATGAGGTCCAGGTCAAGGGGGAGTCCTGTCCGCTGCCGTCCAGCGTGGCGGATGAGGACCGGAACACGATGAAGAAGTTCAGCGCCAGCGTCAGCGGCATCATCACGTCGGTGGCCGGCGGCAGCGCCTCCGGAGAGATTCAGGGCGCGCTGGAGAAATACTATCCCGCCGCGCACGACGTGAACCGGATCTACGCGTTGAGCTATGCGGCCTGCGTGGCCTGCCGCCTGGACCCGACCGATGTGAAGGGTTGCGCCCAGCGGTTCAGCGACATCGTCAATGCGAACCATGCCAAGCGCGAAGAGAGCGCGCGCACGGCGGAGGCCTACCACAAGCAAGTGCTCGATCCGCTCAAGGGCATGCCAGACGGAAAGTAGCCCCTTTGGGGAGGTATCGTCCCCATCCCGCATGATTCGCCGTAGCCGGTCAGGTGTCTCGATCGCGATGGTCGCCTTCTGGGGGCTCTGGGGGGGCGACGGCGCCCGGTCCGGCGCAGGCCGCCAGCATCCAGGTCAACGGCCAGTGGGTGAATGCCGGAGGCGGGATCCGCCCCGGTGTCGTCGGCAGCTTCCTCACCTATGCGATGCCCACGGAGAGCATGGAGGAGGGCCACTGGTACGTGAAGGCGGTGCCGGGGTATTTCCTCGATTCGGGCAGCAACGACGGGCAGAAGCTGTCGCAGTTCGACGCGCAGGGTGCCGGCATGTCCGTCCGGTTCCTGCGTGCCCTCTCCGACCACTGGGGCGTGGGTTTACAAGGCGTCTATGCCCGAACTGCCAGCGGCAATGCCCAACAAATCAGCTTCGGCGCGCAAGGGTACGAGACGCAGGGCAACAGCCGCCTCAGTCTTCCGTTACAGTATTCGGCCTATAGCGTGATGGCGGAAGTGGTGTACGATCCCATGAGCGGCCCGGGATTCCGGGTCCCCATGTTTCTCGGACTGAGCCTCAACGCCTTGGATGCCACGACCGAAGGCACCTTCCGGTTTCAGGGGAACTCGTTCTACACGAAAAACAAGACGCAGCCCATTCCCGTGCCCGGCATCTCGATCGGGATCGCGCCGCAGCATAGTTGGGGGCCGTTCCGGTTCATTCCGTTTGCCGTGGGCACGCATGACCTGCAAAAGCTGAAACGCTTGCACCGGCTCGAAAACGTCAGCACCGGCGAAGTGGTCGAGAGCGGGGGGGAGCCGCATAGCTATTCTTCCCTGCATTTTGGGATCACGCTGAAATACATCCCGTGGGACCTCTCGGTTTCCTACGTGCGGGCCGGCCTCTACCTCGCCGATCATGACTCTCCGGTCACCAGCCAAACGGAGCTGTTCACGCTGGCCTGGGCCAAGACCTTCTAGCAGGCTGTTGACAAACTATTGTGGAACCATTCGGATGCCAATGGCTCGCTGGCCCGAGATGACAGGAGAATCCCCCGCAGGATGGTCAAAAAGGCGACCGTCTCACCCGCCCAACCCCGCGCGCCAAGACGCGCGCCGTTCCCGTGGCTCAGCCGCAGCGAGCGAAAGGGGCGACGAGGTACATACCGAGCTTCGCTTGAACCGCTCGCTTCGATCATGTGCGAGCGGATAGTTACGTGACCTCATGCTTTCCGGTACGTGGAGCCTCTGAGCGATGCGAGCACGAAGCTGGCGGACTTTTTCAACATCCTGCTAGCCGCATCGCCAGCCCGGACCGGAGTAGGAAATCCCCGGCGATTCAGGGTATGATGTCCTCCGCTATGGCTGATGCCCCAAACCTTCAACACCAGCGCGTGGCGGAGATTCAGCAGGCCCTGCGCGAGACGCCCGGCCTCGACGGCTGGCTCTTCTACGATTTCCGCGGCAGCGATCCCTTGGCCTACCGGGTGCTGCTGCTGGACCAAACCAAGCACGTGACCCGCCGCTGGTTCTACTGGGTGCCGGCCCAGGGGACGCCGGTCAAGCTGACCCACAAGATCGAACCCCATGTGTTGGACGAACTGCCCGGCGAATCGGTGCAGTACATGTCCTGGCAATCGCTGGGCGCCTGCCTGTCGCGCATCCTGGCGAAGGCGAAGCAGGCGGCCATGCAATATTCCCCGAGGAACTTCATTCCCTACGTCTCGCGGGTGGATGCGGGCACGATCGAGCAGATTCGCGGCCACGGCGTGGAGGTGGTGACCTCGGCCGATCTGGTGCAGCGCTTCGAGGCGGTCTGGACGGAGCGGCAGTTGGCGTCGCATCAGGACGCGGCCGCCAAGCTCCGCACGATCGTGGACGAAGCCTTTCGGCACGTGGGCGAATCGGTCGCGGGACGCAAGGGCCTGACCGAGTACGGGCTGCAACAACTCATCCTGTCTCGTTTCAAGGAGCATGGCCTGGTCACCTCCAGCGCCCCCATTGCCGCCGTGAACGAACATAGCGCCGATCCCCACTATGGACCGGCCTCGACCGGCTCCGCCGTCATCGCGGAAAACCAGCTGGTCTTGATCGACCTCTGGGCCAAGCGGCCCGAGCCGGGCTCGGTCTACGCGGACATCACCTGGACCGGCTACGTCGGCCGAGAGGTGCCGGCCAAGCCGTGCGAGGTCTTCGGCGCGGTGCGGGATGCCCGCGATGCGGCGCTCGAGTTCGTGAAGACCCGCGTCGCGGCCGGCGATTTTCCCTGCGGCTGGGAGGTGGATGAAATCAGCCGCAACGTGATCCGCAACGCCGGCTACGGGGACAAGTTCCTGCACCGCACCGGCCATTCGATCGGCGAAGAGGTCCACGGCAACGGCGCCAACATCGACAACCTGGAGACCCAGGACAAGCGGCGCCTGCTCCCCCGCACCTGCTTTTCCCTCGAGCCGGGCATCTACTTGCCCGGCCAGTTCGGCATCCGCAGCGAGCTGGACGTCTACCTCGCGGAGCGCGAGGCGGTCGTGTATGGCCTCCCCCTCCAGACGGAGATCGTGCCGATTCTGAAATGAAAAACTCTCAGCGAGCCGCCCTCAGCGTGAGCATGCCGGGCTGATGGCTGAATGCTGAAGGCTCACCGCGTCCTTCCCTTGACACCCTCCGGGCCCACCGGATACAGTCTGCAAGAGGCGCGCATCGAGGAAAAACAAAGGATCGTACGCATGTTCGGCACCCTGGGTATTTCGGAACTCGTCATCATCCTCGTCATCATCCTGATCATTTTCGGCGCCGGCCGGTTGCCGCAAATCGGCGAAGGGATCGGCAAGGCGCTCAAGGGGTTCAAGAAGGAAGTCCACGAAGCGCCGCCCCCGCTCGATCCGAATGCGTCACCGGCCGCTCAGGCCGCGGCCCAGCAGCAGGGACAGGTCGAAGACGCGCAAGTGGTTTCAGCGCCGGGGCAACCGGCTGCCGCTCCGACCGTCTCCCAACCCACGGCTCCCTATCAACCGGGCCCCGAACTGACGCCCGGCACCACGGCGTCGCTCATGGCCTCCGCCGCGCCGCAGGCCTATCAGCCGCCCAGGCCGAAAGGCGCTCCGGCCGCGCCACAACCAGGGGCTCCGGCTGCGCCAGCCGGGCAAACGATGGAAGAGCGGCAGGCCGGGATGCCGCAGGCGCGCGCGGCCTATCCGCCTGTGCCGGCCGCCTCCGCCCAGGGCAAGGCGCCGGTGAAGCGCCCCTCCGCGGTCGTCAACAAAGAGGCCGTGGCCCGGGTGCAAGCCCAGCAGGCCGCGCTCAAAGCCAAAGCCGCGCAGGGCACGGCTCCCGCCGCTCAGGACATGCAGAGCCTCGGCGAAAGCCTGGGCGATGCCTTGCGAACGTTCCGGCAGGCGGCGGCGGACGTGCGGAACACCATCGATCCGGAAATGCGGACGATCCGCGCCGAGATGGACGCGGCCCAAAAGGAAGTGGAGCAATCCATCGAAGCGGCCAAAGAATTGCCGTCCGTGCAGGAAGATCCGCCCAAACCGGCCTGACAACTTCAAGAGCGTATGGCATATGGCTGATGGCCGGATTCGCTCAATAACAGCCTTCCGTTCAGCCGGCAGCTATCAGCCATTAGTTCTTCTCCTTCTGCTCACTGCGCTCGGCGGATGCGTTCAGTCGCCCGAGCCCAGCCCTCCTGAACAGATCGTTGCGCGCCTGGTCTCGTTGCTCAAGGATCCCGATCCGGTCGTGCGCCGAACCGCCGCCTTGTCTTTGGGAAAAATCGCCGAACCGGACACGGCCGCGTCCTTGCGCGACGGGCTCTTCGACCCCGATACCCTTGTCCGCCAGCACAGCGCCTGGGCCTTGGGCAACTTGGGCGAGGCGGCGATCGATCCGGCCGGTCTCGTGCTTGTGCAGAAACTGAACGACCCTTCCCCCGCGGTGAAGTCGACGGTGGCGCAGGCGATCGGCAAGATCGGCGCGACGCAGGGGATGGTGGAGCTGTTGGGGGACGCGTTGGAGGAAGCGGACCCGGCGACCCGGCGTGCGGTCGTGCAGGCTTTGGGTTGGCTGGAATCGCCCTCCGCCTATCAGATGTTGCTGGACGCGTTGACCGATGAAGATGCGGCGGTTCGACAGGGCGCCGTGGCAGCCCTCGGAGAGTTGGGCGATCCCCATGCGCTTCCCGCCCTGCGTCAACGGTTGCTGAAGGATCCGGATGTCGGGGTGCGGAGCGAAGCCGCGTTCCGTCTCGGCAAGCTCGGGGATGACGCCTTGCTGCCGATGCTGCAGTTCATTTCGGCGAAGGATGAAGACGCGAATGTCCGCCGGTGGGCCGCCTGGGCGGTGACGGCCTTGACCGAAGGCCCGGGCAACGCCAAGTCCTGAGCGCCGCCGCTCGCCCTTGCTACTTCACGTCCTTGGCGCAGCGGAATCCGTAGGAACTGATCCCGGAAGTCGGATCGTCATGGTTCCGGTCTGCGGAGCGCGCGAACAGACCCTCGTAGTTCCATCCTCCCCCGCGAAAACCGCGGGATTCGCCGTGCGAAGGACCGGTCGGGTTTTTGGATGGGCTTGACGCGTAATAGTCGGCGGCATACCAGTCGGCCACCCATTCCCAGACGTTGCCCGCCATGTCTGCGATCCCGTACGGACTGTTGCCGGACTTGAAACTGCCCACGGGGGCGAGGGTGTCGTAGCCGGTCCAACGAGGCTTTCCGAAGTTGCCCCGGTCGTTGGTCGGTTCCTCGTTTCCCCAGGGATAGGCTCGTCCGTCGGTCCCCCTGGCCGCTTTCTCCCATTCGGCTTCGGTCGGCAGGCGTTTGCCGGCCCACCGGCAATAGTTGTCGGCCATGAACCAGGTGACGCCGATGACGGGCCGGTCGGCGTCTCGGGGAAGGCGGGCCTCCTCCCAGCGTCGGGGCGGCGCCAATTGGGTCGCTTTGAGGAACGCGGCATAGCGCGATGTCGTGACTTCGAACGTGTCCATGTAGAAGGCGTCCAGGTGGACCTGGTGGATGGGCTGTTCGTCGTCGACTTCGTTGCTGCCCATCGTAAACTCGCCGGCCGGGACCAACACCATCGGCGCTCCGTCCTGGCCGGTCGTGTAGTGCGGCGTCTCGGCGGCCGACGGCGCGACGAGGGTGCAATACCAGGCCAGCGCCGGAATCAAGAGCCCACGCATCGGGCGTTTTCCAGAATTGGCCGCGGCGATCATCGTGAGAAATGGGCACCTTCAGTTCGGACGAAAAAGCGAGGGGCGGGTCGGCGTACGCCGGCCACGTCATGCATCGGGCGGTTTCCGTTGAAGCGATGCGACCAGCGCGAGCACGCGTTCGCGCGCCTCGTCGGCGATCTTGGTAAAGCGGATGCCCATCCCCGGGGAAAACGTGTACTGGTCCGCTTTGGGGCAGACCCACACGACGGCGCCACGGGCCTTCAGCCGCTGCGCGGGTTGGTCGGGCAACACGAATTCCAGATCGAGATTCGTGCCGACCGGAAGCGGCGTCAGACTCTCGATGAACAAGCCGCCGCCCCCGATCCCCGTGGCGCGGCTGTCCGTCGGCTGATCGCCCGTCGTCCAGTAGCGTACTTGCGCGACGAGCGACGCGCGCGGCTGCACCCGCATCTGCTCGGGCGGCCGCTGGGCTGCGGCCGCGTAGATGTGCTCGATCACCGCATGCCAGGTCACGCTCCCCAGCGGGTTGCCGTCGGGATCGCGCAGGACGATGGTCTCCTGCGCGCAGTCCACTTCCAGCGCCTTCCCTCTGTGCGTTTCCGTGACGGTGACCGGGAACGTCAACCGAGTGCGTTTCCCACCCTTGCCCATAACCACGCCAGTCTAGCGCAGGCTGTCCGATTGTCCAAGCGCTATTGAAGTTGTGGCGGACCAAACGGCACGGGGCGCCTCGGTGTTGCCGAGGCGCCCCGTCCGGTATCGGATATCCCGCATGGCGCCGTTCGGCGGTCGGCCCTCCGGCCGGAATGGCCGGCGTCGGGCTCCGCCGAACCCTACGCGCTTTTCATTTCCTTGTCTTGCTCGAAGATGCGGATCGGCGGGCACTTGCCGAGGATCACTTCCTCGGTGATGACGATTTCCTTGATCTGCTTTTGCGACGGCACGTCGTACATGACTTCGAGCATGACTTCTTCCAGGATCGCGCGCAAGCCGCGGGCTCCGGTCTTTTGCGTGTAGGCTTTTCGGGCGATGGCCCCCAGCGCGCCCTCGGTGAACTTGAGCTTGACCTTCTCGAAGGACATCAGCTTTTCGTATTGCTTGGTGAGCGCGTTGCGCGGCTCGGTGAGAATGCGGATCAACGCCTTCTCGTCCAATTCCTCCAGCGTGGCGACCACCGGCAGGCGGCCGATGAACTCCGGGATCAGGCCGTATTTCAGGAGATCCTCCGGTTGCACCCGGGCCAGCAATTCACCGAGGCGGCTTTCGCTCTTGCCCCGCACGTTGGCCCCGAAGCCCATGGATCGTTGGTTCAGCCGCTGCTCGACGAGGTCTTCCAGCCCCACAAAGGCCCCGCCGCAGATGAACAGGATATTGCTCGTGTCCACCTGGATGAACTCCTGGTGGGGGTGCTTGCGGCCGCCCTGCGGAGGGACGTTGGCCACGGTGCCCTCGATCAATTTGAGCAACGCCTGTTGCACGCCCTCGCCCGACACGTCGCGGGTGATCGACGGACTGTCGCTCTTGCGGCTGATCTTGTCGATCTCGTCGATGTACACGATGCCCCGCTCGGCCCGTTCCACATCGTAGTCGGAGGCCTGCAGGAGCTTGAGGATGATGTTCTCCACGTCCTCGCCGACGTAGCCGGCCTCGGTGAGCGTGGTGGCGTCGGCCAGCGTGAACGGCACGTCCAGATAGCGGGCCAGGGTCTGGGCCAGCAGGGTCTTGCCCGTGCCGGTCGGCCCGATCATCAGGATATTGCCCTTCTGGAGCTCGACCTCGTCGACTTCGTTGGCGGAGATGCGCTTGTAGTGGTTGTGGACGGCCACCGAGAGGATTTTCTTGGCCCGATCCTGTCCGATGACGTACTGGTCCAGGTGATGCTTGATCTCGGCGGGCTTCCGGAGCTTGGACGAGATTTCTTCTTTGGCTTCTTCCCAATCCTCCGCGATGATGTCGTTGCAGAGGTTGACGCACTCGTCGCAGATGTAGACGGTCGGGCCGGCGATGAGCTTGCGCACCTCATCGCGGCTTTTGCCGCAGAACGAACAGCGGAGGTGCCGGTCCGTCTTCTCCTGCTTGGGCATGCTGTGTCCCTCCCGGGGAACGCTCCTGTGCCGCTACTTGTCTTTGGCGCCGTCCTTGCCCTGCTCCTTGTCGGCGTCTTTGGGCCTCTTGGGCGGACGCGAGATCACTTCGTCGATCAGCCCGTACTGCTTCGCCTCCTCGCCGGACATGAAATAGTCCCGCTCGGTGTCGTTGGCGATTTTCTCCAAGGGCTGTCCCGTGTGCTTAGCTAATATGTCGTTCAATCGCTCCCGAATCTTGAGGATTTCCCGCGCATGAATGTCGATTTCCGTGGCCTGCCCCTGGAATCCCCCCATCGGCTGGTGGATCATCACCCGGGCATTGGGCAGGGCGAAGCGCTTGCCTTTCGTCCCGGCCGCCAGCAGCAGTGCCCCCATGCTGGCCGCCTGGCCCAGACAGATGGTGTTGATCGGCGGCTTCACGTATTGCATCGTGTCGTATATGCCCATGCCGGCCGTGACGCTCCCGCCGGGCGAATTGATGTAGAGATTGATGTCTTTTTCCGGGTCCTCGGCTTCCAGGAACAGCAATTGGGCAATGATGAGGTTGGCGAAAATGTCGTCGATCGGCGCGCCCAGGAAGATAATCCGGTCCTTGAGCAGGCGCGAGTAGATGTCGTAGGCGCGCTCACCGCGGTTGGTCTGCTCGATGACGATCGGCACTAACATAACACTCTGTCCTTTCTGTTCCGGTTACTCACGAGGCCCATCTTATCACAACTTTTCCGTCACGGCCTCTCTTCACGGTCTATTTTCTCTCCATCCCTTGCGTCTTCTCTGACCCCGGGGGTTCTCCTACCCTTGGATCACCGAATGGCGGAAGACGAAGTCCAGCGCCTTGTCGGCCAGGATGCGGGCCCTGAGCTCGTCGATGGAGTCTTGCCCGCCGGACTGAATCAGGCGGCCCAGCTCCTCCGGCGCCATCCTGAGCTCCTGGCTCAGCCGCAGGAGTTCGTTTTGGATGTCCTCCTGCTCGACCTTCAGCCCTTCCTTCTCGGCGATCGCTTCCAACACCAGGCCGATTTTGACCCGACGCATCGCCTCGGCCTTGTGCTCCTCACGCGCCTTCCGGATTTCCTCCTGACGCACGACCGGGTCCGGCGACTGGGGTTGGCCTTTCTGCCGCTGGCGGGCCTGCATCTGCTGGCGGACGATCGCTTCCAGCTCCCGCTCCACCAGGGTGTCCGGGAGATCGAAGTGATGGGTTTCCTCCAGCCGCTTCAGGATCGTATCTTTATAGGTATCTTCGACGTCTTTCTTGAGCGCTTTTTCCATTTCGCCGCGGAGTTTCTCCGTGAGCTCGGCCATTGAGGCATAAGGGCCGCAGTCTTTCGCGAATTCGTCGTCCAAGGCGGGGAGCTTCTTCCGCTTCACCGCCGCGACCGTGACCCGATAGACGACCGTTTTCCCGGCCAACCGCTGGTCCGGGTGGGAGGCAGGATACGGTTGCGGGATCTCGGCGAGTTCCCCTTCCTTCTTGCCCACCAGCGCTGCGTCCACCTCGATGCCCAGAATCGGCGTTTTGGAGCCGATCTTGTGGAGTTGTCCGGTTTGCTTCGCGCCGTCCACCGGCGTCTGCTCCAGGAATCCCTCCACGTCCAAAATGGCATAGTCCCCTTCGGCCAAGGCCGTGCCGGCCGGCGCGGCCTCGAGCTGCGCCTGCCGCTCGCGCAGGACGTCGAGCGTCCCGGCGACTTGCTCATCGGTGACGGTGCGTTTGTCCGGCTTCAGCGAAATCGGGTTGGGCGCCTTATAGTCGCGCAACTCGATCTTCGGCTTGATTTCGACCGTGGCCGTGAACGAGAAGGCGGCGTCTTTCTTGATTTTCACCCGCTCGAGCGGCGGAATTTCCACGAGGACCGGGACGATGCCCGCTTCCCGGACGGCCCGTTCATAATAGTCCGGCACCAGCCGGCGGACCACATCTTCCTCGACTTCCTTGGCATAACGTTTTTCCAGCATGGACAAGGGGGCCTTGCCCGGCCGGAAGCCCGGGATGCGCACATGCTTGTTCAGCTCCGCGTAGGCCAGCGCGAAGTGTTTATTGACATCCTCGGAGGGGACTTCGATCTTCAGCGCGCGTTTGACAGGGCCGAGTTCGGTGACATCGACTTTCATGATTCCACCAAGAGCAGTCAGCGATCAGCCATCGGCAATCGGCCCGGTTGGCGGCAAGAACAAATGGAAGAGCCGCCCTGCTCGATTGCACCGGCGCTACAAGTCTTCCGTTTTTGGGCTGAAAGCCGAATACTGAACGCTTCTGTTGATTGTTTGTGGTGCGAGAGGGGGGACTTGAACCCCCACGGTTTCCCACGAGATCCTAAGTCTCGCGCGTCTGCCAGTTCCGCCACTCTCGCGCCCGGTTGGTCGGAAGGCACGGTCGCAGAATTTCGACGGAAAGCGACGGGCCCATTGAGGTTCTCTCTTGCAGCGTCCAGCCCTCGCTCGGCTATGGTTGTACAGGGCAGGGTATCTCACTGTCAACATGTCGCATCGTTCTCGGCAAGGACGATCAGGCTCCGCTGGTGCAAGATTTTAGCGGGGGGTATACTATGCCTGTCCGGCCGATCAGGCGCGCCAGCGCACGCCTTCCGGAAACGGGCCGGAGAGGAGGGAGCTATGGCACGTGGATGGACGAGTATCGTGGCCGCGCTGCTGCTCGGGAGCGTCGCCGGCATGAGCTGGGCATCCCGCGACTACTTCACGCAAGAGCAAAGAGAACAGTTGACGAAGGTCCAGACGGTCTTGGTGGAAGTCTTGGCTCTCACCGATAAGGGAGCGGGCGACGCCGCGCCGCTCGCCGAGGTGGTGGTGCGCCGCATGGCCGACCTGGGCTATACCGTGGTGACGAGCGGCGCCCAGCCTCACGACGTGGTCGTGAAGGTCAAATGCGAACAGCGGAAGACCTGGGAGGGGACCAGCACCATGGGCAGCGATGCCGACCTGCCCGACTCCCCCTCGCGTACCTGGAAAGGCCCGGCGTGCCAACTCACTTATGTCCTGGGCGGGGCCAAAATCAAGTGGCAGAAAGAGGTTCGAACGGACTTCGAGGATGCCGTGGCGGCGGCTCAAAAAGCCAATGCCGACGATCCGGGTCTCTATGCCATGACCCGTCTGAAAGAGCGGTTGGAGCAGTACGACTTTCCCGTGCGGTTGGCGGCCGAATGGGGCCAGGCCGACCGGTTGCTCAAGTTGCTGGATGCGTCGGGCACCAATCAATTGCGCAAGCTGAAAATCATTTCCCTGCTCGGCGAGATGCTGGCGGACGAGGCCATGCCGAAGCTCAAGGAAGCCCTCAAAGACAAAAATCTGGCCGGCCAGGCCGCCGAGGCCATGGGCAGCATCGGCAAGGACGGGATTCCCATCCTCATCGACATCCTGCAGACCTCGAAGGACCCGGAGCTGCAGGCCGCGGCCGCCAAAGGACTCGGGCATGTCGGCGGCCTGCACGGAGACCCGCGTATCATTCCTCCGCTGCTCCAGATGCTGGATGCGCCGGGGATCGATATCCGGGTCCAGACCGAGATCGCCTGGGCGCTCGGCAAGCTGCCGGACAAACAGTCGGTGGAGCCGTTGTTCGCGCTCGACCGGAAGCTGCAGAAAATACGCACGGACGACCCGCTGGTCAAGAAATTGAAGGAGGCGGTCTTCTGGGCGATCAAGCAGTGCTATACCGAAGACCAGTACAGTTGAACTTCGGACAACAGGCGGCGCACCGGGCCTGTCGCCGCATTTTTCAGGCGTGATCCTAACGGACCTCGTGACACTATCGGGGTTTCATGGTAAGGACTAGGCCCGGCGGCGGCGTCAACTCTTTCCTGCGGAAGCGTATGGCCGGCCGGCGCGCCGCGCCGGAGATGCGCATGGCGTTGCACCCTGTGGGCGGGCCGGGGACCGGACCCGCTGCCGGCGATCGAGAGGAGACCTGTGACGATGAGCAAGATATCCCGCAGACGGTTCCTGCAGACATCGGTGCTGGCCGTCGGCGCGCTGGCCCTGGGCGATGTGGCGAAGGATGCGCTGGGCCTGCTGGGTGAACGGAGCCTGGCCTCCGCGGCCGACGGGTCGAAGCCGGCCGCGCCGATCAAGATCGGCATTCTGGACCCCCTCACCGGACCCTATAAGACCTCCTCGATCCACGATGTCCATGGCGCCACGGTCGCGATGGACTGGTACAACAAACGCGGCGGGGTCTTGGGCCGCCAAGTCGCCATCGTCGAGGCCGACACGGCCTCCAACGTGGAGGTCGCGCTCAAGGCGGCGACCAAATTGATCGACGAAGATCGCGTGGATTTCCTGATGGGCACGTTCACGGGCGAATGCTCACTGGCCGTGAGCGAGCTGGCGAAGAAGGAAAACAAGCTGTTCATGGTCACCGGCGCGCACATCATGGAGCTCACCGGCGCCCGGTGCAATTCCCACACGTTCGTGTTCATGCCGAACGCCCGGATGCTGGCGCAGGCCGTGGCCCCCGAGATCGTGAAAGCCTACGGGACCCGCTGTTACACGATCACCGCGAACACGATGGACGGCCGGGCCGCGCTGGAGGCGATGACTCAGGCTCTGCGTGGGCAGGGAGCGGAAATGCTCGGCGGCGCCACGACCCCCTTCGGAACGACGGATTTTACGGCCGCGTTCACCGAGGCCAAGGCCGCCAAGCCCACGGTCATCGTGCTCAACCTCTACGGATGGGACCTGGTCAACGCGCTCAAGACCTATGCCAAGATGGAACTGGCGAAGGAGAAGATCGGCGTCGGCGGCATGGTCGCCGGCGAGCAGATCGGCCGGCCTTTGGGCTATGCCAGCAACGCCGGTGTCTGGGGGCTGATCTGGGACCCGAAGGTCAACACCGAAGGCTCCAGGAAATTCATCCAGGGCGTGATCGACAAGTACAACCATACCCCGACCTCGCGCTGTTACCTCGGCTATGCGGCGATGACGCAGATCCTCGAAGCGGTCCGCCGCACCGGCACGACCGACACGGCCACGATCATCAAGGCCTTGGAAGGCCATGAATTCGACGGGCTGAAAGAGGGCCGGTCCTATTTCCGGGCCTGGGACCACCAACATGTGCAGGATGTGTTGGTCGGCGAGGCGTACGGGAAAGAATTGGGGCTGGGACACTATAAGATTCTGACGACCATCCCCGGCGACTCGGTGGCAGGCACCCGCGATCAAACCACCTGCAAGCTCTGAATCGGACGAGCCCGCGCCTAGCGCCGCGCCGCCACACAGATGGCTTCGCCGGGCATCCGCACCGTTCCGTCGGCTCCCGCATACTGCCGGGCCGCCTCCGTGATCGCGCGCCACACCTCAGCCTGCCGCGCCGCCGGCTCCTTGGCCACCAGCGCCACGATCGGCGCCGCGATGTCCTGTTGGAACCGGGTGTAGTCTTCGGCCGAAGCCCACTCGAACGTCAGCGAGAGCGGTTCGCTGCGGATGTCGGAAAATCCCGCTTGTGCCAGCGCCCGTTCCAGGATCGTCACGTCCGCCAGGCTGAAGGGGCCGAGCGTGCCCGGTGGCGGCGGGGGAGATTGCAGCTGCTGCCGGACCGTATCGATCGCCAGGCCGATAAACGGGACGTTCGCCGGCGGTCCCCACACGGCCGCGGCCAGCCGCCCGCCCGGCTTCAACAACCGGTGCAGGTTGGCGAGGGCGCCGGTCAAATTCGGCAGGAACATCAGGCCCCAGCGCGACAGGACGGCGTCGAAACGCGGCTCCGGAAAATCCAGCGCCTCCGCGTCCATCTCGTGGAATTCCAGGTTCGTCAGCCCCAGTGCGGCGGCCCGCTCCCGCGCGACGGCCAGCATGAGCGTGGCCTGGTCCGTCGCGATGACGGTTCCCGTCGGCCCGACCTTATGGGCCGCCGTCACCGCAGGCTCCCCGATGCCGGTCGCCACATCCAACACCGTCTGACCGGCTCGGATGTCCGCCAGTTCCACCAGCAGGTCGCTGGCCGGCCTGGCGCTCCGCTCCATCGTCGGCCACCACTTCTTCCACCCGGCGGCGACGTTACTCCAGCTCTCTTTCTGCGACGCCTTGTACTGGACGGGATCGAAGGATTGAGCACTCATGACGCAGGAGAAATCATGATGAAGGTGTCAGGTGGATTTGCCAATTCATCCTTTAACATTGAAGGGCTGAAGGAAGAAATTGTCGGTTAATGGTTCTGCTCGAATTTTCAGATCTCTGCACATTGCCTTGAACAAATCTAGAAGCTTTTGATTTGAGACGTCGTTGCTCCTCGCAGGGTTCATACTAATCTCGTGAAAAGCTTTGAGAGCCGTCAGAACATCTTGGGAATCGTAAAATATGACAAGAACTTTATTGAGAGCTTCAGAGAACTGTTGCCCCTTTAAATCATTTCGATTACCCAAGAGTTGCTGCAGCACTTGAATTTTTGCTCGCCGTATTTCGCTCCGTTCGTGGTACCAGGTTGAAATTCCGACGCCGAGCAAACCTGAAACAAGAGCTGAGACCAGAATGCTCACCCAGTTCATTGGTATCTCCATTAGCTAAGGTTAAGCTCACCTTGTAATGCAAAGACTACCCCCTCTACCGAGCCAGAGCAGACCACATCACGCGCACTCCGTCAAGCTGACCGCGCAGCGGTGGGGAAAGCACGAACTTACGAGCATATGCCAAGCTAGGGGGGGCAGTTCGTCACGTTGGCTTGGTCTTCGATGATCGTCGCGAACAGCTTACGGCCTGCTTCGGAGACTCTGGGGATGCCCACAAAGACGATTGTGCTGAGGGGCAATACCATTTGATCACGTCAGGATGGTCAAAAAGGCCGTCCGGCGCGGCCGCAGCGAGCGAGGGGGCGAGGCGTACTCTGTGCGGTACGGTGAGCCTCCGAGCGATGCGAGAACAAAGCTGGCGGTCTTTTTCACCATCCTGCTAGATCGTGCCTTCCATGACGCGCATGATGTCGCGCAACGCCTGATCCAAGGTATAGAAGCGGAGCAATTGCTCCCGGCCCCAGGCCAGGGGCAGCGAGTCGATCATCATGAGTTTCGAGAGGTGGCGCGAGTTGTCCTGCGCCGCTTCGACCTTGGGCCTGGCGCGACTCACGAACAAGCGCAGCGCATACTCGACGTGCGCCGCATCGGCGCGCGACAGTTCGTCGGCCAGCGCCGCCGCCGACATCATCGCCATGGAGGCGCCGACTCCCGCCGTCGGCAAAAAGCCCGCGGCCGCGTCCCCCAGCAGTACGACCCGGCCGGCCGTCCATCGCCGGCATCGGCAATCGTGCAGGTCCCAGAAAAAGGGGCGGGGGTCTTTCTCCAGTGCGTCCAGCACGGCCGGCACCGGTCCCCCGAAATCCCGCAGGTGATGCCGCACGTGTTCGGCGAAGGCGATCCGGCCGTCTTCCTTGAGCGCCTTTGTGGGGCCAGCGATGACGACGCCCTGCGCCCCCTTGACCGGATAGATGCCGACGAGAAAGCCCGCGCCCCAAAACTCCGCCATCGTCTCGGGAGGCACGATGGCTTCGTCCGCCCACGTCACCCAACAGCCCCATCCCGTGTCCCAATAGGCAAATTCCTCCGGCCCGAGCAGCATCGACCGCGTCGCCGAATGCATGCCGTCCGCGCCCACGACCAGGTCGAACGAAGCCTGCGATCCGTCGTTGAACGTTACGCGCACTTCGTCTTGTTCCGGCTGGAGGGCGGTCACCGTCGTTCCGACATGGATCGGCAGATCGCCGAGCGCCGAGCGCAGGACGGCGAGGAGCTCCGCCCGCTTGAGCCCGACCAGCGGTCCGTACTGGGCCAGAACCGCATCGAAGTCGAACCGGTGGAGCACCTCTCCCTTGCCGTTACCCAATTCGTAGTAGCGGGCGGGCCGGCTCGTCGCGAGCAGCCGATCGAACAGACCGAGGCCGTGCAGGACCCGGCTGCCGATGGGATAGAGGGCGACGTTGTACCCGGCCTCATCGAGGCTCCCCGCCCGTTCGACGATATGGGGCTGTTCGCCCCGTTGGCGCAGCAGAGCCGCCAGCGTCAACCCCGCGACGCCGGCGCCGATCACCAGGGTCCGTATCCGTCCGTGTCCTCTCGCGCGAATCGTGTCTCCCACCGTGCTCATCGTCGTCCTCCTTATTTCGTCACAGCCGCTTGGTCCTCGATGATCGTGGCGAGCAGCGTGCGTCCGGCCTCCGAGGCCGTATGGATATCGGCCGGCACGATGTTCACATTGTTCAAATATTGCAGCCGCAACACGTCGCCTTGGCCGAATTCCGGGATCAAGGCCCCGAAGAAAAAGCCAAGCTCCCTGAGTCCGGCGCCCAGCTCCCCTGCCCCTTCCTGGGCGAGGGGCAGGTCCACATAGATGCAGTCCACACGCTGGAGCCGCAATTCGTGCAGATGGGACCGGACGGCATCCGGCGTGTCCCGGCCGAGCAGGTCCACGGTCAGGATCGCCTGATTATGGTCGGGACGGAGCGAGACAGTGAGGTGTCCGGCTGCCGGAAGGCTGACCCGCCCCGCATCCCGATCCGACACCACCGTTCGTGGAATGTCCGCCGCGTCGTAAATCCTCCGCGCCAGGTCCCGATAGGGCTTGGGCAAAAACACGGTCGCCGGTTCATGGGCGAGGGCCGCGAGGTACAGAAAGGCGATCGATTGGCGCCGCGGGTTGTCCGACTCGCTGATGCTCCGGAACGAAACGGCGCCCGAGGTATAGCCGAGGAGAAACCCGACTTCATGGGCCCCCACGTCCAGACTTCCTTTCTGGCTGAAGGGGTGGACGGTCACCGCTTCGCTATAGATGCCGACGACCTGACTCGCGGCCGCCTCCTCTCGGGCTTGCCGCTTCATGCGCTGGAACAGGCCATGACCCCGATAGCGGGGGTCCACCACCGCCTGGCCCGACTCGGCCACTTTGGCCCCGGGCCGGGGCAAGGTCAAGGCCAGGTGCCCGATCAAATCGCCGCGCTGATTGCAGGCGACGTAGGACTTCATCAGCCCCGCCCGTTGTTTGGCCTCCACTTTCTCCGGGTAATAGATGAACTCGCCCGGGTAGGTGTAGCCGTAACAGCGGTAGACGAGGCGGGCCAACTCGGCCGCTTCCTCCAGGTGCATCGGCCTGGTGGCAATGGCCTCCTCGGGGTGCGCCTCCGCCGCTTCGACCGTGGCCCGATGTTCCTGCGGGTCCGCCTTGTCGCGGAAGTCTTCGGCCGGCAGTTCGCGGATCAATTCCACCCGGTTGCCATGGGGCCCGCGATTCAGAAAGGTGGCCTGATCCACGTAGCCGGCCGAGAGGATGGAGGAGAACCGGGAATCCTGGCCCTCCTGCAAGGGGCGGTAGTCGAAGGGGAGCCCTTGGTCCTCGACGGCGACGACCAGGGCGTGGGCCCGTTGCAACAGGGTGACGTCGATGGACCGACGAGTGTCTCCTTGATAGCCCTGCGCCACGATGTTGCGGAAAATTTCATCCAACACCGCGTCCAGTTTCCGCGCATCCTCTTGCGCCAGCCCGACCGAGGTGGCGATGTCGGCGACCAGATCGGCGAGGGCCGGCAAGAAGCGCGGGTCTGCCAGCAGGGTCGTGCGAACGATCAGGCGCTCCGTGTGATTCACCTCGGGCATCTCGTCCTCTCCCGCTCCGCCTGCAAGCATAGGGAGCCGCAGGGCCGATGGCAAGCCCTTCTTTGTGCATGGAGCGGACGATCCTTGCTTGTCGCTGATCAGCACGCATGCTACGATCCACGGCGCTGAGGGAGCTGCGATGGCACAGACATGCACCGTCGGGCGCATCATTCATGCGGCAATTCTGTCGTTGGGGCTGGGCCTGGCTTGCTTGTCGCCCGGCTCCGTCTTACCGGCCGACCAGGGATCCGCCAAGGGCGGCTACGTGTTGAAGGTGCCGTTCGGCCTCGAAGCGCCCGACGAGTACATCCCCAAGGAGAACCCCCTTACGCAGGAAAAGGTCGAACTGGGCAAGCTGCTCTTCTTCGATCCCCGCCTCTCCCAGAACAATACGATCTCGTGTGCGACCTGCCACATCCCGCAACTGGCTTGGACCGACGGGCAGCCGGTCGGCGTCGGCATCCATCGCCAGTTGGCGACCCGCAACACACAGACGATCCTCAATCGCCTGTACAGCAAGGAGCAGCTCTGGCATGGGAAGATGCCGTCGCTGGAGGCGCAGGCCCAAAATCCTCTGGCCAAGCCGGTCAGGATGGGGATGCCTTCCTACGATGCCGAAGTGGCCAAGTTGAACGCGATCTCCGGCTACCGGGAACGGTTCCGCACGGTCTTCGGCACTGACGTCACCATCGAGGGGCTGGCCAAGGCGATTGCGGCATTCGAGCGGACGATCCTCTCGGGGAACAGCCCGGCGGACCGGTTCGATATGGGCGGGGAGGAAACGGCGATCTCCGAGTCGGCCAAGCGCGGGTTGACGTTGTTCCAGGGGAAGGCCCGGTGCACCCGGTGCCATTCCGGGTTCAACTTCACCGACGAGAAGTTCCACAATCTCGGCATCGACTGGGATACGGACAAGACGGACCTCGGCCGCTACCTGGTCTCCAAGGATCCGGAGGACGTGGGGGCTTTTAAAACGCCCACGATCCGGGAAATTGCCCGGACCGCTCCCTACATGCACGACGGGCGGTTTGCGACCCTTGAGGAGGTGGTCGACTTCTACGATCGAGGCGGCATTCAGAACCCGCACCTCTCGAACTTGATGGTGCCGCTCCACCTGACGGAGCGGGAAAAGAACGATCTTGTCGCATACATGAAGGCCTTGAACGGAGAAGGATGGCAAGTCGAGCCGCCGACGGAATTCCCTCGCTGACCTATCTCCGCGTTCGACCCGCACCGCCTTGTCTTGCCGCTGACTGGTCCCCATGCTAAGATGCCTTTCCCCTAACGGCACAGGTTGCGGAGAGGTGCGAGAGTGGCCGAATCGACATGCTTGGAAAGCATGCGTCGGGGTAACTCGACCGTGGGTTCGAATCCCACCCTCTCCGCCAAACTTGGCGCGATACACATTGGTATGTAGGGTTTGGGCAATGGCGCGCCATTGCCTTACCAGCAGGTAGTGATTTTCCTGGCCCATGAAAAGGTGCGCGCAGCGCGCGACTCCATTTAAGGTACTTGGCGCGATAGAAGCCGCCGGATTGTGAACCGATGGACAATGGCGCGCCAGAGTACCTTCCGGCAGTGGCCACGAACGCCGGGAGCGGTGTCGCGGAACGCGACATCCTCCGAGTTTTTTGAAATAATGCTTGTCGCGAAAGCGACACCTTTTCATGGGAATGGAACTTCATTGCCTGCTGGTACAACTGGCGCGGCACTGCCGGCTGGTTCGCCGTCAGTATGTTTCTCTCGCGCCAAAAAGAACGGGGCCGGGCCCTGTGCAACAGAATCCTGTGAACCCCGCCAGGTCCGGAAGGAAGCAACGGTAAGCAGGCTAGTTTGTGTGCCGCAGGATCACCTGGCCCCACTATTTCTTGGCGCGATAGAAAATACCCGGTTGATTTGTCAGCAGGCCATGGCGCGCCAGTTGTACCAGCAGGCAATGAAGTTCCATTCCCATGAAAAGGTGCGCGAAGCGCGCGGTTCCATTTGAGGTTCTTGGCGCGATAGAAAATACCCGGCTGATTTGCCAGCGGGCCGTGGCGCGCCAGTTGTACCGACAGGCCGTGATGTGTTCGGCTCATGAAACGGTGTCGCGGGGCGCGACTTCTTCTTCGACAACAATTCAAGTAAGGGCCCCATCCACTTCCCGGCCGAGCTGATCACGACCTGTCCTAAGGGTCTGCGAGCGTCGGTCATCTGATGTTGGATGCCCCGGGTCGAGCAGAGAAGATGGACTATCAGGTTTCTGCCAGAAAGTACCGGCCGGGCACCTTCGAGTCGGTGATCGGCCAGCCCCATGTCGTGCAGACGCTGGTCAATGCGATCGCGACCAAGCGCATCGCGCACGCCTTTCTCTTTTCCGGCACGCGCGGCGTGGGCAAAACCACCGTCGCCCGCATCCTGGCGAAAGCCCTCAACTGCGAGCAAGGCCCGACCGGCACACCCTGCGAAACCTGCGCCAACTGCCAGGAGATCACCCAGGGCACCTCCGTGGACGTGGTCGAGATCGACGGCGCCTCCAACACCAGCGTGGACGATGTCCGGGAAATCCGCGAGAACGTGAAATTCGCGCCCTTCCGCGGTCATTACCGGGTCTACATCATCGACGAAGTCCACATGCTCTCGAACTCCGCGTTCAACGCGTTGCTGAAAACGCTGGAGGAACCGCCGGCCCACGTGGTGTTTATCTTTGCCACCACCGAAATTCACAAGATCCCGGCCACGATCCTGTCCCGTTGCCAGCACTACAATTTTCGGCGAATTTCCAAGGCCGAGATCATCCAGCGGCTCAAACACGTCGCCGACCAGGAAGGCCTCACGATCGAAGCCCGCAGCCTGGCGGCCCTGGCCCGCGCGAGCGAGGGCAGCATGCGGGACGCGCTCAGCTTGCTGGACCAGGCGGTGGCTTTCGGCGGGAAGGCCCTGCAGCACCGTGATCTGGAAGCGCTGCTCGGCTCGGTGCCGCAGGAGTTGGTCCGCGCCATGGTGGCGGCGATCCGCGCGCAGGACAGCCCTGCCGCGGTGCGGGTGGTGGCCCAGTTGCTGGATCAAGGCCACGATTTGCGGGCCTACTGTGGAGAGTTGGTGGAGCATCTGCGCAATCTCCTGGTCGCCTCCATCGTGCCGGCCGGCCAGGGGCCGCACGCGTTTCACGGGCTCATCGATTTGTCCGAGGAAGACATCGCGCAAATTATCGCCGAAGCCGGCGCCTTCAGGGCCGAGCAGCTGCAGGAGTTGTTCAAGATCTTCTCTCAGACGGAAGATACCTTGCGGCTCAGCAGTCATCCCCGATTCGCATTGGAAGTCGCGGCGGTCCGTGCCGCAAGCCTGTCTGCCGATGGAACGGCTCCTGCCGCGGCCGTGGCGGCTTCGGCGCCGGCGGCGCGTCCTGTCGTTCCGGCCAAGCCCGCGGGGCCATCCTCGGCCGGCCCTGCTCAGCCGGCCCGTGCCGCTCAGCCGTCTGTGTCGCCGTCGCGGCCGGGGCCCGACTCGGGGGGCGCCTCCGTCGCGCCGCGCCAGCCGGCTCCTGCAATCCCGGCGAAACCTCTGGGAACCGTTCCGGCAAAAGGCGCTCCGCCAAGCCCGGCGTCCCCGCACGTCGCCAAACCGATCGGGGCAGGCCGGCCGCCCAACGTTCCGCCGCAGAAGCCGGCAGAACGGTCCGGCGAACGTTCGGCACCGGCCAAACCGGCGCCAACCGCCGCCCCCTCTACGGCGCCGCCGATCCGGATCAACTGGGAGCATCTGCTCGAACGCATCGAACAGGAGCATCCCAGCATTGCCCCCTTCCTGGCCCAAGGAACGTTGGTGGGCACGGATCGTGAGAGCGTGACGATGGGCTATCAGAAAGGGTCGACGGCCTTTGCCCGCATCAATACCGAGGCTACCCGCAACCTGGTGGCCGGTCTCTGCTCCGAGCTCGTCGGGCGGAAAGTGCGGGTGAGCGTGATCGAGTTGGCGGAGGGGCAAACGCAGGCGCCCAGCATGGCTCAGACGAGACTGGCCAAAGAACGGGAGCAGAAACAGGCGCTCCTGGAGCGGACCAAGGCCCACCCCCTCGTCAAGCAGGCGCTGGCCACGTTCGGAGGGGAACTGGTGGAGGTTCGCGAGGTGACGCCACAGAAGGAGACCGAGGCATGAGCAGAAACCCATTCGGCAATCTCGGCAATATCATGAAGCAGGCCCAAGCCATGCAAGCGCAGATGGCCAAGATCCAGGAACAGGCGGCGGCCAAGCAGGTCAGCGGGACCGCCGGCGGGGGAATGGTCACCGTGACCGCCAATGGGGCCATGGACATCGTCTCCGTCAAGATCGATCCGGAAGTGGTCAAGTCCGGGGACGCCGAGATGTTGCAGGATTTGGTGGTCGCCGCGGCGAACGAGGCGCTTCGGAAATCGCGCGACATGATGGCGGAGGAAATGAAAGCGGTGACGGGCGGGTTGAACATTCCGGGGCTGATGTGAACAATGCTGAAGGATGAATGATGAACGCGGAATTTCATTTTCAAGCATTTCGCTTTCACTTAGCACTCATCATTCATCATTCATCATTTTGACTTGGTAGCTATGGCGATGGATCAACAGGGGCTTCTCGCCCGCCTCATCCGAGAACTGGTCCGGCTGCCGGGCATCGGCCAGAAAACCGCCCAGCGGCTGGCCTTTCACATTCTGAAAACGGAGCAGGAGGAAGCCCTGCGGTTGGCCGACGCGATCCATGCCGTCAAGGACGGGTTGACCTTCTGCCGCCAATGCCGGAACATCGCCGAGGGCGACCTGTGCGAATTTTGCCTCGACCCCAAGCGGGACAGCACGAAAATTCTCGTGGTGGAGGAGCCGAGCACGCTCTACGCGATCGAGCGCAGCGGCGGGTTTCGCGGGCTGTACCACGTGCTGCTGGGCACGCTCTCGCCGTTGGATGGAGTCGGCCCCTCCGACATCCGGGCTCAGGAGCTGGCCGACCGGCTGAAAGCCGGCGGCGTGCAGGAAGTGATCTTGGCGACGAACCCGACGATCGAGGGCGAAGCCACGGCCATCTACCTCACCAGGCTGATCAAGCCGTTCGGGGTCAAGGTCTCGCGCATTGCCTACGGGATTCCCGTGGGGATGGATATCGAGTATGCGGATGAAGTGACGCTGATCAAATCCCTCGAAGGGCGGCGGGATCTCTGAGCCGTCCGCGATGAGACGAATGGCGAAAAGATCCGCGCAGCATAGATACATTGACGCAAATTTCCGCGCTCTGCTATAGTTTCGCATGGCCACACGTCGAGTCCGAACACCGGTGAAAAAACGGGCGGCGCCCAAGGCCGCGGCGAAGTCTGCCGCGACGATCCGCAAGTCGCGTCCGTCCTCCTCCGCCCACAAGGCCGCCCCGAAGCGTCCGGCCAAGAAGGCGGGCAAAGCGGTCGGAAAGTATCCCGACATCCACCGGGACCTTCAGCGGCAGAGAGCGTCGCTGCTGCAGGAGGCCGGGGTGGCGCTGACGAATCGCACCGACTTCGAAACCTTCCCGGACCTCAGCGACCAGGCCTCGGCCGAGATGGATCAGAATTTTCTGTTGCGGTTGAAGGATCGCGAGCGAAAGCTGATCAAAAAGATCGACGAGGCGCTGGATCGGATGGCCACCAACGTCTATGGGATCTGCGAGAGTTGCGGGCAGGATATCCCGTACAATCGGCTGAAAGCGCGTCCCGTCACGACGCTCTGCATCGAGTGCAAGACGTTGCAAGAGCAGGAAGAGTTGATCCGCAAATAAGCCCGCCGGCTTGTCCCCTCAGTGCTTCGTCAGGGCTTCGACGCGTTTCTTGGCGTGCGCGAACCGTTCCTCCTCCTCGGGAATCCCTTCCCCCAAGGCGAGATACGTTTCATACTCGGTGACGGCGCGACGGACGTTGATCGCTTCGTACGCCTGGGCGAGGTTGAACCGTGCGATAGGATAATTCGGACGGAGCGTGACGGATCGTTGGAACGCGTCGAGCGCCTTTTTCTGGTCGCCCAGCGCCCGGTACACGTCGCCGAGATTGTTGAGGACGTCCGGCCGGCTGGGGTAGACGCTGAGAGATTGCTGCATCGCGTCGCGCGCCTTTTCCAGCTGCCCTTGCCGTTTCAGCGCCAAGCCCAGTTTGTGATGGGCTTCCGACAGCATCGCCTTGTCCGTGAACCCGCCGGCGATGGCTTTCCCATAGGCGGTGGCGGCGACCACCGGGTCGCCGGGGCCGCAATAGGACAGCTGGGCCGTTTCGCCCCGCGCGAATTGTTGGAGCGACGCGAAGGGTTCCTTGTCCTCGGCGCCACGGACGTCGACCTTGCCTCCCTTCCCCTTGCTGCTGGCGGCCACGCGGACGAGAAACTCCTTCCGATAGGGACTCAGCAGGCTCTCGTAGGTGTCGATCGCGACCGAGGCCATCAGCAGGCTGGACGCATCGCGCGGCCCCATCGTGATGTATTGGGTGGTGCTCTTTTCGTCTCCGGTCCGGTAGAGCGTGCTGAAGTCGAGGTTCGCGCGGCTTGGGGCCTGGGCGAGGCTCATGTAAAACTCCACGGCAGGTTTCAAGGCCGCGAGCGTTTGGCGAAGGACCGGATAAGGGTTCAGGTCGAGGCCGCTGGGGAACGTGAAGAGGGCGCCAACCAGCAGCCCCTCCTCGTTGAAGAAATACGATTCATCCGAACCGGTTGCGCTCTTGGCGGCCGGGATGCGCCATTCTTCCCCGCCGCCCCATGGGACTTTCTGGATGGGGACCGTCCGGTGAGCTTTCAGGAACTCGGCCTGTTGTTCGCAGATTTGCGCGGATTTCATCAGGATCAGATCGCTGGCCGCGGGGGGCAGTTCGCGGTGCAGGGATTCTTCGGCACAGCCGCCGGCGAGCAGGGCCGACATCGTCAAGGCCCAGCATGCGTTCCTTGTGCCGGACATTCGGAGCATGGGAGAGACGGGAAACCTCATAGGGCTGAGTGGATGGATCAAGCCCGGTAGGGTGCATCCCACCGGGCTCCCGCGAAGGTCCTAACGGAGGTTAATAGGCGCTGGGCCGTTGCGAATGCAACATGGCGTCTTCGCTGGTGTACCCGAATAGATTGGGCCTGGTGGAAGCCAGGTTGTACCACTGCCGGTTCCAGACGTAATCGAAGGCATTGGCGAAGGGGCTCATCCAGAACGCGACCCACCGAAGCGGGTGGTCGTCAACGGCCGACGTGCCTTCCGGGTCCGTATAGACCAGGGCCGTGCTTTCCATGGACGAATAGATCGTCGTCTGGTTGGTTCTCACTTCCGTGGTCCTCGTGCAGCCGGCGGCCACCAAGGCCAGAACGAGTATCAGTCCAGCGAATGGCATGCTCTTCATCGCATCACCTCTCTGTCTTCAGCGAAGCCCTGCCTGTTACGCACAGGTCCAAGTGTAGCCGACGAGGCCGATTCTGTCCAGCTATTCAAGGTTTTGGGGGAGAAGGGGTGAAGGAAGAACGGGCAAGGACACGCGGGAGGAGTTTCTCAAGGAGTACGCGCAAAGACGCTGGAGGTATTTCTCGGTCGGCGTCGATGACGATAGCGAAGCTTCCCCTGTCCCCTTTCGGTGATTGTATGGGCCGCGCAAGGCTGGCGGTTCCGGAGAGGCGGCCTTATGAGCGCATCTTCAGGGTTCTGTTTGGCACGGATGGATCCAGTAGCCTTCTGGCACCCTCGGAGCCGCATACGGGCAAATGCTTCGGGTCCAGTAAGCCCACCTGGACTAACACGCTCGCCTGATCCCAATAGATATGCTCATGCGTGATCTTGCCGTCCTGAATGCCGGCGATGACGACGACGGCGACTTCAACCTTCTTTCCCGTTGGGGCCACCTCCGGGAGCAGCCAGTCAATCATCGTCGTGTGCGTAAACGTTATGACCAATTCTTCCACGATTTGATTCGTCCCAACGGTGAGGGACACGCGGTTCATGGTCACGTCGGGTGGAAAGAATTTGCCGACAAGATGATTCTTGTAAAAGCTTCTGACCCCCTCGTATCCGTTGCCGCCCATCATGTTGGCAATATTGAGGAGGTGCGGGTTGTCGGCCATGGTTGTCATCGTGGTCTCCAAGTCGCCTTGGAGTTCGGCATGGACGTGCTTCTCGAGAAGCTTGATCATGGCGAGCTCGGATGCCGAATAGGTCTTGTCCATGGCGGGCTCCGATGGTTTCAGGGCCATGAATTCAAAACATGCGCAGCAGGCGGTTTCGAGCGAATCCGCCGCGAATCATAGACTCGCCGGCGCATATTTGCAATTCGAAGGTGTGCCAGATTTCCCGTCCCACGATGGTCTTAGCCCGCATTATTCATGAGGGTTCGTGACGAAACCGCTGAGACGCCCAGCGAGACGGGCGCGTGGAGCCGTGAGGGAGGGAGGCATCCTTGAACAGGATGTCGACCGACCGAGCGGCGAGCCCGCCCGCTTGGCCGCGACAAGCCAGCGGCCAGGCTTGTCGCAGCGGCGTATCGGCGGTTGCAGTAGAAGCCGTCATGAATAATGCGGGCTAGACACGGATTCAATGACGATAACGCGATGGTGGGCCGACGGCTCACACGAAGCGCGGGGAATTAGATTCCTTGTGGAAAGGAACCTCTCCGCCGCGAGATGATCGAACGCGGCGGTTCAAGCGAAGCTTGGTATGGAGGCAAAAAACCACTCCGCCCGCATATGATCGAAGCGGGCGGTTCATGCCGGCGAGAAATCGAATCGAAGCCTTTCGCGGATCGCCTCATCAAACATGAGGCTCCCGCCAAGCAAGCTCGGCGTGGTGGGCGATACAGGTATCGAACCTGTGGCCTCTTCCGTGTGAAGGAAGCGCTCTACCACTGAGCTAATCGCCCACAGGCTGGCGAGTCTAACATAGGGGTTTTCAGCCAGTCAACGA
>JAGWTI010000032.1 GCA_028876065.1 Nitrospirota bacterium
CACTGTTGTGCAAAAGCTGCCGGTGAGAGATACCCCAGTCTGGCTTGACGCCGCTGGCGGTTATAGAAGATCTCGATGTACTCGGTGATCTCCTGCCGGGCTTGCTCGCGGGTCTCGTAGCGCCGGTGATGCACCAGTTCAGACGGATATTGCAATCAAACAAGTTTTCCATGATTCGGAGGTAGACCTTGGCATCCGCTGGGACAATGGTCATTTTCTGCCCTCAGGGGCGCCCCTTTTAGACAAAACTCTTGTGAATGATGTCTTGGGATACTTAGCAGCCAAAGGTTATGAAGGGGTGCTAGAGCCCTTTAGAAAAGGGTTGGATCATTTTCTACACTCGGAGAAAAAGGCAGAGTTGCTATCAGATGTCATCACTGACATGTATGAGGCCCTAGAAGCTCTTGTGAAAATCTACACGGGACGAGACAAGGATCTGTCCGCTAACGCGGAGCTCTTTATTTCAAAACTGAAAGTCTCGGAGGAATACAAGCCCGTCATTAAGAGCTATATTGACTATGCCAATGAGTTCCGACATGCTGCCGAAAAGGGACAGAAGAAGCCCTCGCCTTCACGTCAAGAAGTTGAGTCGTTTATCTATATGACAGGACTATTTATTCGGCTAGCAATAATGTAGAGGCCAGGCGCTAGCGCATGCCTGATGGGACTATTAACTGTATTGCGGCTATCCAGACATTCGAACGGCTACTGGCCCCTGCTTCATCATTTACTCTCTCCCCCTTTGATCGATGCGTCTTGCGGGTGGCGCTAACCAGGGGCCTCGGCTGCGTGCAGTGGATCCCTACACCGGCCGGGGTGGTCGGCGACAGGTCTCGCTCTTGATCAAACAGGCCACTCTTTGTCGCGACCGTTTCTATAGGTCCGCGCAATAGGCCTGAACCACCAAAATCCTGGTCGGCAGGCTGGGATGATCGCCCAGGTAATCGGCCCAGAGGTTGTCGCCGCTATGCTGGCGTAGGATCTCCAGCGTCTTTGGCATTTGGTCGCAGCCTGACGGCCGGTTGGGGCCGTGCCATTTCAGGCTCGCCTCCCGCAAGAATTTGGCTCCCTCCAGGTCTGCCGCCGTTTCGTCCTCGCGCGTATAGGCGTTCGAGACAGCATCGGTAGCCAGTGAGCCGACGTTGCCGATCGCATAGCCGATCCATGTGATCTGCGAAATCACAAAGAAGACGGACTTGAAGGCCATCTTGATCTTGTGCCGCTTGGCATAGGCGTCCAGGTGGCCGAGCGTGTAATGGGACAGTTCATGGGCGAGGATGGCCTGAAGCTGCTCGTCCGTCAGTGACCGGAGTGCTCCTTCCGTGACCACCAGGCTGTGCGTGCAGCGTCCTTCGTCGTCGGACGAGACGAAAGTGACCGCCGCGTTGATCTGCTCGGTTTTCTCGATGACCAGGCAGGCTTTTGGCCGGGGATTGAGCGACGCTTCCAGCGGCGCCATCAGCGAGGCCAGACGTCCCAGCTCCGTCTCTTCCGCCTGCCTGGTCGTCTTCCCCGCACAGCCCGCGAGGAACACCAGCACGACAATTACCATCCCGCGCATCGCTGGAATCATGAATCGAGCGAGCACGTGTTCATTGCGCGCTCTGCAAGCAAAAGGGTGGCTGAGAGCGGCTTTAAGAAACCGAAATGTATTCTGCAGACGAGTGGGATTCCGGGATGGGCAGATTATCTTCTTGTAGCCCGTGGACATGCGGTTGGAATGCACGTGTTTCCTTAAACTCGTCTCGGAATTCGTTTCGCATGTCTTGGAGTTCGTGCCGGATGACGGAATGCCCTTCAGCGATTTGTCTTACGTCGCTACGGAGGGCCTCTGCCACGACGCCAAAGTGGCGCTTAATTTCCTCGACCTGATCGGCTTCCATGTACTTCACCCTGCTTCAGGTTTTGGGGCTAGAAATTATTTGGTGTGCACTCACAAGCTGCAATCATTGAGACTAGAAACCTCTATAGACCGATCTGCCTGAAAAAGCAATGGTCAGGAACGTCGGGTTTTGGATGCCGAGAGGACGACATTGCGAGTGTACAGTGCTGATTGCTGAGCGAAGCACCACCTCTCTCCTCCTGACCGGTGTATATCGCGGGGCTGCGATTCCAGGGTGGGGGCGTTTGGGCGTCTCCTAACTGCGCGCATCGAGCGAGGGTTTTCTGAAGCCGCGCGCTCTGCGAGCAAAGGAGACGCCCTGCGCCCCGTCACCCATCCTCGGCCCCGCGTCTACTACACCGGCCACTCCTCCTCGTTCCAGGACATCTCCCAAAACATCCACTCATATCTCGAGCTGATCACGAAGACCTCTTCCATCCTCTGCCTCTCGGCCTTGCTCGCCTGTGCGGCCCACTGATCCACTTTCGCCCGCATCCATTCCTGGACCGCGGCGAATTCCGGCGACGCATAGAGCAGCAGCCAGTCCCGGTAGGGATGGTCCTCGCGCGGCAGGCCCTTCTTCAACAGGTGCTTGCCGACGACACAATAGATCCAGGCGCAGGGGAGGGCGACGACGGTAATTTCAGCCGCCGACCCTGTGGCCGCGACCGAGAGCATGTGTCTGGTGTAGGCATAGTTGGTCGGGGCCATGGGGACCGAAGTCATCTGCTTGGGCGTCAGCTTCCATTTCTTGCCGTAGCTCTCGTGGAGGCTCCGCTCGACCAGGATCGTCTCCTCCGCCAGCTTGTTGAACCGCAGTGCCGACTCGGCTTCCGGCGCCTTCTGCGCCGCCGCCGAAAAGATGCGGGCCAGGTCCCCGAGAAAGCGCGCGTCCTGCAAAATGTAATACTTGAACTTGCGCTGCGGCAGCGTCCCCTTGCCCAGCGCCACGACGAAGGGATGGGTCAGTTGTGCGTCCCAGATGGGTTGGGCGAGCTTGCGAAGATGATTGCAAAACGACATAGCTACACTCTCCGGAGCTGATGGCTTATGGCTGATAACCGGAATGGAGGTCGCACGACAGGGAAGGGTCGATCGGAGCGGGACATGCGTTAGTTGCGGCCGAGGCGGTTGATTCCGTCCAGGGCGGCCGTGCGATAACACTCGGCGAGGGTCGGGTAGTTGAAGACGTTGTGGACGAAGAAGTCCACGCTCCCTCCATAGGTGATGACCGCCTGGCCGATGTGGACCAGCTCCGTGGCCCCTTCGCCGATGATGTGGATGCCCAGCAGTTCCAGCGTGTCCCGGTGGAAGATGAGCTTGAGGAGCCCTTCCAGGTCGCCGAAGATCTGGCCGCGGGCGATTTCCTTGTAGAAGGCCCGGCCCACTTCGTAGGGGACGCCGGCCTTGGTCAGCTCTTCCTCGTTCTTGCCGACGGTGGAAATCTCCGGGATCGTGTAGATGCCGTAGGGCATGACCTTGGGCAGGGAGGACTGGGCGACGTTGAAGGCGTGGCAGGCGGCGAGCCGCCCCTGTTCCATGGAGGTGGAGGCCAGGCCGGGAAAGCCGATGACGTCGCCGGCCGCATAAATGTGGGGGACCTCCGTCTGGTAATGTTCGTTCACCTTGATCTGGCCCATCTTGTCCGTGGCGATCCCGATGGCGCCCAGGTTCAGCTCGTCCGTGTTGGCCATGCGCCCCATGCAATAGAGCAGCATGTCCGAGATCACCGTCTTGCCGCTCTTGAGGGAGGCCACGACGCGGCCCCGTTCGTCCTGGGTGACTTTGTCGAGGTCCTCCCCGAGCTTCATCATGACCCCGTTGGTGCGCATGTGATAGATCAGGGCCTGGACCACTTCCTGATCCACGAAGCGCAGGAGCTCGTTGCGCCGTTCCAGCAGCGTGACCTTGATGCCGAAGGCGGCGAACATGGAGGCGTACTCGCAGCCGATCACGCCGCCCCCGACCACGGTCATGGTCTTGGGGAGCGAGTCGGTGGAGAGGATCGAGTCGGAATCGCAGATGGTCTTGTCGTTGAACGGCACTTCGTCGCCCCGGCGGGGGCGCGACCCGGAGGCGATGACGATGTACGGGGCCGTGAGCGTATCCGTCTGGCCGGTCGTGCGTTTGACTTGCACGGTGTGGGGGTCGATGAAGGAGGCGGTGCCGTGGACGATGTCGACGTCGTTGCGTTCGAGCTGGTTGATGATGACGTCCAGCTCGTGCTTGATGACCAGGTCTTTCCTGGTCATCAGGTCGCTCATGGTGAAGTTCTTCTTGAGCGAATAGGCCATGTTGGGCAAGGAGCGGAGCTTGAACCCGTGCAGGTAGTAGATGGCGTCCTTGAGGGTCTTGCTGGGGAGGGTGCCGGTATTGACGGAGGCGCCGCCGACGGCCGCCTGCTTTTCGATGATCGCGACGCGTTTGCGGAGTTTGGCCGCCTGGATGGCGGCCTTCTGCCCGGCCGGTCCGCTGCCGATGACGATCAGATCATATTCCGCCATACTCAACCTCTAGAAGCCACGAACATGAAGAGCATATGGCCAATGGCCTATGGCAAGAGTCGCTCAGGCCAGAAGCTATACGCCATTAGCTCTTCTCCAATGATCGGGCCGCTTTGAACGCCGCGTCCATGTCCGGCAACTGGGCCAGCTCCGGCGTGATCTGCAGGTAGCGGACCACGTTGTCCTTGTCCACTACCATCACGGTGCGGGCCAGGATGTGCGGGCCGGGAACCAGCAAGCCGTAGGCCTTGCCGAAGTCCCCTCCTCGATAATCGGACAAAAAGGTCACATTCTTGATCTTGGCTTCCTCGGCGAAGCGTTTTTGAGCGAAGGGCGTGTCCACGCTGACCGTGATCAGCTCCACGCTCTTGTCCAATCCATCGTTCTGTTCGCTCAGATAATGGGTCTGCTGCTCGCAGACTTTGGTGTCGAGCGAGGGGACGACGCTGATGATCCGGACTTTGCCTTTCCCCTCGGCGATGCTGACCAGGCCGAGGTCGGCCTTGGCCACCTGGACTTCCCGGAGGCTGTCGCCCTGCGTGATGCCCGGTCCGGCCAGGGCGAGGGGCGTCCCTTTGAAGGTGACGCTGTGGCCCTCTCCCGCGGTCGCGCTGCTTTTGGCGACGGGGAAGTCCTGGTAGGCAAAGCCTCTCTGGTTGTCTCCGGTCATGGCGCATCCGGCCAGGCCGATGCAACCGATCAACGCCGCATACAAGCTGCACATCTGTATCTGTCGGACTCTGGTCATGGTCGTCCCTCTCAATGAATCTCGTCCTTGTCTTGCCGCTGCCTGCCCATCTGCCGGGTAAGCATAGCGCAAGGTTGGCCCTGTTGTCTCGTCGTTTTTTATGGGAGGAACCGGAGGAGGAGGGGATTGACCAGGTCTGGCCTCTCCCATTGGGGAATGTGGCCCGCCTGGGGGACCAGTTCCAGGGTCGAGCCGGGGATCGTGGCAGCCAGGTCTCGGCCGACTTGCGGGGGGAAGATCCGGTCTTCCTGGCCCCAGATGATGAGGGTGGGGCGGGCAATCGCGCCGATCCGTTTGGCAAACCCCTCCTCCCATTGGGGCAGGGCCCTGGCCTGGGCCATGATGGGCGGGATGAGTCCCGGCCGCCGGCGGTTGCGGTAGGCCCGGTCGAGCACCGCCTGGGTGAGCCGGCTCTGGTCGTAGACGATCTCTTGCAACACCGACTCCGTGAGGCCCCGCCCGGCCAGCCAGTTGCCCAGTCGGACGAGCCAGGTCGGGGCGCTGGTTTCGATGGCCCGTTTGACGAGGGTGCCGGTGAGTTTTTCGCGCACATGGTCCGGGAACCCGCTGATCAGGACGAGCCGGTCCACCCGCTCCGGATGGGCCAGGGCCATGCCGATGACCAGCCCTCCGCCCATCGAGTTGCCCACGAGCGAAGCCCGCTGGATTCCCAGCGCGTCCATGAAGGCGCTCAAGAAGGCCACCATGTCATCGGGACTGTAGTCTTGGTCCGGTTTGTCGGAGAGGCCGGAGCCGAGCAAGTCCAACGTGATCAGCCGATGGCCCGTGGCCAAGGCCTCTTGCTGATATTCCCACTGCCACATGGACCCGCCGAAGCCATGGATGAGGATGACCGGGTCCCCCTGGCCTTCATCCAGGTAGGCGATCCGGTGGCCCTGAACCAGAACCGTCTTGATGGGGAGCCGTTGGAACGAATCGAACCAGGGCGGAGGGTCCTGGACGGTGGTGCAGGCGGTCACGAGAAGGGGAAGGAGCAAGAGGACGAGGGAAACCATCCGGGAGGGCGCATGGCGCATGCGCTACTCCAATTGGATGAGCGTTTCGTCGGTCTTGACGTCGTCTCCGTCCTTCGCATAGAGGGCGGCCACGGTCCCGCCGACGGGGGCCGGCACCCGGCTTTCCATCTTCATCGCTTCGATGATCAGGACCGGATCGCCGGCGTTGACCCGGTCGCCCTTGGCCACCAGGACTTTCACCACGCGGCCCGGCATGGGCGAGCTGATGTCGCCCGGCTTGGTCGGTTTGGGCCGCTTGGGCTTGCCGGCTTTGCCCTGGTCGGGCGGCTCCGGGACTCCGGCCAGCACTTCCTGGATCGGCTCCAGATGCACTTCTTCGAGCTTGTCGTTCACCCGGATGTAGTAGGGCTTGCGGCCGTCGCTCTTGCGGCCCGAGCCGGACACCTGGATGTGGAAGGTCTCGCCGTGCACGGTGACGTTGAATTCCGCCGGCGCCAGGTGCAGCTCGTGGGCGACCGCCGGGCCCTTCTCCGGCGGGGTCTCCAACGGCTCCGGCTTGAGATCGCCTTTCTCCCGCGCCTCGAAGAACTCCCGCGCGATGGCCGGGAAGAGGGCGAAGGAGAGCAGATCTTCCTCGGTCGCCGCCTTGCCGGCCGATTCCCGCTTGGCCGCTTCCAGCTCCGGCTCGAGCCGGTCCGCGGGCCGGCTGGTGATCGGCTCCTCGTTGCCGATGGCGCGCGCCGCCACCTCGGCGGAGACCGGGCCAGGCGGCTGGCCGTAGAGGCCCAGGAAGTAGTTCTTGGTCTCGGTGGTGATGACTTTGTACCGTTCGCCGGTCAGCACGTTCAGCGTCGCCTGAGTGCCGACGATCTGGCTGCTGGGGGTCACCAGCGGCGGGTAGCCCATGTCCTGCCGGACGCGGGGCACCTCCTCCAGCACCTGCCGCATCTTGTCGATGGCGTTCTGCGCGGCGAGCTGGGCGGCCAGGTTGGAGAGCATGCCGCCGGGAATCTGCGAGGTCAGGATTTCCGCGTCCACGCCGGTGAAGTCGCTCTCGAATTGCTGGTACTTGCGGCGCACGGTGCGGAAATGTTCCGCGATCGGCACGAACCGCGTGAGTTCCAGGCCCGTGTCGTAGGGCGTGCCCCGCAGCGCGGCCACCAGGGTCTCGGTGGGCGGATGGGAGGTGCCACCGGCCAGGGGCGAGATGGAGGTGTCCAACATGTCGAGCCCGCCCAGCACGGCCATGAAGGCCGACATGGAGGCCATGCCGGAGGTGTAGTGGCTGTGCAAGTGGATCGGGGCGCGGACCGCCGCCTTGAGCCGCTTGACCAGGGTATAGGCGTCGGCCGGCGCCAGCAGCCCGGCCATGTCCTTGATGCAGATGGTGTCGGTGCCCAGGTCCTCCAGCTTCTTGGCCAGGTCGACGAACCGGTCCAGGTTGTGGACCGGGCTGATCGTGTAGCACAGGGAGGCCTCGACGTGCTTCCCGTTGGCCTTGACCTCGTGCATGGCCCGTTCCATGTTGCGCACGTCGTTGAGGGCGTCGAAGATGCGGAACACGTCGATGCCGTTGGCCGCGGACCGTTCGATGAACTTCTCCAGCACGTCGTCGGCATAGTGCCGGTAGCCCACGATGTTCTGGCCGCGCAGGAGCATCTGCAGCCTGGTCCTGGGCATGGCCTGCTTGAGGGCCCGCAGCCGCTCCCAGGGGTCTTCCTTCAAAAAGCGCAGGCAGGTGTCGAAGGTGGCGCCGCCCCAGACTTCCAGCGACCAGTAGCCCACCGCATCCAGGCTCTGGGCGATCGGCAGCATGTCCTCGGTGCGCATGCGGGTGGCCAGCAAGGATTGATGGCCGTCGCGCAGCGCCACGTCCGTGAGCAGGAGTTTTTTCTCCGGCGCCGAGCCGACCGGAAGCAGGGGTTTCGCCGTCTCCCTGAACGGCCCTTTGGCCTGGGCCTTCGGCACGGACCGGAGGTGGCTGCCTTTGCGCGAAGCGGATTTCTTTTTCGGAATTTTTGCCATGTCGATTGCGCGCGGGGCGGTCCCCGGCCGCGCACTCCTTACGCCTTACAGTCCCTCATAGGCGGCGATCGCCGCGGAAATCGCCACGACCAGGTCCTCCGGCTCGTATTCGTCCTCGTAGTTGAACAGGTCCGGATGCGTGTCCAGGTACGAGGTGTCGAAGCGCCCGGCGCGGAAGTCCGGCTCCTCCATGATCTTCTTGAGGAAGGGGATCGTGGTCTTGAGCCCCCGCAGGACATATTCCTCCAGCGACCGGTGCATCCGGCTGACCGTCTCGTCCCAGGTCCGTCCGCGCACCGTGAGCTTGGCCAGGAGCGCGTCGTAGTAGGGCGGGACCGCATAGTCCTTGTACACCGCGCCGTCGATCCGGACGCCGATGCCGCCGGGCGACAGGTAGGCCGTGACCGTGCCGGTGGAGGGCCGGAAGTTGTTGCGCGGGTCCTCGGCGTTGATGCGGCATTGGATGGCGTGGCCCTGCAGGGTCACGTCCTCCTGCTTGAATTCCAACGGCAGGCCGGCGGCGACGGAGAGCTGAGACCGGACGATGTCCACGGCGGTGATCTGCTCGGTGACCGTATGCTCCACCTGGATGCGCGGGTTCATCTCGATGAAGTAGAAGCGCTTGTCCTGGTCCAGGAGGAACTCCACGGTGCCGGCGTTGTCGTAGTGCACCGCATGGGCGATGGCGGCCGCCGCTTCGCCCATCTCGCGGCGCAACTCGGGCGTCAGGACCAGCGACGGGGCGATCTCGATCAGCTTCTGGTGGCGGCGCTGCACGGAGCAGTCGCGCTCGCCCAGGTGGATGACGTTGCCGTGCTTGTCGCCCAGAATCTGAAATTCGATGTGATGCGGCCGCTCGATGTATTTTTCGAGAAAGATGCTGCCGTCCCCGAAGGCGGCGAGCGCCTCGCGGGCGGCGGTTTCCATGTTGTTGCGCAGTTCCGTGTCCGTGCGGACCACGCGCAGGCCGCGCCCGCCGCCGCCGGCGCTGGCTTTGATCATGACCGGATAGCCGACCGAATGGGCGAAGGCCAGGGCGTCCTCGACCCGTATCACCGCTTCGTCCGTGCCGGGCACGATCGGGACGCCCACCTTCTTGGCCAGCTCGCGGGCCTTGACCTTGCTGCCCATCAGGTGGATGACCTGGGGGGAGGGGCCGATGAAGGTGATGCCGGAGACCTGGCAGAGTTGCGCAAACTGGGCGTTTTCCGAGAGGAAGCCGTAGCCGGGATGGATCGCGTCGGCGCCGATGCGGAGCGCCAGGTCCACGATCTGCTGCATGTCCAGAAAGCCCTTCACCGGCCCCGGTCCGACCAGGTAGGCCTCGTCCGCCTTTTTGACGTAAATGCCGGTGGAATCCGCCTCCGAATAGATGGCGGCGGTGGCGATGTTGAGCTCGCGGCAGGCGCGGATGATGCGCATCGCGATCTCGCCCCGATTGGCTACGAGGATCTTTTTGAACATGATCGGAGAGGGCTCCTTGGCCGCACGTGCCGCTCCATGGCCGTCTTGCACCATGGTCCGAATCGGAGCGCGTAAGCTAGCACAGCTGTTTACGGAAAGTCGAGAGAGCCGGCAGGGGAAATCCCGGCTCCGGAGCGCCTCGTCGTCGGCGCCCGGAGCCGGAAACAAGCAGAGGTATTCGGGGGGATGGCCTACTTGGATTTGATCAGAAATCCCTTGGAGCGGGCGTTGCCGCCGCCGGCGACCACGTCGATGAACGACATGCCCGTGCGGGCCTCGGGCACGACCACTTCGATCGTGGTGTCGTTCACGAGGGTGTACTGGACGGGGGCGCCTCCGGTCGCGCTGAAGGCCACGCCGTGGAAGCACTCCTTGGTGCCGAAGTTCTCGCCCTTGATCGTGATCTTCTGCCCCGGCGCCGCTTCGTCCGGCTCGACTTTGAAGACTTTGGGCCGCTTGCTCCGGTCGCAGACCGGGTCTTTTTCGATCTTGTTCGCGTCGAAGCCCTTGATGGATTCCGTGCCGAACATGCTGAAGCCGGTGCCTTCCTCCATGCTGCCTTCTGGCGCGGCGCCTTCGGCGGCCCAGACCCCCGGGGCCTGTATGCCGGCCAGCCCCACGGCCGCCAGTAACACCATCGTGCGGAATGCCTGTCTGCCCATACGTCCCTCCTTCAACGCGACCGGTCGCGATTACGACTTCGGATCAATGGGGGTATAGAGGTCATCCAGAATTTTTTGCCCCTCTTTCGAAAGGGCGAAGGCTTCAAAGGCCTTGACGAGCTGGTTCGGCTCTTTCTTCGACAGGAAGAGCACGGGGCGGCGCAATGTGTACCGCCCGTCCTTCACCGGGGGCTTTTCCGGCTCCACCTTGTCGATCGGCAGCAAGCGCACGGCGACGCCGGAGGAGACGGCTTCCAGGGCCGGCACCAGCGAGACGAAGGTGACCGCCGAGTTCGGAGGGAGCGTGCCGGCTACGGTCTTGATCGCCTTGTCGTCCGGGCCGATGGCCTTGGTATGGTCGGGAATCTGCCCGACGATCCCCAGTTGCTGCTCGAAGGCATCGCGGATATTGCGGTTGGCCGGCCGGTCGAGGATCAGCACCCTGGTGTCCGGCCCGCCCAGTTCGGACCAGAATTTGACCTTGCCGGTGAAGAGGTCGGCCGCCTGCTTGGTCGTGATTTCCTTGGTCTGGTTGGAGAGGCTGACCATGATGGCGATGCCGTCCCAGGCGACCTGGGTGGCGTTGAGCTCGGGGTCCGGCTTGCCCATCACGGCCAGTTGCGCCTGGCCCGATTTGACCAGCTCGATGGGCTTGGAGATCTCGTCCCACTGGACGTCGATGTAGGCCCGCGGGTTGGCCTTTTCAAACGCCCGGGCCAGTTTCTCGATGACGGTCGATTCCGGCCCGTTGCCGACGATGGTCATGGAGCCGGCGGCATCGCCGGCGGCCGCCGGACCGGCTCCCGCCAGAGCGGCGACGCACAGCCCGATCAGCAGTCCTGCTGCAGCACGCATGAAGCCTCCTGTCTGCGCCCGGATGAATCGCGGAGAAGTCGGATAAATGGATCATGGGGCATGATCGCCAGGAACGGCGGCAAAGTCAAGTCAGGGGAAAGCGGCTGGACGGCGAAGGGATTGGCCGAGAAGAGCTGATGGCGTATAGCTTGTGGCCTGAGCGATTCTTGCCATAAGCCATACGCCATACGCTCTTCGCTTCGCCGTCGGCCGATCGGAGAGGGAGCGTGCGGATGGGCGGCAGGGGTGTGTCGGGTCGAAACCGGTCAGTTGCCGCCGCTCGAGTCCGGTTTGGGCGTCCCGAAGTTGTCCGGGGCGGGCAGGACCCGCTTGCCCATGGCCGGCGGCAGCTTGGAGAATTTGTCCATCCGCTGGTTGAGCATGTCGTAGGCCTTCATCTCCTTGAAGCCGGGCTTGTGGTCGCCGACGATCTGGGAGGCGAAGGAGGACATCAACCTGGTGGCTTTCTGGGCGCGGCAATGAGGGCAGACCGTATCTTCCGCCCGGAAGCTGACCGGTTGGACCTGCTCGAACGGTTGGCCGCAGCCTTCGCAGCGATACTCATACAATGGCATGGAGTGACTCCTTTGTGTCGCTCGCCGTGAACGAGGCCCCATTATACCCGAAACGGCTGGCCGATGCGACTCCCGCGGCTCCGACCGTTCCGCGCGCGGGCTCTTGACCCTGAGCCGATCCGTCGAGTATGGTAGCGCCGGACGCGTGCGGTGTGACGAACGTACGCGTGATCACTTGAGGGTTCTATCCGGCTGCCAAAGTGATCTGACGAGCAGCCGGTTCAAACGGGGCGTTGAGAAATCCAGGTTTCCCGGAGGCAAGGAAACTATCCGCCGCGCGGTGATCGAACGCGGCGGCTCAACAAAGTGTTGTAGGGAGGCGGTCCATGCCGTTGTTGTTGCGGAAGTACAAACTGGCCAGTGGGATGATGCAGGAAGAGCGGATCGACGATCCGGACCGGATCGAGCGGTACATGAAGCTCTTCGAGAAGGACGACATCAAGAAGTTGGAAGCCGGTGGCAGGGTGTTCATCGAGAAGGATGAGTGGCAGCTCTTTCCGTAGCAGGATGCCGAACGATCCCGCCCGTTTCGTTCCCGCTTCGCTCAGAGCCTCAACGTACGGTTAAGCAAAAGGCAACGCGCCTCTCCGCTCGCCTCTGATCGAAACGAGCGGGTCCCGCGAAGCTTGGTACGTACGACCTCGCCTCGTCGCTTGCCGCGGCCCTGCCGCACGGCCTGGTTGAGTATTCCGGCGGCGCGGTCTGTTGCGGGCGGGGTATGGGCGTGATAGGCTCTGGTGCAGCCGGGGAGCGTTCTGGCCTGTCGGCCTAGAGGGAGACGCATGGTCTACTGGATCCACATCGCCCGTTCGATCGACCGGGTCACGCTCCACAAGGAAAAGTGTGCCGAGGTGCCGTCCAACAACGTCCAGACGGACTTCTGGGAAGGCGGCTGGTTCGACTATCCGACCAAGGAACGGGCCCTGGCGGCCATGGAGCAGGCCGGGGTCTCCCTGGAAAAAATGTGCCCGCTCTGCAAACCGTGAAGAGGCCGTCAGTCGTCAGCTTTCAGCTGTCAGCCACAGAAAATGGCAACTCTGAAGCTGAGGGCTGATAGCTGAGAGCGTCCCTCGCATGCCCCACCTCATCCTGGTGCTCAGCGCGCTGATCTGGGGCGCCACCTATCCCTCCACCAAAGCCGTCCTTACCCAGCTGCCGCCCTTCTCCTTCATGTTCGTGCGCTTCTTCCTGGGCTGCCTGCTGGTGGTCGTGGCCGTGCTCGTGCTGCGGCGCCGCATCCGGTGGGATCCGGCGACGCTGCGCATGAGTTTCATCGCCACGGTTTTTCTCTTTCTCGGGTTCGCGCTGCAAACAGAAGGGCTGGTCACGACGACGGCCTCCAAGTCCGCCTTCATCACCGTGCAATATGTCTTTCTGGTACCGCTCTTCCTGCGCCGGTTCGGCGGGCGCACCTGGGCGGCGGCGGCGCTTTCCGTGGCCGGCTTGTGGCTGTTGGTGGACCCGCAGGGGGAGATGACGAGAGGAGACCTGCTGACGCTGGGCTGTGCGGCGGCCTATGCGGGCCATATCAGTTGCCTGGAATCTTTCACGCAAAAGAGCGATCCGCTCTCGCTCTTTCTCTGGCAGTTGGCGATGATCACGGCCGCCATGTTTCCGGCCATGCTCTGGGAGCGGCCGGGGGGCGATGCCTTCGCGCTCACGCCGCTCCTGCTCTCGGCCTTGCTCGTGAACGGCGTCTTCGCGACCGGGGCGTTCGCGATTCAGGTCTGGGCGCAGAAACGGCTGCCGGCGCCGCGGGTGGCCCTGATTTTTTCCTTGGAGCCCCTGTTCGCGGCCTGGCTGGCCTGGCTGTTTTTGGGGGAGCAGTTGAGCGGGCGCGGCTGGGTCGGCAGTATGCTGATCGTGGGCGCCGTCTTGTTGGGGACCTTGGGACCGGCGGCCTCGGAGCCGAGAACGCCGCTGGCCTCGTCGCACGCGAGCTGATCGGTCGGTGCAATCGAAAGGATCGTCATGGCGCAGAAATTCGGGAACGGCCGGTGGGTGAAGGAAGGGGTGCTGGACAACCGCGTGGCTGGGACGGTGGTGGGGCGGATCACGTTCGCGGCGCTCGGGCCGGTGGACTTCTATCTGATCGGGGACTTCAAGGGCGAGATCGCCGGCAAGGCCATTCGTTTTCGCAACAGCCAGTTTGCCGACGAGGATCTGGCCGGGCAGGTGCTGGGGGACTTCGAGGTGCCGCAAGTCGGGGAGGTGAGTTTGATTTCGTTCGATCCCCATCCGCTCCTTTCGCCGCATCCCTATCTCGAATGGTTCTCGCTGCGGAAGAACCATTATCGGATCGAGCTGGCGGCGGGCGATGCCTGGATTCTGTCGGATGAAGAGGCGGCGACGCTCGATCAGGAGCACGAGACGATTCGCGAGACGCTCAGTTCGCGCGCGAGGTCAACGAGGGGGAGAAGCGATTCGGACTGGGTCTAGGAGGGGAGCGGAAGGCCGGACGACCCGTTGGCCACAGAAGATACCTTCGTGGGCACTCTAGCTGCCCACGAGCCTGCTCAAACCGATGTGAAGTGAGAGGAGCCGCCGGCTTACGCCACCGCTTCCATGTCCAGGCGTTTGGAATCCCGGATGCGGTCCGGCACCGGCTTCAAGTCCCAGATCAGCCCCGTCCAGGACAGGAGCACGAGGCCGTAGTAGGAGAGGTCGATCTCCCACCAGTAGAAGCCCTGGCGGGTGGACGTGGGATAGTGGTGGTGGTTGTTGTGCCAGCCCTCGCCGAGGGTGATGAGGGCCAGGATAAACGAATTGCGGCTGGTGTCCCCCGTGTCGTACCGCTGTTCGCCGACCATGTGGGCCAGGGAGTTGATCGTCTGCGTACAGTGGAAGAGGACGACGGTGGAGATGAAGAATCCCCAGATCAGCATCTGGAATCCGTTAGTGCCCAGGCCCGGGGCCACCCGTTCCAGGATTGCGCCGAGGCCGTAGAGCGACGTGCCCAGCAGGATCGGCACCAGGGTGTCGAAGCGGTCCAGGAACCGCAGTTCCGGAAACTTGGCCAGGTCGGGCACGGCTTTCAAGTTGGTCAGGAAGCTGGCCGGCGTCATGATCCAGCCCATGTGGCTCATGAAGAACCCGTGCTGAATCGGCGAATGCACGTCCTGCGGCTGGTCGGAATAGAGATGGTGGTGCCGGTGATGGGCGGCCCACCAGAGCGGCCCGCGCTGGACGGCGGAGGCGCCGAGGACGGCGAGGGCGAACTGGCCCCAGCGTGTGGTCTTATAGGTCCGATGGGAAAAATAGCGATGATAGATGGCGGTGACGGCAAACATGCGGATGACATAGAGGGCGAAGGCCACGCCGACCGCGGTCCAGCTCCATCCCGCCCAGATCACGCAGAGGCACATGGCGTGGAGCCAGAGGAACGGGAGACAGCGCAGCCATTCGATCTTCTGTCCGTCCTGGCTGCGGGGCTGGTCCATGCCCTCCCAGGAGTCGAACCATCGAATGAAAGACCGGAACAGATTAGTCCGACGTGCTGGGGCGCTGGATGAATGGTGCATCAGGCATGGCTCCGTTGTCAGTGGTGTACAGCGATACGACTGACGTGGTTATGGGATTGTAGATCGCCGGCCCGAGGACTAGCTTGGCACATTGGCACTGCACGGTACCCGATTTGAGAGGATAAATCAAGCCCCCTGCAGAGCATGCGACTTTAGCGCCTTGTGGATGGGGCGGAGCCAAGCAGATGGTAAGGGAAGCGGAGGCACAGGAAGCGTGTCGCGCGCATGAGCGGACGGTTCAGCGTCCGGTCAGTGATTACGGAGCATCAGCTCCTTCGGATGTGGACTGAGGTAGACCTGGTCGGCCAGGTAGCGGATCTCCAGACGCCGGACATAGTGCTTGACGAGGGTGAGCGGCACGATCAACGGGGTCAGGCCCCGATGGTAGTCGTGCAAGACCTCCTGCCATTCTTCCCGCTCGGCTGCGCTCAGGCGTGACTTGAAAAATCCGACCATGTGCTGAAGCACGTTGGCATGCTTCCGGACCGTGGTTTTCACCCGCAAGGCCTCCATGAACAGGCGGCCATAGGCTTGCGTCAGGTCGGTGGGCCGATATCGCTTCGCGTTCCCCACCAACCGGCCGAGCTGCTCATAGTGGGGGCGGCTGTGGGCCAGCAGCAGAAATTTGTGCGCGGTGTGGAAGACTGCCAGTCCCCGCCTGGTTGGGCGATGCCGCTGCCATTCGCGCCAGCGGGCATAGCTGAAGACCCGCTCGAGAAAATTGTCGCGGAGCGAAGGATCGGCGAGCCGGCCTTCTTCTTCGACCGGGACGAGCGGGAACCGTTCCTGAAAGATGCGCGCAAAGAGGCCGACTCCGTTCCGGGTTGGCATGCCTTGCTCGTGATAGATGCGTACCCGTTCGACCCCGCAGCTCGGGGAGCCTTGCTTGAACACGTACCCGGACAGGTCCAGGGTCTTCAGTTCCCGCACGCGATGATGGGAGAATCGCTCCATCATGTGGGTATGGTCCAGGCCGGACGTGACGGTGAGGAGGCGCGGCGCTTCGGGTTGGCCGACCAGCCGCATGGCTTCGCGAGGCGTGCCGAGCCCCGCTTCGACTTCGGGACAGACCGGCACCCATTCCACGTGTCGGCCGAGGGTGTCGGCGAGAAAACTGTCCCGTTTGTGTCCGCCGTCGTACCGGACTTTCTCGCCCAGCAGGCAGCGGCTGATGCCGATTCGAATAGGCAGGGGGCTTGTCGTGGACATCATGAAGGGCCCACCCTCAGCCCTGTCTTGCCGGTTCCGGCGCCGCCGACATAAACCGGTGCAAGTGCTCGGCGAGCATGGAGCAGACCATCGTCAGGTCGAACGGCCAGGCATAGCGCAGCGTCACCTGGGGATATCGGATGCGCAGCCGTTGAAGCGTGTCCGGAATTTCCAGTTCCGAATGCGACCCCCCCGGGGTGAACATGGATGACACGACCGTGATCTCCCGCGCGCCGGCGCCGACCAACTCCGCGACCGCCTCTTCGAGCGTGGGGGAACAGAATTCATTGTAGGCCAGCGCCAGCGGCATGCCGTTCAAGAACGGGCGCAGGTGGGCGGCCAGGGCCTCCAGCCCCGTCTGATAGGGATCGGTCTGCGCCGAGCGGGGCCAGCGTCTGATCCGTTGGTCCAACTCGATCTCCTCGCTCGTGGGCGGCGCGCCGGAGGAGCGACGCTGCGCCTCCAGACGCTTCAGCTTGGTGACCAGTTCCTGGGGATAGTCTTTCGGCACGCCTCCGTGCCCGACGAGGATGGCCGCCTGTGGGCTTGTATGCATGGCATGCACCTCCTTCGTGCATCGCGCTGTCGGCTGCAGAGTGCCGAAGCACAGCCGAACAGTCAAGAACGGTCGGCGAAGCCGAGAGTGCCCAGTAGATTTCAGCGGCCATCCACGCTAGAATGCGCGCCTGATGAACGATCGATTTTTGAAAGCCTGCCGGCGGGAGCCGGTGGATTGCACGCCGGTCTGGTTTATGCGCCAGGCCGGACGGTACATGCAGGAATACCAGGCGATCCGCGCCCAGCATTCCATTCTGGAAGTCTGCAAGACGCCCGAGCTCGCCGCCCAGGTCACGCTCCAACCGATCGACCGGTTCCCGCTGGATGCCGCGATCATTTTCGCCGACATCCTGTTGCCGTTGGAGGCGATGGGGCTTCAGCTGGAGTTTGCCGAGGGCGAGGGGCCGATCATCCACAACCCCGTCCGGGACCGAGCCTCGGTGGACCAGCTGCAGCCGGTGGACGGCGACGAGCTGGCCTACGTCGAAGCGGCGATCCGACAGGCGAGGCGTGCGCTGACCGGCAAGGTGCCGTTGATCGGGTTTGCCGGCGCGCCGTTCACTCTGGCGAGTTATGCGATCGAGGGCGGCGGGTCGCGGAACTACATTTTGACGAAACAGTTCATGTACCGGGAGCCGGAAGCCTGGCACCGGTTGCTGGACAAGCTGGCGCGAGTCGTGACCGGTTACCTGCGGCGCCAGATCCGCGCCGGGGCCGAGGCGGTGCAGTTGTTCGACAGCTGGGTGGGCTGCCTGTCTCCGGGAGACTATGCCGAGTACGTGCTGCCGCACGTGCAGCTGATTTTCGACGGGCTCAAACGCGAGCAGGTGCCGCTGATCCATTTCGGCACCGGCACCGGTTCGTTGCTCCGGCTCATGCGTCAGGCCGGCGGCGATGTGATCGGCCTGGACTGGCGCGTCCACTTGGATGACGGGTGGCGGACGGTGGGTCACGATGTGGCCGTTCAGGGGAACCTGGACCCGGTGGCTCTGTTCGCGCCGTTGCACGAGATCGAGCGGCGCGTGGAAGAGATCCTGCGTCGCGCAGCCGGCCGGCCCGGACACATTTTCAACCTGGGCCACGGGATCCTGCCGAACACGCCCGTCGAAAGCGTCGCCGCCACCGCCGAGATGGTGCACAAGCTCAGCCAACGGTAAATGATCAACAGTGAATCGTAATTGTTATCGACCCCTTCACCGTTCACGATGCACCATCACGATACGTCCATGCCGGGATCACAAAGACCGATCGCTGTGTTGCTGATGGCTCTGGGAGGGCCGGGCAAGCTGGAAGACGTGGAGCCCTACCTCCTGGATGTGCGGGGCGGGCGGCCGACGCCTCCGGAGTTGGTCGAGGAAATTCGGGAGCGGTATCGGCTGACCGGCGGGAAGTCGCCGGCCCCCGACATTACGCGCGAGGTCGCGCGCAAGCTGGAGCAGCGACTCAACGGGCCGGGCGGCGAACGGGTCCGCTGCTATGTCGGGTTCCGCCACTGGCGCCCCTACATCAAAGATGCCTATGCGGAGCTGCTGGCCGACCGGCCGGAGCGGTTGATCGGCCTGTGCATGGCGCCGCAATATTCCTCGCTCAGCGTCGGCGCCTACGTGAAGAAGGTCGAAGAAGCCAAGGTTGAGCTGGGAGGCGACTTCCCCATCACCTACGTGCAGAGTTGGCATCGGCATCCGGGGTTGATCGCGGCGCTGGCCGCGAACGTCAAGGTCGGGCTGGAGAAGTTTCCGGTAGAGATTCGCGGACGAGTGCCCGTTCTTTTTACGGCCCACAGCCTGCCCGAGCGGATTCTGGCCACGCAGGACCCCTACCCCGATGAAGTCCGAGGCACGGTGGAGGCCGTCTGCCGGCAGTTGGGCCCGGTCCCGTCGCGGTTCGCCTACCAAAGCCAAGGCCGGTCCAACGAGAAGTGGCTGGGGCCGACCGTGGAAGCCACATTGGAGGACTTGCACCGAGAGGGGCACCGGCAGGTGCTGATCGCTCCGATCGGGTTTTTGTCGGACCACCTCGAGGTCCTCTACGATGTGGATATCGAGTTCAAACACCTGGCGGCCGCCAAGGGCATGCAGCTGGAACGGATTCCCATGCTGAACGCGACTCCACCGTTGATCGATACGCTGGCCTCGATCCTGGAGACGCATCTGGCCGCCCCCGTCGGACGATCGTGACGCAGTGAGCGGCGCCCCTCGACATGTGGCCATCGTCGGCGGCGGAATCGCCGGTCTGTCGACCGCCTTCGCCTTGCAGGAGCAGGCGGCCGAGGCGGAGTTTCCCCTCTCCATCACCGTGATCGAAGCGGGCTCGTCCTGGGGCGGCAAGATCGCCACCCACCGGGTCGGCGAGCTCGTGATCGAGCGGGGCCCGGATTCGTTCCTGTCCCAGAAACCGGCGGGCCTCGAACTCTGCGCGAAGCTGGGACTGTCCGACCGCTTGGTCAACACCAACCCCTCGGGCCAGGGAGCCTTCGTGTACTCGCGGGGCAAGCTGCGTCGGTTGCCCGAGGGGCTCGTCCTCTTTGTGCCGTCCAAGCTGGGCCCGTTCCTCCGGAGCGGGCTCCTATCGCTGCCCGGCATCATGCGGATGGGCGCCGATCTGGTCTTGCCGCGGCAGCATGTGAAGGGCGATGAATCCCTGGCGGATTTTTTCCGCCGGCGCTTCGGGGCCGAGGCCTTCGATCGGCTGATCGAGCCGCTCATGGCCGGCATCTACGCGGGGGACGCGGAGCAGATGAGCCTGCGCGCGACCTTCCCGCGTTTCATCGAGCTGGAGCGCAAGCATGGGAGTCTGATCCGCGGCATGCTCGCCGGCCGCCGGAACGCCGCTTCATCCGGCCAAGCTCCCCAAGCCGGACCGTCTCCCCGCACGATGTTCGTGACGATGAAGAACGGGATGGACGAGCTGGTGCAGGCTTTGGTCGGCCGTGTCGAGCGGGCCGGCGCGGCGTTACAGCCGGGCCGCCGCGTGCACTCGCTGCGCGCCCCCTCCGTGCGATCCAAAGTCTGGACCTACGATCTGGTGTTGGAGGACGGAGGGGTCGTGACCGCCGATGTCGTCGTGCTGGCGGTCCCGGCCTACGTGGCGGCTCCCCTCATCCGTCCGCACAGCCGGCCGGCGGCGGAAAAACTGGAGGCGATCCCCTATGCGACGACGGCGACGGTGTCCCTGGCCTATGCCGCCACGGACCTGGGTCCGCAGGTGCGGGGCTTCGGTTTCGTGGTGCCGCGCGCGGAACGGCGGGATCTGATCGCGGCGACCTGGACCTCTCTGAAATGGCCGCACCGGGCGCCGCCCTCCCAGACGCTGATCCGGTGCTATCTGGGAGGCGTAGGGCGGGAGCAAAGCTTGGCGCTGGACGACGATGCGCTTTTGCGCCGAGTGAAGGAGGAGTTGCGGGCGATGGTCGGGGTGACCGCCGAGCCGGCCTATGCCGACGTGTCTCGTTGGGAGCGGGGGATGCCCCAGTACACGATCGGCCATCCGAGTCGGTTGGAAGCGCTGCAGGTGGCCTTGAATCCCTACAAGGGGCTGTACCTCACCGGCGCCGCCTATCGGGGCGTGGGCATCCCGGACTGCATCAAGGACGGATCGGACACGGCGGCGCACATCGTCCGCTATCTCGCCGAGCGCCGTGCCTAGCCTGCGTCGCCTGGTCTTGCCAAGCATCCACGGCAAATTTATAGTACGGTGCGTATCGACGGGGCGAACGGCTCCCTGCGGAGGAGGTGCGAGTGGAAGGATGGTTGTGGGGCTTGGCCGGCAGCGGCTTGGCCGTGGCGCTGGCGGCATTACGTCGCTCGGCCAGGCTGACCCACGAGCTTGACCGGATGAAGCGGGAACAGCAAGAGGTCGGCGCAAGGCTCAGGCAGTTCGGCGAAGATCTGAAAGGGACGGTCGAGCCCCTGCGCGTCCACCTCGCCACGGTGGCCGGCGGGCGTCCGGTGCCGAGAGAGCTGATCCTCAGCGGGCGGCTGTACCGGACCCTGTCCGCGTCGGAAGCGCAGCGGCTGTACGAGCAAGCGCCGGGACGGGCGTTTCTGCTGGATGTGCGGAGCCCGCGCGAGTATGCCATCAAGCGGATTGCCGGCGCGACCTTGGTGCCGCTTGAAGAGTTGGAGCAACGGTATCAGGGGGACATCCCCCAGGGCGTGGACCACGTGTTCGTCTATTGCGCGACCGGCGAACGGAGCCGACTGGCCTGCGATTTCCTCAGCCGGAAAGGGTACGCGAATCTCTGCCACGTCCGGGATGGGTTGCAGGGATGGGGCGGGCCGACCGAAGGGGAAGGCGCGCTGACGCTGATCCAGATCGAACGAAAGACGTGACCATGGCCGATCCCTTTTCGATCCTCAACGTGCTGGGGCCGTATCGCGAACCGCACGAGCCGGCCTTGTCGTACGACTATTCGATCCAACGGCCAAGCTGGCCGACGGCCCATGCCGTCCGCATCAAAGTGTCGCTCGCGGCCGAGCTCGACTACCTCAAGACGACGGTGCTGGGCCTGTCCGGCGGCACTCCCGGCCAGCAACTGCGCATCAATCAGCTGCTGACGAAGCGTATCGCGGACCGCAAGTTGCAGATCGCCAACGAAGAAGGGATGTTCTCGCAGCGCCTGGATGTCAAAATCGACCCGTTCACCGGGCCGTTCGCCCATCTGTTCGCGCGGCTTGAGACCTGGATGCAGGAGAACAAGGCGGCGCTGCGGGAGGAAGTCCGGCAGGCGGTCGGCCTCTAGCACGCGGCATCCTTTCCCCACCCTCAAACCCCTCAACAAGTCCAGCAAAATTCCGGAAAATTTCATCGGTTTTGTTTCCCCAGAATCTGTGGATAAGTCTGGGGGCAAGTCGTGCTGGGTTGGAAGAATGCGCCGTCTGAACGCAGGTGGAACAGAGTGCCTAACTTTTAGGCATTGTGGTCGGTGTGACATGGGCCACTAGATCTTGTGGGCCACGTAGTTTTTCCCAATGGTAAGTCAGGGCCTGAGCATAGCTTGTGTACAAGCCGGGCGTTCCGATCGGCCGCTTAGAAGAGCTGGCGAAAGGTTTTGGAGTGGACCCCGGACTCGTCGGCAAAGCCCAAGGATGCCTGATCCGGATGGCCGGTATCGTTCAAGTCGATGCGGTAGTGGCCGCGCACGGCTTCCATCGCCGTCTCGAAGGGAACCGCTTGCGGATAGAGTTCGCCGGGCGCGTGAGCGCCCCGCGCCAGCACCCCGATGGCGGCGGGCTTGGCATATTGCGCGTCGGAAAAGATATAGATGTCGGCAATGGCATGGTCGCCCAGCTTGTGGCCGGGTGATGTGGCGGGGAGCATGGTCGAGAGTTGGTTGGCCAATCGGGCGCTATGCAGCCGTTTCAAGAGCCCGGCGATCTGGCTCTCCGTCGCTTGCGGCGGGACGACGATGCCCACGGCATTGATCTCGGGAATGGTGGTCTTGACCTTGAACATGACCGGCGCCGCGTCCGGCTCCTCTATGACGACGGCCGGGGTCGGCTCGGGCCCGATCATGGGCTTTTGCTTGGAACTGGGAATGTAGAGCCACATGAGCAGCCACAGGCCGAAGATGACCCCGAAGACGACGACCAGGGGGTGGGCGCCGGCTCGCCGGCCTTCTTCGTAAGGCCCGGGAGTCTGATTCGCCTGGGCGTCGGTCGATCGGTCGGGTGTCTGGTTCTGTTCGTCGTGCATGCGGCTCGTGCCCGGTTATGTCTGGGGGGTGTCGAGACCGGCGTCGGCGTCGTCCGAGGAGGAAGCCAGCACCCGTTTTGCGTCGTTCCAGAGTCGATCCAGCTCGTCCAGCGTCATGCGGTCGAGGGGGCGTCCGGCGCGGGCGGCGGCCGCCTCCATCAACTGGAAGCGAGCCACAAACCGGTTGGTGGTGCCGCGCAGGGCCTCTTCCGGGTTGACTTTGACGAACCGCGCCAAGTTGACCAGCGCGAAGAACAGATCTCCGAACTCCGACTCGACGCGGTCGGCCTTGTCGTCGGTTTCGTCCGCCAGGGCTTCGCGCAATTCGCGGACTTCCTCCTCGATTTTCTCGATCACGCGCTCGGTGCCTTCGCGGGTATGGGGCCAGTCGAAGCCCACCCGCGACGCGCGCGCCTGCACCTGAAAGGCCCGCAGAAGCGACGGCAGGGTTTTGGGGACGCCGTGCAGCGCGGATTCCGCCTGGCCGGCGCGGGCCCGTTCGTCCCGCTTGATTTGCTCCCAATTCGAATAGACCTGATCGGGGGACAGGGTGTCGCCGGGTTGCTCCTGTTTGGCGAACACGTGCGGGTGGCGGCGGACCAACTTGTCGGCCAGTTGGTCCAGCACCTCGGTGATCGTGAAGGTGCCCTCCTCCGTGCCGATCTGCGCATGAAACAGGACCTGCAGGAGCAAGTCGCCCAATTCCTCCCGGAGCTTGCGGGCGTCCTTGTGGTCGATGGTTTCGAGGACCTCGTAGGCCTCTTCGATGAGGTAGGGCTTCAACGACTCGTGCGTTTGCTTGCGATCCCAGGGGCAGCCCTCGGGCGCGCGCAGCGTCGCCATTAAGTGGACCAGTCGATCGAAGGATTCCGACATGCTGTGCCTCTCCAGCCGCGAACGGCCTGCCATTATACCTGTTTTGCCCCCGGCTTCAACGAGCGGCCTCCTCGATCGGTCCGTTGCGTGGCCATGGGGAATATGGTACCGTACCTTCGCGCAGACCGGGGACGTGACGGAGAGGGGTGGAGTCGACCATGAGCGCGGATGAAGGCGAGGGATTTGTCATTCGGGATCGGCGCGGTCGGTCGGAGGACCGGGGTTCCGATGCCGCGGGGTCGCCGCAGGCCGAGCCGTTGAAACCGGGGCCGCAGGCGGCTCCGCAGCGCCAGGCGGGCGCGGCGCCCGAGTCGGGTCTGCCCGTGACCTTTTCCTCCTTCGTGTTCTCGCTCGGCACCTCGGCGCTGATGCTGATGGGCGAGCAGTTGGATCCTCGCCAGCCCCACGTGCCCGTGAATCTCGCGCAAGCCAAGGAAATGATCGATATTTTGTCGGTGCTGGAGAGTAAGACGAAAGGCAATCTGACCACGGAGGAGCAGGCGGTGCTGGATGACTTGCTGTACGCCCTGCGCATCAAGTACGTGGACCTGGCGTCGGGGAAACCAGCCGCCAAATCGCCTTGATCGCGCATTATCCAGTCGCTCCCGCTGCTCCGCTTCTCCTCTTCCAGCCTTTGTGTCCGTTGCGTCTGCAAGCGTGGCACGCCCAGTATGACATAGGCCGAGGTGCTCAGGACTGAATCGGGCAACCCGCGATGACACTTCATCTGCAGATGGCGCTCCGTGCGCCGGCGTTCCCGCTCCTGGCCGTTCTCTGGTGCGGCATGGCGTGGGGAGGCGGGCTGCAGGGGCAAGGGGATGGACGCGACGTTCCCGCCCTCGCCCAGGACCAGCCGACGGTCGCCGGCGCGTCCAGTGCATCCAATCCATGGGAGGGCGCGGCGGCTCCTCGCTGGGCGGCTCAGGCCTGGGCCGCCGGTGGATGGACGTTGCTCGACCGGGGGGATGCCCGGGGCGCGCAACAGGCCTTTGAGGCGGCCGCCGAGCTGATGCCGCAGGAGGCCGTGTATTGGGTCGGACTCGGGTTGAGCTGGCATCGGGCGCGGCGAGACAGCCAAGCCCTGCCGGCGCTGGAACATGCGCTGGTCCTCGATCTGCATGTCGGGCAAGCCCATAAGCTGTTGGGCGACATTTTGGAACGGCATGGGGACGTCCGGGGGGCGCTGGCCCATTTTGAAATCGCGTTGCGGCAGGATCCGGCCGATGTCGAGGTGAAGGAGCGCCTCCCCGGGCTGCGGCGCGCGGCCCAGTTCGAAGGCACCCTCAGCCGTCTGTTCAATCAACATTTCGTCGTGGCCTACCAGGGGATTCAGAACCGGGCCATCGCGCTGCAGGTGGCGCAGCAATTGGACCAGACAGCCGAGCAGGTGGGGCGCCTCTTCGACTATGTCCCGCAGGATCCGTTCGTCGTCATCCTCTATCCGGCGGAGCAGTTTCGCGCCGTGACGGGAAGCCCCCGTTGGGCCGGCGGCTTCTTCGACGGCCGCCTGCACCTGCCCGTCGAAAGCCTGGCCGACCAGCCGCAGTCCTCGCGGGTGCTGCTCGCGCACGAGTATGCGCACGCGGTGGTCCATCGGCTCAGCGCGGGTCAGGCGCCGATGTGGTTGCAGGAGGGGTTGGCGCTCTACTGTGAAGATCCGTCCGGCTCCGCCCCGCTGCCGTCGCGCTTGGCGAACGAGACGGAGTTGCGGCAAGCTCAGAACCATTTCCTGGGAGAGTCGCCGCGCGCCGCGGCCCAGGCCTATGCCGAGAGCGCACAGATGGTGCGGGCGTTGATCAAGAAGCACGGCCTGGAAAAAATCCGCCGTCTCCTCCGCGTCTTGGCGGACGCGCCGAGCTTTGAAGAATCCTTCGCGTCCGTGTTGGGGGAGCCGTTCCGTGGGGCGACGGATGGACATCTGCCCGCCGAGGTCAGCCCCGCCGGTCGCTCCGAGGGAGGCCGCGCAGGCTGATGGCGGACACGATCGTGCCAACTCCTGTCACGGAAACGGCGGCGGAAGGCGAGCGGCGGCGATTTTACTCGCGTCCTGTCTGGATCGTGTTGTGGCTGCTCCTGCCCTGTCTGGCGCTGACCTTCTACTACGCCCAGGACCTCTCCCAGTACCAGGTTCCCGACCGAATCGATCCCGATTCGCTGCTGCCCAGCCCGAGTTACGCCTTCGTGCTGCTCCTGGTCAATCTGGATCTCATCGGACTGGTCGTCTTGACGCTGCTCCTGTCCCGCAACCTGATCAAGGCCTATTTCGAGCGGCGGCACCGGCTGGTCGGGTCCGGGTTCCGGGCCAAACTCGTGGCGGCCTTTATCGGCTTCGCCTTGATCCCAACGGTGCTGCTCGCGGTCGTGGCCAGCGGGCTCGTCAACAAGGCCGTCGACGTCTGGTTCAACGAGCAAATCGAGAAAGTGCTGGCGGATTCCTACGACGTGGCGCGCATGCACCACGAAGGCCATACCGTCCTGGCGGTGAACAGCGCGCGCGCGATCAGCCGCGAGATTTTCCGCGAGGACATGCTGATTCCCGAGCAGCGCGAATTGCTGATCGCCACGATGGATCGGAAACGGGCCGAGCACAACCTGGCCGGCGTGGAGATCTATTCGGCCAAGATGGAACCGCTGACCAAGGCGGTGGCTCCGGAGGTGCCGGCTCCCGTGCTGGATCAGCCGATCGGGCAGTTGGTGCTGCAGGTGTTGAAAGAGAAGGGAGAGCTGACGTCGGTGCAGGAGACGCAAACCGGCCGGCTGATCCGCGCCGGCGTCCCGATTGCCTCCAATGCCCGAGAAGGCGAAGTGGACGGGGTCGTCGTGGTGGATGCCTACGTGCCGGAGTCCCTGCTGGCCAAGATGGAGGGGATTTCCCGCCAGTACACGGAATATCGGCAGGTCAAGGCCCTGCGCAATCCGATCAAGGCCGGCGCCTACCTGTTCGTGGCCGTGGTGACGGTCATGATCCTGTTCGGCGCCACCTGGTTCGGCTTTTACGTCGCGCGCGGCATTACGGTGCCGATCCAGCGGCTGGCCGAAGCCACCGAGGCGGTGGCCCAAGGGAACCTCAACGTCAGACTGGACGTCAAAGCGACCGATGAGATCGGCACGCTCGTCGAGTCCTTCAACCGGATGACGGCCGATCTGAAAGGGAGCAAGTCGAAGCTGGAGGAAGCGAACGTATCGCTGCGGCGGTCGAACGTCGAGCTGGATCGCCGGCGCGCGTACACCCAGGCCGTGGTGGATACCATCGCCGCCGGGGTCCTGTCCATCGACAGGCAGGGGGTGATCACGACCTTCAATCCCTCGGCCGAGCGCATTCTGGGGGTGTTGGGCAACCAGATGCGCGGCCGGACGGTGCACGAGGCGTTTAAGGAGTTGGGCGTGGAGCTGTTTCAAAGCGCCTACGACCGGATGCTGGCGGAGCGCCGCGACAGCCTCTCGCAGGAGGGGCCGCTGGACGTGCAAGGCAAGTTTCTGACCATCGGTCTGAACTGCTCGCGGATGCGCGACGAGGCGGGCAAGGACCTGGGGTTCGTGTTCGTCTTCGAAGATTTGACCGAGCTGATCAAGGCGCAGAAGACCGCCGCCTGGCAGGAAGTAGCGCAGCGGATCGCGCACGAGATCAAAAACCCGCTGACGCCCATTCAGCTCTCGGCCCAGCGGCTGCGCAAGAAATTTTTCGAGAAGTCGCCGGACTTCGAGGGGATTTTCGACGAGTCCACGGAAGTGATCGTGAACGAGGTGAACAGTCTCAAGAAGATGGTGGACGAATTCTCGAAGTTCGCGCGCATGCCGGCGCCCCGCATGGCCAGGGAGTCGCTGCACGACATCATTCGGGACGTGGTGACCCTCTACCGCGGCGCGCATCGGGAGATCGAGTGGACGGTGAAGCTGGACGACACGCTCCCCCCGATGAACCTGGACCGGGAGCAGATCAAGCGGGTCTTCGTGAATCTGCTGGACAATGCCGTGCAGGCGATGAACCACAAGGGACGGCTCTGGATCACGACCCGCTACGAAGCCAAACGGCATCGGGCGGTGGTGAGCGTGGCGGACGAGGGGAGCGGCATCAACCCGGAGGATCAAGAAAAGCTCTTCGTGCCCTATTTCTCGCGGAAACGGACCGGAACCGGATTGGGTTTGGCGATCGTCCACCGCATCATCACGGACCACGACGGACAGATCCGCGCCGCCAACAACCAACCGAAGGGCGCGGTGTTCACGATCGAGTTGCCGGTGTGAAGGAGCCTTCAGCTATCAGCGGTCAGCCATCAGCGACAAGTCTTTGCTGAATGCTGAAAGCTGACGGCTGATAGCTTTATTGGAAGAGGAGAAGAATGGCTGAATCGATTCTGATCGTGGACGACGAACCCGGCATCCTCAGCAGCGTAAGCAAGATTCTGGAGGATGAGGGGTACCAGGTCATGACGGCCAAAAGCGGCGTCGAGGCGCTCAAGATGATCGCCGCCGAGCCGCCGGATCTCGTCTTGCTGGACATCTGGATGCCCGAGATGGACGGGCTGGAGACCTTGAAGAAGATCCGGGAGCAGGCTCCCAAGTTTCAGGTCATGATGATGTCGGGACATGGGTCCATCGAGACGGCGGTCAAGGCGATCAAGCTGGGGGCCTACGACTATATCGAGAAACCGCTTTCGCTGGACAACATCATGCTGCGGGTCCGGCACGCGTTGGACCAGCGCCGTCTGGAGGAAGAAAACCTCAAGCTGCGGACGACCGTCGCGCGGCGGTTCGAGCTGGTGGGCGAATCCCCGGCCATGCAGAAGCTGCGGCAGCTCATCGAGACGGCCGGCCCGACCACCGGGCGTGTCCTGCTTGCCGGGGAGAACGGCACCGGCAAAGAGCTGGTGGCCCGGGCGATCCACATGGCCAGCCCCCGCCGGGGCAAGCCCTTCATCGCGGTCAACTGTGCGGCGATTCCCGAAACCCTGATCGAAAGCGAGTTGCTCGGTCACGAGCGGGGGGCCTTTACCGGGGCCACGACGCAGAAGCGGGGGCAGTTCGAGCAGGCTGACGGAGGCACGCTCTTTCTGGACGAGATCGGAGATATGAGCCTGAGCACCCAGGCCAAGGTGCTCCGGGTGCTGCAGGAACAACAGTTCATGCGCGTCGGCGGCAACAAACTGATCAAGGTGGATGTGCGCGTGATCGCCGCGTCGAATAAGAACCTGGCCAAGGAAATCGAGAAGGGCCACTTCCGGGAGGATTTGTTCTATCGGTTGAACGTGTTGCCGATCGAGGTGCCGCCTCTGCGCGAACGCCGGGAGGACATTCCGCTGCTGGTCGAACATTTTCTGCACATGGCGGCGGACGAGCAGGGGCTGAAACTGAAAGAAGTCGCCCCGGATGCCTTGGCGGTGTTGCAGCACTATGAGTGGCCGGGGAACATTCGCGAGCTGCGCAACCTGATCGAGCGGTTGCTGATCATGGTGCCGGGCCCCGTGATCGAGGCGTCCCACATCGAGGGGGTGTTGCAAGCCAAGCCTGCGGCCGCCGGTGCCACGGCCGGAGCCGCTGCGCTCGCCGCCCAGGCCTACGATTCGCTCAAGGACGCGCGCAACGCCTTCGAGCGGGACTATATCGCCCGCAAGCTCCGCGAACACAACTGGAACGTCTCCCGCACGGCCGACGACCTCAAGATCGAACGCAGCCATCTGCACCGCAAGATCAAACTGTTGAACATCGAGCTGCGTCCCGAGCACTAGCCGGCTGCGGAGGCGGCCGGCTTTCCTCCCGGTTGCTTCGGCCCGCTCGACCGACCAGGTGCGCGCCTCGCCGTCTTCCGTCCTCGCGGCCTTGTTCGCGGCCGCTTTGTGCGGTCTCCATCCGTTGATCTTTGGGGTGGGCTTCGGTAAGATGCCGCACTCCGTTCCTTTCACGAGCCGGGGCCAATGACCACCTATCGTCAAGCAGGAGTGGATATCGACGCGGGGGACGAACTCGTCCGTCGCATCACGCCGCTGGTCCGCACGACCTTTCGCCCGGAAGTCATGACGGACTTGGGCGGGTTCGGCGGCCTCTTCCGTTTCCAAGCCGAGAAGTATAAGGAGCCGGTCCTGGTGTCCGGCACCGACGGGGTCGGCACCAAGCTCAAGATCGCCTTCCTGATGGACAAGCACGACACGGTCGGGATCGACCTGGTGGCCATGTGCGTGAACGATGTGGCGGTCAGCGGGGCCGAGCCCTTGTTCTTTCTGGATTACTTTGCGACAGGGAAATTGGCCGTCGCCAAGGCCGAAGCGGTGGTGAAGGGGGTGGCCGAGGGCTGTCGTCAGGCCGGCTGCGCGCTGATCGGCGGGGAAACGGCCGAAATGCCGTCGTTCTATCCGGAAGGGGAATATGACCTGGCCGGTTTTTCGGTCGGCGTGGTGGATCGGCCGAAGATCATCGACGGGCGGGCCATCAAGCCGGGTGATGCGGTGATCGGCCTGGCCTCGACCGGCTTGCACAGCAACGGCTATTCGCTGGCCAGGCGTGTGCTGCTGGAAGAGGGTAAGCTGGCTCTCGCGAGCAAGCCGGCCGATTTAGACCGGACATTGGGAGAAGTCTTGCTGGCGCCGACCAGGATCTATGCCAAGCAGATCCTGGCTTTGGCTGCAGCATTCACGATCAAAGGGATCGCCCATATCACCGGGGGAGGATTGACCGAGAATCTGCCGCGCGTGTTGCCCGACGGGTGCATGGCGCAATTGAAGCGTGGCGCCTGGCCTGTGCCGCCCTTGTTTGCCATGTTGGCCCAAATGGGCAAGGTGGAGCAGGGGGAAATGTATCGGGTGTTCAATATGGGCATCGGCTTGGTGCTGGTGGTGCCGGTTGAGCAAGCCGATCAGGTCATTCGTCTCGCGGGCGAGCTGGGAGACCGGGGCTATCGGATCGGCGAGATCGTGGCGGGGCCGGCAGGGGAGCAGAGCGTCGCTTATGTCTAAGCTGCGGCTCGGCGTCCTCGTGTCGGGGCGGGGCTCCAATCTCCAGGCGATCATTGACGCAATCGAGGCGGGGACGCTCCAGGCTGAGATCGCCCTCGTCCTGTCCAATAAGCAGGATGCGGTGGCTTTGGAGCGGGCCCGCAAGCATCGGATCGAAACCCATTTCCTCGACCCGAAGCCCTTCAAGGACCGTCCGGACGCGCGCGAGGCCTATGACCGGGCCATCCTGGAAGTGCTGGGAAAGCACAGGGTTGAACTGGTCATCCTGGCCGGCTACATGAAGATCGTCACGTCGGTCCTGATCGACGCCTATGCGAACCGGATGATGAACATCCATCCGTCGTTGCTCCCGTCCTTCCCCGGCTTGGAGGTGCAGAAGAAGGCGCTGGACTGGGGCGTGAAGATCGCCGGCTGCACCGTGCATTTCGTCACGGAAGGGGTGGACGAGGGGCCGATCATCATCCAGGCAGCCGTGCCGATCCTCGAGGGGGATACGCCGGAGGCTTTGGCCGCCCGTATCCTGGTGCAGGAGCATCAGCTCTATCCGCGGGCGATCCAGCTTTTTGCGGAAGGGAAGCTGAAAGTGGACGGCCGGAGGGTGTTGGTCGCCGGAGCTTCAGCCCAAGGAACGGCAGCGCTGGTCAGTCCGTCCTAGTACTCACCGAGACAAAGCCATCTCCCGTTCAGGATGTTCAAAAAGGCCGTCCGCGAGGGGTTGTAGTTCTCGGTTGTCAGTGTTCAGTTGTCAGTTCCGGAAACTGAGAACTGACTGCTGACAACTCTTGAAAAATGACGCGAGAACGAAGCTGGAGGTCTTTTCCAACATCCTGCTAGAGGGAACGAATCGACTCGTGTATAATGGCGGCTATTCGGGTGGGGGGCTAGCTCAGTTGGGAGAGCACGACGTTCGCAACGTCGGGGTCGGGGGTTCAAATCCCCTGCCCTCCACCACCATCGTTGGTATCATTGAAAAGCCGGCCATAAGTACCTGTTGCAGCAAATTGATATCCTGGCCGCCCCCCCTCTAGAACAGGCTGGCAAATCACTTTCCCCTCGATCAGTTTCCTGAGAATCTGCCGGGCCTGTGGAGTGTGCCGGCCAAGTAGGGCCTTCACGTCCTTGATCTTGGCCTGAAGGTTTCGGGCAAGAACCTTGGCGTCCAATGAGGCTATGTTTTCAAAGTCGTTTAGTTCTGCCAACTGTCTGGCCAGCGCTTTCTTGCGAGCTTCCTCTGATCTGAGAGAATCGAACACAAAGTCGGTCCCTTTACCCTGTGCCACTGCCTCAACCAAGTGGTGCAATCGGGTCTCGATAAGGGACAGTTCCCGCTCTATGGCTACCCGCCGGTCTGGGAATTGAATCCGTTCGGAGCGGATTTTCTCTAAGGCACGGCGCACGGATTCCTCCAAAATCCGCTCGTCGAGCACCTCTGAATCGAGTGGAGGAGTGCGGAGTCTAGAATGTCCATGCCTACCAGGGCGCTATTCGAACAAACAGCGGTCCCTCGCTTGTGGTAATACACGCAGCCGTAGACCTTCCGTTCATGCCGGCCTCGCGTCCGATTGAAGACAGACAGTGATCCTCCGCAAACGGCACACCGAGCGATGCCACTGAGTAGATACTGGGAGCGAGCATCCACTCCTGACGGTCGCCCAAGAAGGCGTCCACCTGTTCCACGTAAATAGCAGCGCCGGGCCTTCGTCAGTTGTCCCTGGACCTTACCCCATAACTCCTCTGGGATGATCCGTAATTCGGGAGCCTCCAAGCGCAACCACTCCGATACTGGCCGCTTCCGTTGTTTCTTCGTCCCGCCACGCTGGACCGCTTGTGATCGGTTCCACAGGACCACTCCACAGTACATTTCCCGGTGGAGCATCTCACGAATGGCACTGGGAGCCCAGCCATGTATACCGTGCCGGGGAGGGGATACCTTCTCATTGTTGAGCATCTTCGCAAGCCGTGTGAGTCCGAGCCCTGACGCATATCCCTCAAAGATTCTGCGAACGATAGCAGCTTCAGTAAGATTGATACGCCGGATCACGCATTGACGGTGAGGCTTCCCATCAGGACCAGGTTCACCGAAGACATCAACGTTGTCATAGCCAAAGACCTTTCCGCCAACTACGTGGCCAGCCTTGGCCTTCCGAAGCATGGCATCGTGGGTACGTTGCTTGGCCCTCTCCCGCTCCATTTCAGATGCAAAGTTTGACAATGAGACCATGACCTTGTCGAGGGCCGTGTCCAAGCGACGCTCTTGGTCAGTCAGATAGAAGAACACCCGCACACCCGCATCGGTGATCTGCTTCAGTGCGTAAGAAGTCTCGATAGACTCTCTGCCTAGCCTGGACTCCTCAGACATGATGAGGACCTGAAAGGGTGGGTGAGGTTTCAGGCTGTTCATGAGCCGAAGGAAACCTGGCCGCTTCACGAACTCAGCGCCACTGATGCCGTCGTCCTGGTAGATATGCTCCTCGGCCACCGTCCAACCCTTCGTAGCTGCGTAGGCTTTGGCGTGCTCAACCTGCCGGGTGACGGACTTCTCTTCGTCACTCATGCCGTGCTGTTCTGTAGATTTTCTCGCATAGATGGCTGCGATCATGCTTTGACCTCATCAGCGGGTGAAATATTTACACCTGCTGCGATTATTACGGAAAGACACAAAGTGTCAAATGTTATTTTTGGTCAAAACCTGGAGGGGATTT
>JAGWTI010000001.1 GCA_028876065.1 Nitrospirota bacterium
GGAAGAACCTCTATGCGGAAACCTCCAGCTCGGGTCAACCGCTCAAAGCAGCGCCGGACAGTGCCGGGCTCGGGAAAGTCGCCCCCAACTCATTGGAATTGTCCAATGTGGACTTGGGCCAAGAGTTTATCAACATGATCAGCGCGGAACGTGGGTTTCAGGCGAACGCCCGTTTGATTACGACGGCCGACGGTATTCTCCAGGAACTCGTCAACATTAAGCGTGGTTAAGGCCTTGGACGGAAGAGGCGCAGGGTGTTGCGCCTCTTCCGCCTTGCTTGGGGAGCCCTCCCTAGATGGTTGGGTTTTTAGGTAGCCATTCAACTGACGTTGTCAAAAGACTGGCTTGGACTGTTTGTGCCCTTGAGCTTTTCATCCGACTCTTGCCTGACTAAACCCGCAAAAATCCTACGCTGACCAGCTCTAATCGGCTACGTTTTCACGGGCAGGACGTGGCATATCCATTGCACAGTCCACGACCACGGAATCCACTTGTCAACGAAGAGGTGTAGGGATGGCTGAATCAACGACAGAAGGTAAAGACGAGAAGAAAGAGGGGAAACCAGTCGCAGCGGTATCGAACGGGCTGTCCATGAAGATGGTGATCATCATCGGCCTGGGCACCTTGTTACTCGGCCTTGGAGGGGCCTTTGCGGTCCTCAAACTCGGCGGGCAGAACCAGGCCCCGGCCGTGGCCGAGGCTCATGGCGGAGGCCAGGCCAGCGGCCAAACCAGCGGACACGGAGGGGAAACCGGACACGGTGGCGAAGCCCCCAAAGCGGCGGGGGAGAAGGGTGCGCCGGTTTCGATCTTCGACCTAGACCCGTTCATTGTGAATCTGGCCGATGCGGATGTCCGTTATCTGAAATTGACCGTGAAGCTGGATCTGGATCGGTCGGAAACCAGGGACGAGATCGCGGCGCGGCTGCCGCAAGTGCGGGATGCCATCCTGATCCTGCTTACGAGCAAGGACGCCGCCAGCATCCGCAGCACGCAGGGGAAATTCCAGCTCCGCGACGAGATCGTCAATCGCGTCAACAGCACGTTGCCGAAGAACGGCGTGCGGACCGCCTATTTCACCGAGTTCGTCGTCCAGTAAGACGAAAGAGCGGTCAGTCAACGGTGCTCAGTGCTCAGTTTCCTGAACCAACAACTGCAAACTGATAACTGAAACCGAACCATGGAAAAAATTCTCAGCCAGGACGAAGTCGATGCGTTGCTCAACGGGGTGGTGTCCGGGGACGTTGACACGACGCCCAAAGAGGAGGCGCCGGCCGGCGGGACCCAGAGTTACGATCTGCTGAACCAGGAACGGATCATCCGGGGCCGGATGCCCACTCTGGACATGATCAACGACCGGTTCATCCGGCTGGCAGCTCTTTCCTGGGCGAATACGCTCCGCAAGGCGATCGATTTCACCATTGAATCCACGCAAATCGTTAAGTTCGGGGAGGTCGTCAAGAAGTTTCCGATGCCGTCCTCGCTGAACATCTTCCATGTGGACGGGCTCCGGGGCCATGGGTTGCTGGTGATGGACTCAATGCTGGTGTATTTGCTCGTGGACCATTTCTTCGGGGGCAACGAGCAGACGCATGTGAAGCCGGAGGGGCGGGATTTTACGCTGATCCAGCAACGGATCATCAAGACGATTGTCGGCCTGGCGTTTGCGGATCTTCAGAAGGCCTGGGAGCCCGTCCATCCGTTCAAGATCCAGCACGTCCGCTCGGAGAGCAACCCGCAGTTTGCGATGGTGGTCGCGGCGTCGGAAATCGTGGTCGTCATCAAACTGCAGGTGCAGATCGAAGAGAGCATGCGCGCCTTGTTCCTGGTCTATCCCTACTCGATGATCGAGCCGATCAAGGAAAAACTCTACTCCGGGTTTATTTCCGAGCACCTCGCGAACGACTCGCCCTGGATGAATCGGTTCACAGAGCAGTTGAAGGACTGCCAAGTGCAGGCGACGGTTCGACTAGGGACGGCCCGCGTGCGGGTGCGGGATGTTCTGAACTTTAACCCGGGCGACGTGCTGATGTTGGAGCAGAGCCCGGGCGATCCGATCCAGTGTTACATCGAGGGCTTGCTCAAGCTCGAAGGCGGGGTGGTGGTGCTGAAAGGCAACCAGGCGTTCCGGGTGAGTCGGGTTCTGGCGTGACCAACGAGGCGAAGGGCCCCGTGCGTCCCGCGTTCGTAGCGTAGGAGGAACGGCAATGGGAAATCAGGAAGTCGTTCAACAGGGAGCCGCGCCAGGCTTGGCGCCCGCGGAATCGAAAGGCGGCACCGCCCCGGCCAACGGCATTGACTTCATTCTTGACATTCCGATGCAGGTCTCGGTTCAGCTTGGGGGCACCAGGATGTTGATCCGCGAATTGCTGCAACTGGGTCAGGGGTCGGTCATCGAGCTGGACAAGCTGGCGGGCGAGCCGATGGAGGTGCTCGTCAACAACAAGCTGGTGGCGAGAGGAGAGGTCGTGGTGGTGAACGAAAAATTCGGGATCCGTCTGACCGACGTCGTGAGCGCCACGGAGCGGATTCAGCAGTTGGCGTGAAATGAGTGCATGGAAACGGAGTTCTCGGTAAGCAGTTATCAGTGCTCAGTTCCGAAAGCTGAATACTGAAAACTGAGAATCGACGACTCTTGGCGAGGGAAGCGTGGATTTCTGGGAGAGTCTCGTCCGGATGGTGTCGGCCCTGGCCGCGGTGTTGGGGTTGATGATGGTGCTGGCACTGGCGGCTCGCCGCTGGCTGGGCGGGCGCGTTCTCGTCGGCGCCGACACGCCGCTGGTACAGGTGCTGGGCACCGGGTACCTGGGGCCCAAGAAAAGCGTGGCCTTGGTGTCCGTGGCCGGCGAACTGCTGATCGTCGGCTCCACGGCGGACGGGTTGGTGCCGCTGGGGCGGGTCAACGACCCGGAGCAGGTGCGACAGGTGCTGGCCAAGCGGGACGCCGGAACGGCGCTCCCTGAGGTGTCCCGGTGAGAGAGCGGGGGCGGCGGGCGCTGTGGGTGCGCTGGACGGTGGCGCTGGGCCTGGCGGCGCTGTTGGTGCTCGCCTGGGCCGTCGAGCTTCGGGCCGAAGGACCGTCCATTACCATCGACCTTGGCGGCACCAAAGGCCAGACGTCGGTGGTGATGCAGATTCTGGGTTTGCTGACGGTCCTCTCCCTGGCTCCGGCCCTCTTCATCATGGTGACCTCCTTCACCCGCATTGTCATCGTGCTGTCGTTCCTGCGCCAGGCGTTGGGGACCCAGCAAGTGCCGCCCAATCAGGTCCTGATCAGTCTGGCGCTGTTTTTGACGTTCTTCGTGATGACGCCGGTCTGGCAGTCCGTCTATGGGGACGCGCTCAAGCCCCTGTTCGCCGAGCAGATCTCGCAGGAAGAAGCGCTGACGCGAGGGTTGGTCCCGATCCGAGCCTTTATGCTCAAGCAGGTGCGGGACAAGGACCTGGAGCTGTTCATCGACTTGGCCAAGCTGCCGAAGCCCAAGTCGGTCGAGGAGGTGCCGACGCACGTCATCATCCCGTCGTTCATCCTCAGCGAGCTGCGCATCGCCTTTCAGATCGGGTTTCTGGTCTACATTCCGTTTCTGATCGTCGACATGGTGGTGGCGAGCGTGTTGATGTCGATGGGGATGATGCTGCTCCCGCCCGTCATGATCTCGCTCCCCTTCAAGCTGATTCTCTTCGTCCTGGCGGACGGGTGGTACTTGGTGGTGGGGTCCATGGTAAAGAGTTTCCATTGATGAGGCTGTTGAAAATAGCTTCCAGCGTCGTTCTCGCTTCACTCAACGCTCGACGTACCGTCAAAGAGTGCGCCTCGGCGACCCGCTCGCTGCGGCCTGGCGGGAAGACCATTTTGAGCATCCTCGACGGGAGCGTATGGCGAATAGCGAATGGTCGATGGCAAAAAGAAAGACCTTTTCGCTTCCGGCGATACGCCATCAGCCATTAACTCTTAAGGAGAAGCGATGAATCCGGATATCGTCGTGGAACTCGGGCGGCGGGCGATCGAAACGACGCTCCTGGTCTCGGCCCCGATGCTGGGCTTGAGCCTGGCAGTCGGGTTGCTGGTGAGCGTGTTTCAGGCCATGACTCAGATCAACGAGGCGACATTGACGTTTGCGCCGAAAATTCTGGCGGTGTTCGTGGTAGCGCTGCTGTTTTTTCCCTGGATGCTGGATGTCTTGGTCAGCTTCATGACCGGTATTTTGACGAGCATTCCGGATTACGCGTACTGACTTGATGACTCAGACCCTCCACATCGTCTTGCCTCAGTTCCAATACCTGCTCGTTATCCTGGTGCGGATCGGAGGCATTATGGCGGCGATGCCGATCGTGGGGAACCGGTCGGTTCCACCTACGGTCAGAGTCGGGCTGGCGCTAGGGCTGAGCGGGGCGTTGTTGCCGGTCGTCACGGTGCCGGCCTTGCCCGAAGAGCCTCTCCATCTGGTGCTGGGCTTGGCCGCGGAGTTTCTGGTCGGGGCGGTCATCGGCATCGCGTTGCAGTCACTCTTTGCCGGGATCGGGTTGGCGGGAGAGCTGATGAGCACCCAGATGGGGTTCGGGGCGGTGCAGTTGTTGGATCCGACGACGTCGCATCAAGAGTCCCTTGTCGCCAACTTGTACACGATATTTGCGTCGCTGATTTTTTTGTCGATGGACGCGCATCTGATGGTGGTGCAGGCGGTGGCGACCAGCTTCGATCTGGTGGCGCCGTTCGGCACGGGGCTGTCCGCAAACTTGATGGATGACATCGTCCGCCTTTCGCAAGGGTTGTTCCTAATCGCGCTGAAGATGGCGGCACCCGTCATGGTGACCATTCTGCTGGTGAATTTGGGCATGGCGGTCATGGGTCGGTCGGTCTCGCAAATGAACGTCTTTCTGCTGAGCCAACCCCTGACGATCACAGCCGGGCTTTTAACCATGGGGTTTGCCCTTCCATACACATTCAGCCTTTATGAGTCCGAATTCATCCACCTGGAAGAATTGCTCCACGATCTGATGAGGATGATGGGACATGGCTGAGCAGGACGCGAGTCGGAGCGAACAAGCGACGGAGCGGCGCAAAGAAGAGAGCCGCAAAAAGGGCCAGATCGCGATCAGTCGAGAGGTCCCAATGACCATCACTTTGCTGGGGGCGCTCGCGGTGTTGTACTGGCTGATCGGGCCGGCTCTCGCAAGCCTGACCCGGTTGATGCGGGAATGGCTCGCCATAGCGATGGATCCGGGCCTGCACGGTCGGTTGACTCAGGCGACGGTCCAGGCCCTGGTCGTCAAAATCGGCATCGATACCCTGGGTTTAGTGCTCCCGCTTTTGGGAGCGGTGACGGTCCTGGGCGTCTCCTCCTACGTGATGCAAACCGGGTTTCTCTGGAAACCCGACGGGCTGCACATGGACCTGGGCCGCTTGAACCCGATGGCGGGTTTCGGACGGTTGTTCTCTCTGCGATCCGTCGTCGAGTTGATCAAGGCTATCTTGAAAGTGACCGTCATCGCCTGGGTCGGCGTGATGGCGAATCGTCACGAAATTGGCGGCCTCCCGCAGCTTGTCCAGTACGACTTGGACGGTGTGTTGAGTATGGCTGGTGGCCTTGCGTTCAAGATGACGCTGTGGATTGGGCTGACCATCGCGACCATTGCGATTGCCGACTATGCATATCAGCGGTTTGAGTGGGAACGGAGCCTTCGCATGACCAAGGAGGAGATCAAGCAGGAGCAGCGTGAAACGGAAGGCGATCCGTTGCTGAAGTCGCGGGTACGCAGCTTGCAACGGCAGATGGCTAGGAACCGGATGATGGCGGCGGTTCCGAAGGCGGATGTGGTGATTACGAATCCGACACACTTGGCGGTCGCCTTACGCTACGACTTCCAGAGCATGGCGGCCCCTATCGTCGTCGCCAAGGGGGCCGGTTTCATCGCCGAGCAGATCAAGAAGGTGGCGGCCGCGCACGGGGTGAAGGTGGTCGAAAACAAGTTCGTGGCGCGTACCCTGTTCAAGATGGTCGACATCGGCGGGGTCGTGCCGTCGGATCTGTACCGGGCCGTGGCGGAGATTTTGGCCTTGGTGTATCGCGCCCGCGGGAAACGGTCGTTGTGAGCGGGACGAGGAGATAGCCGACTATGAGCGCGCAACAACAGACCATGGGCGGCATCAACGTCGGGAAATATCCCGACATCGTGATGTCCGTGTCGGTGGTGGGCATCCTGATGATCATGTTGCTGCCCCTGCCCCGGTTCGCGTTGGACCTGCTGCTCTCCTTCAACATCACCTTGGCGATCATCGTGCTGCTGGTCGGGATGCAAGTGCGCAAGCCGCTGGAATTTTCCGTGTTCCCGTCCGTGTTGCTGATGGTGACGCTGCTGCGGCTGTCGCTGAACATCGCCTCGACCCGCCTGATCCTGCTCCATGGGAACGAAGGGGCGGCGGCCGCCGGCGAGGTAATTCGGGCCTTCGGGAATTTCGTCGTGGGCGGCAACTACACGGTCGGACTGGTCGTCTTCACGATTCTCGTGATCATCAATTTCGTCGTCGTGACGAAGGGCGCCGGTCGCATTGCCGAGGTGGCCGCCCGCTTCACCCTCGACGCGATGCCGGGCAAACAGATGAGCATCGACGCCGATTTGAACGCCGGGCTGATCAACGAGGCGGAAGCGCGCCGCCGTCGGAAAGAGATCGCGGAAGAAGCCGACTTCTACGGAGCCATGGACGGGGCCAGCAAGTTCGTCCGGGGCGACGCCATCGCGGCGGTGGTCATCATTCTGGTGAACATCGTCGGCGGGTTGACGATCGGGGTGTTGCAGCAAGGGATGAACGTGGCGGCGGCGGCACAAGTCTACACGCTCCTCACGGTCGGCGAAGGTTTGGTGGCCCAGGTGCCGGCGTTGATCATCTCCACGGCCGCCGGTATGATCGTCACCCGGGCCGCCTCCGAATCGGATCTGGGTCAGGATATTGCGAACCAGATCCTCATCTCTCCCAAGGTTTTCGCCACGGCGTCGGTGATTCTCATCGGCATGGGCCTGGTGCCGGGTTTGCCGCACCTGGCGTTCATCGCGCTGGGGGGATTGGTCGGGTGGCTGGCGTACGAATTGACCAAGCAACGGCGTGAGCAGGCCACCGTAGTAGCCGCGACCGCCGCGACGGTTCCGGCCAAACCGATGGAGGCCGTGCCGCAGGTGGTCCCGCTGGACCTGATGGAAGTCCAGATCGGGTACGGCCTGATCGGCATGGTGGATGGGGAGCAGGGTGGGGCGTTGCTGGAGCGCATCAAGGGGCTCCGTCGCCAGACGGCGTCGGATATGGGGTTTTTGGTTCCCCCCATTCACATCCGGGATAATTTGCAATTGCGTCCGAACGAGTATGCGATTCTGTTGAAAGGGGTCGAACTCGTGCGCGGCGAGGTTTTGCCGGGACATGTGCTGGCGATCGACCCGGGGACCGCCCAACGAGGTGCGGTTCAAGGAATTCCCACAAAGGAGCCGGCGTTCGGGCTACCGGCTCTGTGGGTAGCGGAACCGGCCCGCGAACAAGCGCAGATGGCCGGCTACACGGTGGTGGATGCCAGCTCGGCCATCGCTACACATCTGTCGGAAATTATCAAGCAACATGCGCACGAACTGATCGGCCGCCAGGAAGTGCAGGCCTTGTTGGACGAAATCACGAAGACCCATCCGAAACTTGTCGAAGAACTCATTCCCAGTCTGCTGCCGCTCGGCACCCTCGTGCGCGTTTTGGCGAACCTGCTGCGTGAACGGGTGCCGATCCGCGATTTACGCACGATTCTGGAGGTTGTGGCGGATCATGCGGGAACCACGAAAGACCCGGACAGCCTGACCGAAGCCGCGCGGCAGGCTCTGGGCCGCACGATCACGAGACAATATTTGACTCAGGAAGGAGCCTTGCCGGTGATCGGCTTGGACCCGCGCTTGGACCGCAAGCTGGCGGAGCAGGTTGTGGCCGCGGCGCAAACCGGGCAGTGGGGCATGGATCCAAGCATCTCCCAAAAACTGCTGACCTTGCTCAAGCAGGCGGCGGAACGGGTGTTGGCCAAGGGACAGCAGCCGGTCATCCTCTGTTCCCCGACGTTGCGCCGGCACTTGCGGCGGTTGACCGAGCGGGTCTTGCCGTCGGTGCCGATCCTGGCGCTGAACGAGATCGAGGGCGCGACGAGGGTGCAGGCGTTGGAGACGGTCCGGGCCGGCGAAGAATCCGCGTGAGGGAGGACGCAGCATGAAGATCAAGACGTTTCAGGCCCTGACGATGAGCGATGCCATCAGGTCCATCAAGGAAGAGTTGGGGCCGGATGCGGTGATTCTCTCCAGCAAACAGATTCGAAAGGGCAGCGGGGTCTTCGGCATCTTCGGGCGCCCGATGGTCGAGGTGGCGGCTGCCGTGGATGCGCGAGCCCTGGCCTCACGGAGCCGGACCGGCGGCCCGGGTAAGAGCGCGCTGGATGCCTCGTTACGCGAGCGTCAACGGTCGACCGCCGCGCCGCGGCAGGGGGGACAGGGCGGCGCCACTCCCCGGGTCGTGCCCTGGGTGCCTCCCCGCGAGGGGGCCCCGAGCCGTCAGGCCCAGCCTCCGATCTCGGCCGATCCGGTCCCCCACTGGGGTGAACCGAGCCACGTGTCCGGGTTTGAGGAGGCGCTCGGCAGCCAGATGCAGGAAGCCTGGGAACCGGCTCCATCGTTTCGGAACCAGCCTGCTCCGAGCCGGGGCGGCTCCGAGGCCGCGCCGCAAGGATCGGGGGAGCGTGCCGAATGGGCGCGGATCCGGGAAGAGGTGCAAGGGATCAGGCGGTTGGTGGAATCGTCCCTGCGGGGCCAGCCCCGACCGGAGGCGGAGGTGTCGTCGCAGACCGTGCCGGGGCCGTTGGCTTCGTGGCAGGCCCATTTGCTGCGGGCCGGCTTGGAGCCGGACCAGGCCAGACGCCTCGTCACGGAGGCCCAGCGGCGGCTGCAGCCGGGGGATCTGCGGTCCGAGCCGGCGGTCCGGCAGGCGCTGCACCGGGTGTTGACGCAGGAGGTGAAAGTCAGCGGTCCGTTGCTGGGGCTGGGGGACTGGAAGAAGACCGTGATCTTCACCGGGCCGACCGGCGTGGGCAAGACCACCACGATCGCCAAGCTGGCGGCCCATTATCGGCTCAAGGAAAAACGGTCGGTGGCCTTGATCACCCTGGATACGTATCGCGTGGCGGCGGTGGAACATCTGCGGATGTATGCCAACGTACTGGGGGTGACCATGGATGTGGCGCTGACCAAACAGGAAGCGCTGGAATGCATTCGCAAGCGCAGCAAAGCGGAGCTGATCCTGATCGACACGGCGGGGCGAAGCCCGCGGGACCAGGCGGGAATGGAAGAACTGCGCCGGTTGATCGCCTTGGACCATCCCCTGGAAACCCACCTGGTGCTCTCCGCGACGACCAGGGAGCAGGATTTGAAGGACGGGGCGGGGCGCTATGCGGGGATTCCCATCGATCGTCTGCTCTTTACCAAGCTCGACGAAACGAGCGGGTTCGGCGGGTTGTTCGACCTGATGAAGCGGACGGGGTTGCCGCTGTCCTATTTGAGCGTCGGCCAGCGCGTCCCCGAAGACCTGGATGTGGCCAAACCGGACCGCGTGGCGGACCTGCTCCTCGACGGAGAGCTGAAGCCGGCGGCGAACAGCGTGAAGCGGGACGCGTGAAGAAAGCGAGCCTCCCTGTGAACGACGCGGCACGGGCGACGAGAGACGAACAACGAACGACGAGACGAACGGAGGTCCACGTGGATCAGGCGACCAAGTTGCGGGAACTGGCGGGCACCCTGTTGTGCGAAGAGCGTCGGGCGCGGACCTCCGTCCAGGTCATTGCGGTGACCAGCGGGAAAGGCGGCGTCGGAAAGACGAACGTCGTGGCGAATCTCGCGTTGGCCCTGGCCCACACCGGCAAGCGGGTGATGGTGCTGGATGCGGACCTGGGGTTGGCCAACCTGGATGTGCTGCTGGGGTTGGTGCCGGGCGCGACGCTCGAACATGTGTTGGCGGGAGAGAAACACCTGGACGAAATCGTCCTCACGGGGCCGGGCGGCGTGCAGATCCTGCCGGCCAGTTCCGGCATCCAGGACCTGACGGCGCTGACGCCGGATCAGCAGCAGCTGTTGCGGGACGAGTTCGACCGGCTGGCGCAGGACGTGGACGTGCTCCTGATCGACACGGGGGCCGGCATCTCGTCCAACGTCCTGTTTTTTGCCGTGGCGGCGCAGGAAATCATGGTGGTGGCGTCGCCCGAGCCGACCTCGATCACGGATGCCTATGCCCTGATGAAGGTGCTGTCCAACCGATTCAGCGAAAAGCGGTTTCGCTTGTTGGTGAACATGGTTCGTCGGCGGGACGAGGGGCCGGAAGTGTATCGGAAGATCGGTTTGGTGGCGGACCGGTTTCTGAATATCTCGATCGACTACGTCGGGGCCATTCCCGACGACGATTACGTGCCGATGGCCGTGCGTCAACAGCGGGCCGTGTTGGACGCGTTTCCCCAGGCCCCGGCCAGCCGGGAGTTTCAACGTTTGGCGCATCAGGTGGCGCAGTGGCGGGTGCCGGAGTCGCCCAAAGGGTCCGTGCAATTTTTCCTGCAGAGCCTGATCGCACAGGGCTGAGACGGATGCACCGGGTGTTCCCAGGGAAGTGAAGGAGAATCGTCATGAAACCAGTCCTTGAGTCCGGAATTTCCAAAGGCGCCGATCTGGAGGCGGAGCGCGAGCGGGTGATTCGCGAATTTGCCCCGATCGTCAGGGCCATGGCCCATCGCCTGGCCTTTCGGTTGCCGGCCCACCTGGATGCCGACGATTTGGTGTCGGTGGGCGTGATCGGCTTGATGGATGCGCTGGAGAAGTACGATCCGTCGCGCGAAGCCAAGTTCAAAACCTATGCGGAATTCCGCATTCGCGGCGCCATGCTGGACGAGATTCGCTCCATGGATTGGGTGCCCCGCTCGGTGCACGAACGGATCGGGCTGTTGCAGAAGACCCACGTGGAGTTGCAGAAGAAGTACGGCCGTCCGCCGACGGACGAAGAAGTCGCGAAAGCCCTGAACCTCTCGTTGTCCGAGCTGGACGACTTTCTCACCCGCTCCCAGGGCGCGGTGTTGCTGAGCATCCAGGATTTGGGCGCGCAGGAAGCCGATGGGCACGGGATTTTGCGCATGCTGGTGGATCGACAGCATCCGGACCCCCTTTCGACGGTGATCAACGACAATATCCGCGAGATTCTCGGCAAGGCGATCGAACAGCTCCCGGAAAAAGAACGGCTGGTCTTGACCCTGTACTACTATGAAGAGCTGACGATGAAAGAGATCGGGGGCTTGCTCAAGGTGACCGAGTCCCGCGTCTGCCAGATTCATGCGAAAGCGGTCATCCGTCTGAAGGCCAAATTGCAATCGGTGCTTTAAATGGAAGTCGCCGAGGCCTCCGCACCCGCAAGGCCGAACGAGAAAGGCTGAACGCCGAACGGGGAGCCGTCCGCGGCCCTCGTCCATCATTCTTCCGCACGCAGTGCGCTCCCGCTTGCCTCGCTGCCTGTTCCTGCCGGTTGTTGGCGGTTGCCGGTCTGCCTGCCGCGCATTCTTCAGGAATCGTCCAGGGCTACCGACAAGTAGGCTGACATTCAATAGACGTCGTCCTCGGCGATGAAACGGAAATGGGCCGCCCCACGGTCGGTCCGTTGCCACGGGAGCTGTCTGTCCTGATGCGGGCGGGCGGCGGGCCGGGAAAACGGGGTCGGGATCCGGTCGCTGACGGGAATGGGAGACGCACGCTTGGACTACTCGAAAAAGGGCTCATCCACGGAAGCGTCGCAGCGTCGGCTGGCCGGGTGCGAGCCGGCGGATGCGCCAACCGATTGGTATGCCGTCGCCTTGCCCCTGACACTCGTCCTGACCTTGGTCGTCGGACTGGCGATCGGGCTCTACGTGTTGTTGTCCCTGCGCCAGGCGATGATTCAGGAACGGGGCGCGCAGGTGGCCGGGGCCGCGGCGGATGTCGCCGACCGCCTCGACAATCTGTTGTTCGAACGCTACGTGGATATCCGCTCGCTGGCGGACCATGCGGTCTTAAGGAACGGGACTCCGGAGGCGCAGGCCGGGGTCCTGCGCCGCTATCAGGAGATTTCCGGCCATTACATCTGGCTGAGCCTCGCCGATGCCCAGGGCCGCGTGGTCGCCGCCAGCAGCGAAGCCCTCCGCGGCCGCGACGTGGGCCGGGAAGACTGGTTCCTCGGCGTGAGCGAAACGGAGCAGGTCCACCTGGGCGCCGCGCAACGGGCTCCGGAGGCCGGCGATCGGATCGGGGTGACGATTTCCGCGCCGGTCAGCGGGCCGGACGGCCAGTTCCTGGGGGTCGTGACCGGCCTCGTGGCCCTGGACCGGCTGCGCATGGTCATCGACGAGAGCGAAAGCGGGCGATACGGGAATTGGGGGCATGCCTCATTGCCGTGGCTCCTCCTCGACCGGGACGGGGCCGTTCTGAACGGGGGCGACGAGGGGAGGGATCCGGACCGGCCGGCGCCGAACCTGCTCGGTTTGCGTCTGCCGTCGGCCCTCACGGTGGCGTCGGGCGAGCCGGGTGCCAAGGGGTTCGTCGAAGAGTCCCATTACCGCCGCTCGACTCCCGTGGTGACCGGCTTTGCGCGTCTGCCCGGCCATCGGCGGTTTCTCGGATTCGACTGGACGGTCTTGGTTTCGGTGGACCGCGAACGGGTCTACGCGCCCGTCGATCGGATGGTCTGGGCGGTCGGCGGCGTCGGCGCTCTCTTGATCGTTCCGTTGACCCTGTTCGGCTTGTGGGCGTCCCGACGCTTGGTGCGGGACATCGCGCAGCGCAAGCTGGCTGAACAACGGTTGGACGATCTGGCGTACTACGATCCCTTGACGGGCCTGCCCAACCGCCGGCTGTTCATGGATTTGCTGATGCAGGCGCTGGCGCGCGCCCGCCGCACGGATCGCCTGGTGGCGGTGTTGTTCTTGGACCTGGACCGGTTCAAGTTGATCAACGATTCGCTGGGACACGGAGTCGGCGACTCGCTCTTGAAAACCATCGCGACCCGTTTGAGCGGCTCGGTGCGGGCCACGGATACGGTCTCTCGCTTGGGCGGAGACGAATTCACCGTGATCCTCGAGGACTTGACGGGCGCCGAAGACGCGGCCCGTATCGCGCAGAAGGTGTTGGATGCGGTGGCGGTGCCGGTGATGCTGGAAGAGCAGGAGGTGTTCGTGGCCGGGAGCATCGGGATTGCCCTCTATCCGACCGACCACGAAGACCGGGATGCGCTGATCAAGGGCGCGGACACCGCGATGTATTCGGCCAAGGAGGAGGGAGGGGTCTTCCGGTTCTATGCGGCCGAGATGAACACCCGGTCGTTCGAACGGTTGACCCTGGAAACGAGCTTGCGGCATGCGATTCATCGCCGGGAGTTCGTCTTGCACTATCAGCCACTGGTCGATTTCCGGCTTGGGACCATGGTGGGGGTGGAGGCCTTGGTGCGGTGGCACCATCCGGAACGGGGCCTGCTGTCTCCGGATAAGTTCATCCCATTGGCCGAGGAGACGGGCCTGATCGTGCCGTTGGGCGAGTGGGTGCTGCGGACCGCCTGCGCGCAAGTCAAGGTCTGGCGGGACGGAGGGTTCCCGCATCTCCGGGTGGCCGTCAACCTGTCGCGGCGCCAGTTCCAACAGAAACACCTGGTGCAGACCATCGCCCGGGTGTTGCAAGACACCGGGTTGGATCCCTGCAGTCTCGAATTGGAGCTGACCGAGAGCCTGTTGATCCAGGATGCGGAAGGCACGATCGCCATGTTGAAAACCTTGCACGGGATGGGCATCCGGCTCTCCATCGACGATTTCGGCGCAGAGTATTCGTCGCTGGGCTACCTGAAACGGCTTCCGATCAATACGTTGAAAATCGACCAATCGTTCGTGCGCGACATCGCCACCAGCGCCGACGACGCCTCGATCACCAAGGCGATTATCACGCTGGGCCATTGCCTGAACCTGAACGTGGTGGCGGAAGGCGTCGAAACCGAAGGGCAAGCCGCCTTTCTCCGCTCCCAACGTTGCAACGAGATGCAGGGGTACTATTTCAGCCATGCGCTGGCGCCGGACGCCTTGGGCCAGCTGCTGGAATCCTGGAAGCCGGGCCAATCCGCCGGCGCGCCTGGCTCCGCCAAAGGCCATACCAAGGGCAATACATGGATATCGGTTTGACCACTCCCTTCTGTTCCCTTCCGCCCATCTCTTTCATTTCCGCCAAGTCGCCGCATGGTCTGCCAGTTCCCTGACGGGATAGAAGTGCCGGTCCGGGCAAGTTCTGCCTAGTCCTCATGCCTGCGTGATGTGGCGGAGCGCTATTGGCGCGCCGAAAGGGGTGTCCCTATTGCTCACGGCCTGCCGCCATATCCTGTCCGTGCATGGCATGCCAATTGCTTTTCCTTCGGTCGAGATCGCCGTAGGCAGCGTCCATGGGGCGGTTGAGCAAGGGATGGTCGGATGAACCGAGGCATTTATCCCATCTTATCCGGCGCGCTGGCCCAAGAGGAGCGCATCCAAGTCTTGGCGAACAATATTGCGAACCTGAAAACCGGCGGGTTCAAGCGGGTCGAGCCGGTCTTTCAAGCAATCTTGGGGACGGCTGGGCGGCTCGCAGGCTCATTCGGACCGGGCGCCGAGCAGCAGCCGGTCATGGGTGGGTTGCCTCAGGGTGTCAACGAGCGGGTCTTTGTGCAGTCCACCAACCTGGCGACGCATTTTGGCGGCGGGCAACTGAAGAAAACCGATAACCCCTTCGATCTGGCCGTCCAGGGCAAAGGATTTTTCGAAATCAACACTCCGCAAGGGGTGTTCTACACGAGGAACGGGGCGTTCCATCTCGACAACAAGCGGCGCTTGGTCACGGAAGACGGGTCGGCGGTGATGGGGGACAAGGGAGAGATTGTCTTGAAGCCGGGCGATGCCAAAGTGGCTCAGGACGGACGTATCCAGGTGGATGACGCTACGGTGGCCAGAATCAAACTTGTGGAGTTCCCCGAGAACCAGCCTCCCCAGCAGGTCGGCGGAGGGCTGTTTATCGGGCAGAATCCCAAGCCCGTAAAAGATGTCGCCCTGGTGACCGGACATATCGAGGAGTCGAATGTGAACAGCTTTGCGGAAATGGCTCGCCTCATCGATGTGATGCGCAGCTACGAGTCTGCGCAAAAGATGCTAACGGCCTTCGATACGATGACGAGTACCTCCATCCAAGAGTTGGGACGGGCGACGTAACGGAAAAGAGCCGATAGCCGATGGCTGATAGTAAGAGACTGATTCCGAGCCATAAGCCATTCGCCATACGCTCAGGGAGGAAAAGATGATTCGTGCCATGTGGACTGCGGCCACCGGGATGAACGCGCAACAAGCGAACATGGATGTGATCGCGAACAATCTGGCCAACGTCAATACCAATGCGTTCAAGCGCAGCCGGGCTGAGTTCGCCGATCTGCTCTACCAGATCCAGCGGATGCCCGGCACGAACTCCTCCAACGTGTCCATTAATCCCGTGGGCATCCAGGTGGGCGGCGGGGTTCGGACCACGACGGTGGCGAAGGAATGGGTCCAAGGCAACATGCGGCAAACCAACAACGAGCTGGACTTGGCCATCGATGGCAATGGGTTTTTTCAGGTGACTCGCCCGGATGGGACGATCATGTATACGCGCAACGGCGCGTTCAAAAAAGATAATGTCGGTAACTTGGTCAGCGGTGATGGCGACCAGATGAGCCCGGTCATTACGGTGCCGTCCGGGGCACTGAAGGTCGATATTGCACAAGACGGGACGGTGTCCGTCCTGCTCCCCGGCGTGACCCAAGCCACACAGATCGGGCAAATCCAGCTCGTTCGTTTCGACAACCCTTCCGGCTTGATTGCGCAGGGCAATAACTTATTTCTGCCCAGCTTCGCATCGGGCCCGCCGATTCAGGGCACGGGCGGTTTCGCCACCGGATTCGGCTTGATCCAACAGGGATACTTGGAGAGCTCCAACGTCAACCTGGCCGAGGAAATGGTGAACATGATCATTGCGCAGCGGAGCTATGAAGTGAACTCCAAGGCGATCCAGGCCTCCGACGACATGATGTCCTTAGCCAACAACGTGCGACGGTAAGGAGGAGCATCCATGACATTGCGGATGCAGGCTAGAGAGCTACTGCCCAGCGTGATTCGGTGGCATCTTGCCCTTACGGCTGCGGTGCTGTGCGCCGGGGGGCTGGCGGAAGGCAAGGGGCCGCTGCCGGACAGCAAGCCGAAGGTAGGATTCTCGGCCGCTGCGATGCCTGCCGTGACGGCCAAGCCGGCTACGCAAGAAGTGACGCCGGCGCAGCTTCAGAAAGCCGTGCGGACCTATCTCGAACGGCGCTTGAAGGGCAAGGCCGCGGAAATCGAGGTACAGATTCTAGGTCCGGATGAGCCCATTACTGTGGCGCCGGGCGTGCTCGAAGTGCGGGTCAAGGGGCGTGGGTTGTTGGAAAACTTCGGGCGGCGCTTGTTCGACACGGCGTTGCTGGTCGACGGCAAGGAAGTGCGGACGCTCCGTGTGCTGGCGGAAGTGACGGTGTCGGCCGATGTCGTGACGGTTATCCGAACGGTCCAACCGCAGGATACCTTGGAAGAAGGGGATCTGGCCATGGCTCGGCTCCCGCTTCCCGGAGAGAGTCATGATTTTCTGACCGAGCCGGAACAAGCGATCGGCAAGCGGGTGATCAGGCCGATCCGAGCCGAAGCGCCCGTGCGGATGTCCTCGCTGGCCATTCCGGAGGTCGTTCAAAAAGGCGCGGATGTGACCATCGAGTTCAAGCACGGCGGGCTGCTGATCCAGGCCAGCGGGACCAGCAAGATGAGCGGCCATGTAGGCCAAGCTGTCACGGTCTTAAACCAGGACAGCAAACGGGAAGTGCGGGGGATTGTCGTAGGGCCGGGCGTGGTGCGCGTGGAGTTTTAGCCGGCCTCGAAGGGTGAAGCGGCAGATGAATTGGCAACGTGGCAGTGCAGTGGTGGTGGCAGCCGGCTTGCTGGCCGGATGTACCAGTCCTCCGCCGATCATCTCCCAGATCGTGATCCCGCCCTTGCCGCCGCCCAAGACAATCGGGTCTTTGTGGCAGGAGGAGAACGGGCGGGCCTATCTCTATGAAGATCTCCGCGCGATGAGGATCGGGGACATCTTGACCATCAAGATTCAGGAAAGCCATCAGGGGTCCAAGAGTGCCGATACGAGCGCGGAGCGGGACTCATCGCTCAATGACAGCTTGACCGGTAACACCATCGGGCTCCCTGCCATGGTGCTCAACAAGTTCCAAGCGAATTCGTTGGGCGTCAATGCCAATGCCCAGCACAAGTTTTCCGGCAAGGGGGCGACCAATCGGGCGGACACTCTGACCGGCACCATGTCCGCTCATGTGACGCAAGTGATGCCCAACGGAGACTTGCGGATCGAAGGCCGACGGGAAGTGACGGTGAACAGCGAGAAGCAGACGCTCAAAATCAGCGGCGTAGTCCGGCGCGTGGACGTGGATACGAAGAACCAGGTGCTGTCCACCGCGATCGCGGACGCCAGAATCGAATACACGGGCCTCGGCGTCGTGGACGACGTGCAGCGACCGGGCTGGTTCACCAGGGTGTTGGACTGGATTTATCCGTTCTGAGGGAAAGCAGAAGGCAGAGAGGGGCGGGAGACAACATGAAGATGCGTGCCATTGTCAGCCTGATGCTCGTGGCGATCCTGCTTGCCGGCTCCGCCGAAGCGGCCCGGGTCAAGGACATCGCCACGATCGATGGAGTGAGGGAGAACCAGTTGCTGGGGTACGGTTTGGTGGTCGGCCTGAGCCAGACCGGCGACCAAGTGATCGGCGGCCAGTTCACGATCCAGGCGATGATGTCCATGTTGAACAAGATGGGCATCAATCTACTCATCGAGCCAATCCAGTTGTTAACCAGGAACATCGCCTCCGTGATGGTGACGGCCAAGCTTCCGCCCTTTGCAAGGCCGGGCATGACTCTGGATGCCATCGTGTCCACCATGGCCAACGCCAAGAGTCTGCAAGGAGGAACCTTATTGCTGACCCCGCTGAAGGCTCCGAACCAAGAAGTCTATGCGGTGGCGCAAGGGCCGATTTCCATCGGCGGGTTTCTCGGCGGAGGAGGCGGGGGCGGCGGATCCAACAGCGGGAGCTCGACGGTGACGAAAAACCATCAGACGGCCGGAGTGGTACCGGGCGGCGCCATCGTAGAAAAGGAAATAACGGTGAGCATCGACAGTTGGGATTCGGTTAGCATCATGCTGCGGCAATCGGATTTCACGACGTCGATTCGCCTCGCGGACGCCATCGACAGCATGTTGGGACCTGGGACGGCCTTGCCGGTCAATGCCACGCAGGTGCGCGCTGCGGTGCCGGCCAGCTTTCAAGGGCGGATCGTGCAATATGTCGCGATGCTCGAAGCCTTGGACGTGGCCGTAGACGTGCCGGCAAAAGTGGTAGTCAACGAGCGGACCGGGACGGTCGTGCTGGGCGAGTATGTCCGGCTGTCCACGTGCGCCATCGCCCACGGCAATTTGACCATCTCGGTCAAGGATACGGTTTCCGTCTCGCAGCCGAACGGGTCCATTTTGGGGAACAGTGCGGGGCAAACCGAGGTCATCAAGAATCAGGACACGCAGGTTCAGGAGGACCCGGCCCGACTGATGCAGGTGGATGAAACCGTCACGCTGGGAGAGGTCGTCCGGGCACTCAATGCCGTCGGGGTGACTCCTAGGGACTTGGTGGCTATTCTCGCGGCACTGAAGGCTGCTGGTGCACTTCAGGCAAACCTAGAAGTTATATAGAGTTAGGAAAATACTTTAATCTTTCGATGAAAGTATCAAATCATGCAAATTGCCCCGCTCCCGATCGCATACGACAAAGATTTGACCAATCTAGGCGGTCTCCAGGGTGTGGAAGGTTTGCCTTCTGAGCTGCGGCAAGCTCTGGCCAAATCTAATCGAAGTGAAGCTGAAATCAAGCAAGCGGCTAAGGAATTGGACGCCTACTTTATTTCCTATCTGATGAAGACGATGCGTGAAACCGTGCCCAAGAAGGGACTTCTCCCCAATAAAGGCGGAGAACAGTTTTATTACTTTTATGACATGGAGATCGGGCGGTTGGCTGCCGAGCGCGGTGGGCTGGGATTCGGAGCCATGGTCATCGAGGACATGGCGCGACAACGCCCTGCGGATAGTCAAAAAAACCTCTCAAGTCCTGGGTCGGTTCAACCGATACAGGGGTCGAGCCGGTGAAGAGGCATGGAGGCAAAGGTCTGTCACTCTCAAGGAAGGCCTCACCGGTGGAGAGAGGGTAAGTGATGGAAATTTCAGGACATGGGCGTGCACAGGAATTGGCGTCTCTCTTGCTGGGAACGCAGGATATCGACCAGCAGGCTGCCAAGCCTTCGGCGAGTTCTGCCACACAGCAGGACCAAGTGCAAATCTCCGAGTATGCCAAGGATCTTCAGCGGATCACTTCGCTGACCAATGGCTCGGCTGACGCGAGGGCGAGCAAAATCGCGGGGATTCGGCAGGCATTGGACGCCGGAACCTACGATGTCAGCGGACGGAAAGTCGGGGATGCGTTGATTCGACAGGTTTTGACCGACGCGGTGCTGTAACCGGTTTCTCCCTCATCCGGACTGGTCTTTGGGGGTGCGGTCGGCACACGCGTCGGCAGGAGCCGATCCGCACCCCCAAAGACCCCTCGCGCAAACCGGGGAGGGAAGATAACGTGCTGGACACTTCGACGACCACCCATCGCCTCAGCGAACTCCTCGAACGGGAACAACGTTGCATCGACGACCTCGGGGCGGTGCTTCATCAGGAGCAGGACGCCCTCCGCACGCTGTCGAACGATGGCCTCGCCGGAACCAATCAGCGGAAACTCGCATTGTTGGAGGAGATTCGCTCGCTGGAAGGGGAACGAATCTCCTTGGTCGAGCAACTGGCGCTCGGCTGGGCCATGCCGTCCGAGTCGTTGACCCTCACGGCAATCGCTGGCCGAGCCGGCGCGGAAGACGCCGGGCGACTCCTGTGGCTACAGGAGCGATTGAGTCGGTCCGTCGAAACCCTGCGCGCCGCCAATCGCATGAGTGGGGTGTTGGTCGCCGGCTCGCTGCTCCTGATCCAAAACATCCTCTCGCTGTGGACGCGTAATATTGCTGCGCCGCCGGTGTATTCGTCTTCGGGGGCATTGCAGGCGAAGGCTTCCGGCACGTTTTTGGCTAGGAAAGGGTAGGCGATGTCCGGTATCGATTCGCTGTTCCAAATCGGCCAGAGCGCCCTTCAGGCGGCTCAGCAAACGATGACGGTGATCGGCCAAAACGTCGCCAACGTCAACACGCCCGGCTATTCCAAGCAGACGGCGGTCCTGACCGAAGCCCAAGCTCAGGATGCCAGTCCGGGACAGGTGGGGAGTGGGGTGCAGGTCGCCCAGATCCTCCGTACGACGGACTCCTTCCTCGAAGGACAATTGAACCTATCCCAACAGAAGCTCGGACAGCTCGGTGCCTATCGTGACGCGCTGTTCCAGATTCAGGGGCTGTATGGCGATTCCAACGCCCAAGGGGTCGGCGCCGACCTCAACAACTTCTTCGGTGCGCTTCAGGACGTTGCCACCAACCCATCGGACCCGACTGCGCGAAACGCCTTGCTCGCCAAGGCAGCAACGTTGACGGGGGACCTCAACCAAACGGCGGCCAACTTGAACACCCAACGCAAGTCGCTTGATGGGCAGGTTAGCCAAACGATCAATGAAGTCAACACCCTGGCCTCGCAAATCGCCGACTTGAACGTCAAGATCTCCGATGCGACGCATCGTGGCCAGAATGCCAATGACCTCATGGACCAACGTGGCCAATTGTTGAACCAACTCGGTCGGGATATTGGCATTGCCACGACCGTGGACGCCTCGGGGCAAGTGTCGGTATACGTTGGCCGGGGCCAAGTGCTGGTGGAGCAGGGCCAGACCCGTGCCTTGTCCACCATAGCTCGCGCTGATAACAGCGGGTTGCAGGATATCGGTTACGCGGTAGGAAGCGGGGCGACCCAGGACATCACGCCCCTGATAACGGGCGGGAAGATGAAGGGGCTGCTGGATGCGCGGGATACGATCATTCCTGGGCAATTGAAGGCGCTGGATCAGGTGACGGCCGCCTTGACCACGGAGATGAATCAGCAGCATCGGCGGGGATATGGGTTGGACGGCTCGACCGGACAGGATTTCTTTTCGCCGCTCTCGGTCAGTTCGACGATTCCCGACACGAACACGGGGACCGCTTCTGTGTCCGCCTCCGCCGTCACGGCGCCGAGTTTGTTGACGATGCACGATTACGAGATTCGATTCTCCTCCGCCACCGCCTATTCGATCGTCGACACGACCACCGGATCGGCCGGCAAGGGCAACTATACGGGAACCGCCATCACGGCTCCTACAGCCGGCGCCCCGCTCAACATCGTGACGGGGACGAACGACACCTTGACCGTATCGGTGGATGGCACGGCATCCGGCACCATCACATTGAGCGGGGCTGCGTCGCCGGGAAAAGCGTATGCCAGCGGGGCGGACCTTGCCACCGAAGTGCAGAACAAGATCAATGCGGATGCAACGTTGGTTGCGGCAGGCAAGAGCGTCACCGTCACCTACGATACCAGTGCGAACCGGCTGGTTATCACCTCCGATTCCGCTGCGGCCAGCTCGGCCGTGAATGTGACCGGCGGGACGGCACGCACGGCTTTGGGGCTGGCCAGCGGGACCAGCACGGCAAGCTCCGGAAGCTACGGCAGTCCGTCGACCTTGAACGTGGACGGAATCCAGGTCACGGTCACCGGCACGCCCGCGGCGGGCGACAAGTTAAAGGTCAACTCTTATACGGGCAGTGCCACGTCGATATCGGTCGCGTTGACCGACGCCAAGCAAGTGGCGGCGGCAGCCAGTCTGAGCGGAGGCGCGGGCGACAACGGCAATGCGCTGGCGCTGGTGGCCTTGCAGAGCAAGTCCATTGCGGATCTTGGGGGGACTACTTTTACCGGGGCGTACCAAAACGCCGCCACGTCCCTCGGCGTGTCCGCCCAGAATGCGGACAGTAGCCTCAAAGCCCAACAATCGCTGGATCTGCAATTGCAGGGATTCCGCGGCCAGGTTTCCGGAGTGTCGATGGATGAGGAACTGACCAGTATGATGCAATATCAGCGGATGTATCAAATGGCGGCCCGGTTGATTCAGATGACCGATGAGATTCTACAGACACTGGTGGCGATCAAAAAATAGGAGGAGACCATGCGGGTTTCCGATTCGCAAATATTCGGGGGCGTATTGGACAATCTTCAGCAGATTCGGCAGAAGATGGTGGACACCGAGAACCAGATTTCATCTTCAAAGAAAATCGTCCAGCCTTCGGATGACCCGACCACGTTCGGCCAGATCATCGGGGATAAACAGACGCTCGCCATGATCTCCCAGCGTCTCCGAAACATCCAGTTCGGCGGTCAGCGGTTGAGCGCCGCGGACACGGTCTTGGGCAACGTATCGCAATCGCTGACTCGGATCAAGGAATTAGCCGTACAATTGGCGAGCGATACGAATACGGCGTCGGATCGCGCCACCGGAGCGTTGGAAGTGAAGCAGATATTGGCGCAACTCCAGCAAGCGGCCAATACGGACGTCGGAGGCCAAAATCTTTTCGCCGGGACCGCTACGCATGGGCGCGCGACCGGGGTTTCGATCACTCCGCCTACGACCGTCACGAGCGGAAGCAACGACACCTTGACCGTTTCGGTGGATGGCACGACCTCCGGAACTATCACGGTGACGGCCGGCTCTTACGCCACAGGAGCTGCGCTTGCGTCACAGGTCCAGACTCAAATCAATGCCGACGCGACCTTGAAGGCCGCGGGCAAGAGCGTCACGGTCACGTTCGACACCGATCATCTCGTGATTGCATCCAATAGTTCCGGCGGCTCCTCCACGGTCCAGGTCACCGGTGGGAGCGCTGTCGGCTCGCTTGGGTTGAATGGAGGAAGCGTTACGAACGGGGCCTTGCCGTTCGCGTTACGGGCCGTTACGTCGGCCGGCGCGGGTAATACCGGCGGAGCTTTGATTTCGCAAGGAAGCGTGAGTGATTCCAACGCGGCGACGTTTGACGACTATGTCATCAAATTCAGCGGGGCCAGTACTTTCGACGTCTATGATGTCTCCAAGCCGGTCTCCGTGTCGGTCGCCGGGGCAAACACAGGGGGTGCCGTCGCGTCGGATGCAGGCGTGATCGATTCCTCCAAGGTCAAGCTGGACACCTATACCATTCAGTTTACGTCTGCCAGCCAGTATTCCGTCATCGATGCGACGACGGGCGCGACACTTTCGTCGGGGAATGCCTACACCTCCGGCGCGAACATCGACTTCGACGGCCTCCGCGTGAACCTCATCGACGGGACGAACGGCGGACCCCAGAGCGGGGATAGCTTCTCCGTTTCCTTGGGAGCGCAAAAGGTGGCGGCGAGTCAGACCTATACCAGTGGCAGTGCGATCACCTTTGATGGGCTCCAGATGTCGATCAAAAACGGGACCGCCGCACCGGCAGCCGGTGATCTCTTTCGAGTCCAAACCGGCATCCAGTACCAGGGGAACAGCGGGCAGCAGGCCATCGAGGTCGGCGACAATCAAACCATCAAGACCAATCTGCCCGGCAATCAGGTCTTTAGCGGTTCCGCCATTGACCTGTTTGCCGCGGTGAAAGGCCTGGCCAATGCATTGACCGGCAATTACCAGGGCGGCATCAGTCAGGCCAACGCCGACGCCGATACCGCTACAAACCAGGTGGTCTCCGCTCAGGGCGAAGTCGGGGCGCTATCGAATCGGCTGACCGCGACCACGTCTACGCTCACTCAATTTCAGGGGCTTGTGACAGCGAATCTGTCGAACAAGCAGGACACCGACGTCGTACAAGCGATTTCTCAGCTCCAACAACAGCAACTGGCGCTCCAGGCGACGGCGCAAGTGGCCAGCGAAATGTTCAACGATTCGTTGCTGCAGTTTCTCAAATAGCGTAACGGGAGAGAATGCAAAGAAGGGGTCATCCAATAAGCCGGGTGAGTGGCTCCGCACATAGGGAGCGCGGGAACGGCGCCGCATATTCGGACGCCAGGGAGGGCGACCATGCTAGTCCTGACACGGAAGTTAGGGGAAGGCATCACCATCGGAGACGACATCCGGGTGGTAGTGCTGGAAATGAAAGCCGGACAGGTCCGGTTGGGGATCGAGGCGCCCAGCGACGTCCAGGTCCATCGCGACGAGGTCTACGCGAAGATTCTCGACGAGAACAAGCAGGCCGCCAGAGCGCAACCGGCGGCAACCGAGGCGTTGAAACACCTCGGGCGTCCCATACAGGCTGAGGCGAAGCGCGTGTGAGGCCATGCCTTCGAGCTGTGGGCAGGCGTTACGCCGAACGGAGATGATATGAAAATCAGCACGAGCCGATTCGGAGAGATCGAATTTCGAGACGAGGTGATGCTCCGGTTCCCATCCGGGATCATCGGGTTTCCCCAGTCCACCCGGTACATCATTCTGGACCATGACCGAGAGGCGCCGTTCAAATGGCTGCAGTCGGCGGACGAAGGGGGCCTGGCCTTTGTGATCATGGACCCGCGCATGTTCAAGCCGGACTACCGGGTCATGCTGGAGCCGGCCGTTCTGGCCGACCTGGGGTCGCCGGCCGACGAGGAGTTGATCCTGTTCGTACTGCTGACCGTGCCGCCGGGAGACCCGGATCGGATTACGGCCAATTTGCGCGCCCCGGTCGTCGTGCATGAGCCGACCAGGCTGGCCAAGCAAATCATCCTGCACGACGACCTGCCCACCCGCTATCCGCTCTTTGCCCAGCCGGTGGCCTGCCCGTAAGGCGCACGGGGCCCCATCGCACGGCCGCGGACCAGAAGAACGTGCCGGTTCCTACGTGCTGGGCTGGCACTCGCCGGTCGGCAGGCACATCTCGACCCGATTGCGTTGGGCGGAGCGTTTCGCCCGGTAGAGGGCGGAATCGGCCTCATCGATGAATGCGTCCGGATCGAGGAGCCGCCGCGCCGGCGTCGAGACCGTCACGCCGAAACTCATCGTGACGTGGATCGTGCGGCTCCGTCCCGACTGCGGGTCGATCGTGATCGGCAACGTTTCGATGCAGGTCCTGATCCGTTCCATGGCCGCATGGGCCTGTGCGAGGTCGCAGCCGGGGAGCAACACCAGGAACTCTTCCCCTCCGTAGCGGCCGGCCGCGTCGTAGCCGCGCAGGGACCCCTCGAGGGCATCGGCCACCTGCCGCAGCACGGCATCCCCCGCCAGGTGCCCGTATCGGTCGTTGACGTGCTTGAACAAGTCCAGGTCGCCCAATGCGAGGCCCAGCGGCGCGTCCAGGCGCTGCGCGCGATCGATCTCCTGCTCCAGGCGATGCATGATGGCGCCTCGGTTCCAGAGACCCGTGAGGGCATCGTGGGAGGCTTGCACACGCAGCGCTTCCCGCGACGCGATCAGCTCGCGCTGCAGCGCCAGGAGGCGCTGTCCGGCCAGGAGGCGCGCGCGCAACTCGTGCGAGTCGAACGGTTTGGTCAAATAATCGTCGGCCCCGGCTTCCAGGGCCGAGACGAGGTCCGGCACGGCGTCCTTCGCGGTCAGGACGAGCGTATAGATGTAGGGGCCCACCCGTCGCTTGCGGACCTCCCGGCAGACGTCCGGCCCGCTCAGGCCGGGCATGTCCCAATTCAGGATCGCCAGTTCCGGCCCGTCCGGCTCGAGCAGGAGGCGCAGGGCTTGGTTGCCGTCCGCGCAACCGATCACCCGGTATTCCCACTGGGAGAGTTTGGTTTCCAGCGCCAGACGCGAGATCGGGTCGTCTTCGGCGATCAGGACTTGCACGGGGCGGTCTCCTGGAGAAACGCGGTGAGCGCCTGGGCGAGCGCGACCAGTTCATCGGCCAGACCCAGGCAGGCCTGCACGGCGGTCTCTTGGTCGCGATGTTGGCCTCGACCTTCGAGTTCCGTCGCCTGGCCCGAGGCGCGCCTGGCGCAAAAGTTGCCCACCATGCCCTTCACCCGGTGTGCGATCCGGGCGATCTTCTCGTAATCGTGCCGGGCCAGGGTCTCCTGCAACTCGGCGATGACCTGGGGATAGTGCAGCAGGAACAGCCGGGCCATCTGCCGGAGGAGCGCGATATCGCCGTCCAAATTTGCCAAGGCTTCGCTGATATTGAAGACCGGCTCCCGAGCTGCGCCTGGAGGGGGCGGCGGAGGGGCGCTCGAGTCGTCGCCTTGCTTCCCGTGATGTCCCTGTTGCGCGCCTGCGCCAGCCGACACCCATCGTGAGAGGACGGAGCGGAGCGAGTCCGTGGTGACGGGTTTCGCAAGGTAGTCGTCCATGCCGGCGGCGAGGCACCGCTCCCGGTCCCCCGGCAGGTGATTGGCGGTCATGGCGATGATCGGGATGTGAGGCGCGCCGGATTTCCGGTTCGGGGTTTGAGGTTCCGGGTTCGAGGTTGATTCGCCTCGCGCCCCGCACCCCGTACCCCGCGCCTGGGCTTCCCGTTCCCGAATGAGCCGCGTGGCTTCATAACCGTCCATTTCCGGCATCTGACAATCCATCAGAATGCCGACATAGGGGGTCCGCGCCAGCGCGGCCAGCGCTTCGCGGCCGTTGGCGGCCACATCGGCCTGATAGCCGAGCTTCTGCAGCAGTCGGACCGCCACGGTTTGGTTGACCTCGTTGTCTTCGACGACCAGCAGCCGGCTGTCGGAAGTCGCCGGCGGTGCGTCGATCCGGCGCACGCGGGTCTCGGCGGAAGTACAGGTGTCCCCCTCCAACAAGAGCGCGGTCTGCCGTTGAAGCGCGGACCGTGTGATGGGCTTGCCCAGATAGGCGATGCGCGTGCCGGCCTCGGGTGCGAGGTTGGCTGCCTGTGCGGCCGGGGTGAGCGACAGCACCGACGTGGCCGTCAGCGCCGGATCGGCGACGATGGCCGGGGCCTCGCATGGCCCACGCAAGTTGTGGTCGAGGATGGCGAGCGTGAACGGCCGCGCTCGTGCGGCCGCATCCCGCAGCAGCATCATCGCGCGCGGGCCGTCGTCCTCGCAGATGTCGGTGAGGCCCCGGGCGGCGAGGTGTTGGCGCAAGAGCAGCCGTATCGTGTCCGAGCCGGACACGATCAACACGCGGGCGTGGGGCGGCGCAGGGGCCGGTTGCGGCTGGGGCGGTCGGGCGCGCAACGTCACGGTGAACCAGAAGGTGCTGCCCCGGCCCGGCTCGCTCTCGAGGCCGATGGTGCCGCCCATGAGCTCCACCAGCTGCTTCGAAATGGCCAGACCCAGTCCCGTGCCGCCGAACTTTCTGGTGGTGGAGCTGTCCGCTTGCGCAAAGGGCTGGAACAAGTGCGCGTGCCGGGCGGTCGGGATGCCGATGCCGGTGTCCGTCACGGAAAAACGCAGTCGCGTTTCTCGTTGCGCGTCAAGCGTATCTCGCGGGTCGGAAGGAAGCGCTTCACGAGATGCGAACGACGCTTCACGGTCTTCGAGGTCGACCCGGACGACCACCTCGCCCCGCGCGGTGAACTTGATCGCATTGCCGACCAGGTTGGTGAGCACTTGACGGAGCCGTTTGGGATCCCCTTGCACCGCCGCGGGGACTCCCGGGGCGACCAGTCCGGCGACGTCGACCCCTTTGCGCGAAGCCTGTTCCGCCAGCAGCCCGACGACGTCTTCCACCAGCGCCGGCAGATCGCACTCCACGGTCTCCAGGGCGAGCTTGCCGGCTTCGATCTTGGAGAAGTCCAGAATGTCGTTGATGATATCGAGTAACACCTCCGCCGACCGCTTGGCCGTGGCGGCGAAATCCGCCTGCTCGGCGGAGAGGGGGCTGTCCCGCAGGAGTTCCAGCATGCCGATGACTCCGTTGAGCGGGGTCCGGATTTCGTGGCTCATGGTGGCCAGGAACCGGGCTTTGATCTGCGCGGCCTCCTCCGCCTTGGCCAGGGCCAAGTCCAACTCGACATTCTTGTTCACGACGATGTCCGTGAGGCTGCGCATGGCCCGCTCGGTCCGCCGGATCTCGGTCACGTTGGCGCCGTAGGCGCGGAGCCGTCGGCAGGACGGAACGGCGCAGAAGGTCCAGGCGTAGCACAGGTCTTCGATCATGACCTCGACCGGCTCGGCGCAGGTCTGTTCGGTCAGGCAGGCGCGGATCAGATCGGTCAGATTGCCGGGCAGGGTCGCCGGGAACCCCCGCTCCGTATAGCCGAACCGTTCCAGGAGCCGGAGCATCTCGCGGTTGGCGTAGAGGAGGTGTCCCTCCTCATCCATCTCAACGATCGGAAACGGGCTTTCTTCGGGGATCGAGGCGAGGCGCTGCAGGTCTCGTTCCATCTGCACGTGGAGGCTGCGATCAAGAAAGCTGAACAGGACGCCGGCGGTTTCCTGGCCGAACAGGGGAAGGCATTGGTATTCGACCGGCATCCACCGTCCATTGCGGGCTCGGATCGTGCCCTGCGGGGCCCAGACCGGCAGACCGGTGTCGAGGACTTGGGCGACCGGGCAGGGTGTCTCGGGCCCGTCCGAGCGAGGGAGGGGCTGCCTCCCGTCCTCTTCCCGACCGGCCGGTCGCTCGCCGGAGTCCACAAGCCGACACTCGATCAGTTCGTGGAGCGGCCGACCCAGGCAATCGGCTTCGGCCCATCCCAACAGCCGGGCGCCTTCGGCATTCAGCGAGACGATCCCTCCCCGGGCATCCACCAGGCAGAGCCCCACCGGCACGGCCTGATAGACCGCGTCGGAGAGGGTCCGAGCCAGGCTGCGCAGGGCATGATGAGGCGTGCGCCGGGGCATGTCAGCGCCACGCCCCGGCGGTGAGCGGCATCCTCGTCGAGGCCTCGCAATAATGCAGCACATCCACCCGTTCGACCTCGGCGTCCAGGACGCGGAGAATCGCGCGGGCCGGCTCGCCCGGCTGGGCTTCGGCCAAGTCGATGAGCTTGGGCTGGGCATAGGGACGGCCCTGGGTATCGGTGATCAACTTGACGCAGGGCTTGAGCCGCTCCTTTTGGTTGACGGCGTACACCACGGCCCGTTCTCCCGTGCTGAGTTCAACCAGGCTGCCGAAGGGATACACGCCCAGACATTGGATGAGCCACTCCACCAGGGTGCGGTCGAACTGGTGTTTGAGGCCGAGTTGAAACAGTTGGCGCACGGTTTGGCCCGGAGAGAGCGGAGGGCGGCCTTTCCGCCGGCTGGCCATGGCATCGTAGGCATCCACCAAGCCGACGATCTGACTGGGCAGGGCAATTCTCGATCCCCGGAGGCCGTCCGGATATCCGGATCCGTCCATCCGCTCATGATGTTCGGCGATGACGGCGCGGGTGATGGCCGGCAGCGGCCCCGTGCCCGAGAGCACGGCCAGGCCGATCCGGGGATGGAGCCGCAGGAGCGCCAGGTCCTGCTCCGTGTGGCGGCCGGGTTTGTGGAGGAGGTTTTGCGGGAGACGGGTCTCGCCGATATCGTGCAGCAAAGCGCCCAGGCCGAGTTGCTCCAGAGATCCGTCGGTCAGGCCGTGCGCACGGCCGACGATGAGCGAGAAAATGCACACATCCACCGCATGCGCGAACAGGTCCGTATCCAGACGCTTCATCTGCTCCAGTTGGGTCAACGTCAGCATCGCGACGGGGTACTCCGTCAGCCGGTCGAGGACGGAGGTGACGACGGTGCGGAGACCCTGGCTGTCCAGCGGCGCGCCGGCCTTGAGGTCGGTGAAGATCCGTTCGACGGCCGCCCGCGCGTCGGCGCGCAGGGCGCGCGCCTGCGCCACTTCCTGCTCGAACCGAGCTTGAAACGCCTCCGTACGTTGCGGCGGCTGGGGTGTGGCCTCCGCCGTCCGGGTCGGACGCACAGGGGCATCGGCGGGTGCCACATCGAGGCCTCGGGAGGGATCGATCATCACCTGGCTGATGCCATAGGCCTTGAGGCGCGCCAGATCTTCTTTCCGCTGGAGCAACCACCGGTGCTTGAAAAACGGAGTGTGGAACCAGGAGCGGTCCAGCCCCACGATGTACATGCCCAGCCGGACTTGCTCGATGGGAATCGCTTTCCCCTGGCTCATCGCAGCTCCCTCGACCGATCCGACCGGTGCGTCGTCATTGGGCTGATCCATACGGCACTCCTCCCTCCGCACCGGTCGCGCACATTTGATCCGGAGCAGGCCAAGGCTGTGGCGCCTCGTCCCGGATGGTAGTCTGCAACTCGGTTCGGCACCTTGTGCCGCGCCTCGACGAGCGTCCGGCCGGCCTGGACGCGACGGTGGCGTTCGGTGACTCCGCAGGGGCGCCTCCCGTGCCGGCGAGGCAGGGCACGACGGGAAGCGTGGGGGGCGCGACGAGGCGGACCGGGCAGGCGGTGGCCCGATCCTTCGCAAGCAAGGACCGTCGTCGAGGCAATGATCCGATAGTCGGCCGTTCCATGGCGTTCCTTGTCGGGCATTCCCTGCCCGGCGTCGAACCGATCCGTTAGGTCGTGACGGGCGCCAGCCTGCCTTTCCTGTGCACGCTGGCCTTCAACACGTCCGTCAGCTGCTCGGCCGGCATCGGCCGGCTGAACAGGTAGCCCTGCGCTTCGTCGCATCCTGCGGTGCGCAGGAAGGCCATCTGCTCCTCGGTTTCGATGCCTTCGGCCAAGACCTGCAATTTCAAGCTGTGCGACATGGCGATGATCGCCTTGATGATCGTCGCGTCCTCCTGGTTGACCGTGCAGTCTTTCACGAACGACCGGTCGATCTTGAGCGTGTCCAGCGGGAGGCGGCGCAGGTAGCTCAATGAGGAATAGCCGGTCCCGAAATCGTCCATGGATAGGTGGACGCCCAACGCGCGCAGCTCGCGCAACGTGGCCATGGATGATTCGCCGTCCTGCATGATCATGCTCTCGGTCAACTCCAGGTCCAGACAGCGGGGATTCAGGTCGGTGGCCAGCAGGATGCGCGTGACGACGTGCAGGAGGTTCTGGCGCTGGAACTGGCGGGCCGAGAGATTCACCGCAACCCGCAACCCGCCCAAGCCCATCTCGTGCCAGACTCGGGTCTGCGCGCAGGCCCGTTGCAGGACCCACTCGCCGAGGGGGATGATGAGGCCCGTTTCCTCCGCGATGGGGATGAATTGCATGGGCGACACCAGCCCGAGCTCCGGATGTTGCCAGCGGACCAGCGCTTCCGCCCCGATGATTCGTCCGGTGTCGAGCGCGACGAGCGGTTGGTAGTGGAGGAGGAACTCCTCCCGCTCCAGGGCCTTGTGCAGGCGGTTTTCGATGGCCAGCCGCTCGCCCGCCGAGGCGTTCATGGATTGGGAATAGAACTGGTAATTGCTCCGCCCCGACTGTTTGGCGTGGTACGTGGCGGTATCGGCGTTCTTCAACAACTGGTCGGCGCTCTCGCCGTCGAGCGGGAACAGGGCGATCCCGATGCTGGCCGAGATGAAGATTTCCTGGCCGTCCAGGTGGAAGGGTTTGGCCAAGCTCGCGAGGATGCGCCGGGCCACTTTGGCCGCATCCGGGGCGCCGGCGATCCGATTCAGCAGGATGGTGAACTCGTCGCCGCCCAAACGGGCCAGCGACGAGCCGCGCTCCCAGACGCCGGCCAGCGGAGCGTGATCTTCCTGCGGCCGCCCGACCGAGTCGCTGGTGCGCACGCAGGACTTCAGCCGGTCGCTGACTTCCTGCAGGAGCCGGTCTCCCTGCTGGTGTCCCAGGGTGTCGTTGATCAATTTGAAACGGTCGAGGTCCAGGAGCAACGTGGCCGCCAGGTGCCCCTGGCGCTGCGCATCGGCGACGGCCTGCGCCAGCCGGTCGCGGTACAAGAGGCGGTTCGGCAAGCCCGTCAGGCTGTCGTAATAGGCCAGAAAGTCCAGGTGCTCCTGCGCGCGCTTGCGCTCGGTGATGTCCTGAATGGTGCCGACCAGCGCCGCGGGCCGGCCCGCTTCGTTGCAGACGAGTTCTCCTTGCTGGTGGACGATCCGGATCGCGCCGTCGGGGCCGCACATTCTGTGATCCAGGCTGAGGCCTGTCCGTTGGGCGACCGCATCGGCGAAGGCCTCGCTGACGTGCGTCCGGTCGTCGGGGTGGACGCATTGCAGATAGGCGTCATAGGTGGCGCAGGCATCCGGATCCGGACGTCCCAGAAGGCGTCGCCCTTCCTCGGACAGATGAAAAGCCTGGGTGGTCAGGTTCCACTCCCAGTTGCCCAGATGGGCGATGCGCTGGGCGTTGGCCAGATAGGCCTCGCTCTTGCGCAATGCCTCCACCGTCGAGTTGGCCCGCAGCAGATAGCGGACGCGGTGGCCTAGGATCGTGCCGTTGAAGGGTTTTTGAGCGAAGTCGGTGGCGCCGGCCTCGTAAGCGCGGGTGATGGACTCGGTATCGTCCAGTCCGGTGAGCATCAGGATCGGCGTGCGGTTGCCTCCTGGCAACCGGCGCAGCGCGATGCAGGTGTCGAAGCCGTCCATGCCGCCGGGCATCATGACATCCAGCAGCACGATATCCGGGCGCAGGCGTTCGAATACGGCCAGGGCGTCCTTGCCGTCGGCGGCTTCTTCCACGGCCAACCCTTCCTGTTCCAGTGCGGCCCGCGCGAGCAGCCGAAGCATGGCGTCGTCGTCGACGATCAACGCCGACGGGCGTTGGCTGGGCGCGGGCCTGTCGTGAAGGGCCGTCATTTGATCCCCGCCAGGTGTTCGACCGGCTGTTGCGTCAGATAGTCGTTCAGAGCCTTGTGGGTGTCCGCAAGATCGGCTTCGACCTGCGCCAGCACCGCCTCGGCTTGGGCCAGGTCCTTGCCGCGCCCCATGGTCTCCAGTGCTTTGCAACGGTGGGACAGGCCGGTGGCGCCCAGGGCCGCGCTGCTGGATTTGAGGCTATGGGCCGCCCGTTCAAGAGCGGAGGCATCGCCCTGCCGGAGGGCCTCGCGCATGGCGGCAAGCAGGCCGGGAGAGTCGGCCAGATACAAGCCGATGACACGTTGGACCAGGCCTGGATGGGTACCTTGCCGCAGCGCGCGCAGTTGCTCCAGCGGCTGGGGATCGAGCGGCGAATGTTGAACGCCGAATGCAGCGTGATGAAGGCCTGTGTCGGCGATCCGAGTCTTCCCCGTATCCTTCATCATTCCGCGTTCATCGCTGTTTTTCGTGAGCCACTGCATCAGTACTCCCTTGAGACCCTCGCGTTGAAAAGGCTTCGTGAGCACGTCATCCATGCCGGCGGCCAAACAGTCGGCCCGGTCGCTCTCGCGGACGTGGGCGGTCAACGCGACGATCGGCATCCGGTTGGGCGTGCCGGGTTCCCGGTTCGGGGTTTGAGGTTCTGGGTTCGAGGTTGATTCGCCTCGTACCCCGTACCCCGTACCCTGCGCCTGGGTTTCCCGTTCTCTGATGCGGCGGGCGGCTTCCAATCCATCCATTTCCGGCATTTGGCAATCCATCAACACCAGGTCGTATGAGCGGCGGAGCAGCGCTTCAAGCGCCTCCCGGCCGTTTGCCACGACGTCCACCCGGCACCCGAAACTCTCGATCATGGCTTGCGCCACTTGCTGGTTGACAAGATTATCGTCGGCTAATAGGACCGTTCCCTTGAGCGGGCGCTCCGATTCTTCCCGCTCTGCGACCGCTGGCCCGGCGTCCGCCGTGCCTATGCAGACGGCCGGTTTGTCGCAGTCGGGGGGGGCGTCGTCCGCCACGGGCGGGCCGAAGGGGACCATAAACCAGAAGGTGCTGCCCAGGCCCTGCCGGCTCTCGATGCCGATCGTTCCGCCCATCAACAGCACGAGCTGTTTGGAAATGGCCAAGCCCAGGCCCGTGCCTCCGTATTTCCTCGTCGTGGAGCCGTCCGCCTGGGTGAAGGCGTGAAAGAGCCGACCTTGCTGTTCGGCGGTCAAGCCGATGCCCGTGTCGATTACTGAAAAACGCAATGTCGCATCGCATCGCTCGTGAAGCGTATCTCGTGGTTCGGTAGGGGGCGCTTCACGGCCTTCCAGTTCGACGCGCAGAGTGATCGACCCGCGTTCCGTGAACTTGATTGCGTTGCTGATCAGATTGGCCAGTATCTGCCGGAGGCGGCCCTGGTCGCCGCGGACGAAGACCGGCACCGCGGGCCGGATATCGCAGGACAGCCGTAGGTCCTTGGCCTCGGCCAGCGAGGTGAACAACTGGACCGCTTCCAGAACGGCCTTCCGCAAGTCGAAGTCCATCGGGTCCAATTCCATTCGGCCTGCTTCGATCTTGGAAAAATCCAGGAGGTCGTTGATGATCCGCAGCAGGGCCTTGCCGGATTGCTGGATGGCTTCGGCAAAACGGCGCGGCGAGCCCTGGAGCTGGCTGTGCAGGAGCAACTCGGCCATGCCCAGCACCCCGTTCATCGGCGTCCTGATCTCATGGCTCATGTTGGCGAGAAATTGACTTTTGGCCCGGTTGGCGGCTTCCGCCGTTTCCTTGGCCTGGTGGAGATCAGCCTCCGCACTCTTGCGTTCGATGAACTGGCCGATCTGGCTGCCGACGACTCCCAACATCCTGAGCAGGTCGCCGTCCGGTTCCCGGCTCTCGTGGCTGAAGAACTCGAAAATCCCAAGCACATCGTTTCCCAACAGGATGGGAAAGGCGAAGGCGCCGTGCAGACCGGCCTGTGACGCGAGCCGCGCCCGGGGAAAGTTGTCGTCCATGGTAACGTCCGGAATCCACACCGGTTCCTTGCCGGCCCAGACGCGGCCGGGCAGCCCGACCCCAAAGGCCAAGGTCATCCGCCGCGTCTCGGCTTCGAATGCGGTCTCGCGGCCGGCCGTCGGATGCCAGAGTTCCACGTGGTGCAGCAGCGCCGTGGCGTGATCCATCTTCCACAGGACGCCCAAGTCCCAGCCCAGCCCCGTGCAGATGATGTCCAGAATCCTGGAGGCGGCCTCCGCCAGGGACCCGGCCTCCGCCAGGACGCGGGTCGCGGCATATTGCGCGGCCAGGCTGCGTTCGCGCTTGAGGCGCTCGGCCACTTCCCCGGTCAATCGTTCGTTGGCCAGCGCCAGGGCTTTCGTGCGATTGAGAATCCCCTGTTCGAGCCGATCCGCGGCCGCCCGAAGCTCCTCGTTGGCCCGGTACAAGTCGAGGCTCTTGGCTTCCAGCAGGCTCTCGGCCTGCTGGCGAGCCAGCCGTTCGCGCGTCAACCGGCGTTGAAGGAGTTCTACCTCGGTCATGCGCCGTTCCCTATCTCTGGGGCAGGCGCTGGGTCAAGCTGAAACGAACGGCCGTCCCGCCTCCCTCGTCAAGGTTCGTGCGAGCCAGCTCGATCGGCTGGCCGAAATACTCGATACAGCCGAGAATGAGCCCCTCGGCAAGGTCGGAGAACGGACATCGAGAGCGATAGGTCATGTCCATGCGGCCCGGCCCCGGGTACTGGTATTCGAAATGGGGCAGTTCCGCGTCCGGATAGAGTTTGCGCACTTCGACGTGGATGTAACTTTCGATTTTTCCCAGGAAATCGAAGGCCGATCCGACCCCGTTGAAAAATTTCGGGTAGGCCTGGGTGAACCGGCCAAAGAGGTGCTGCCCGAAGGTCCGGACGAGGGTCGGCACCGGCAGGCCGGTGGCGGCGCTCAATTGACCGACCAGGCGGAGCAGCTCTCGGTGATCGTAGGTGCCGACGGTGGTGTAGGCGGCGCCGGACGGCAAGGCCGATTCTTCGATGATCCGTTCGACAGTGTCGGCTCCGAAACGGTCTTCGGTCATTTCCAGAAACTCCGTGAAGACGATGCCTTTCATGGCCTTCCCCTTTCCTGTTTCGCTCACGATTGGGCGACGCCGATCAAGCGTCGAACGGATTCCGGATCGACGACGGGTGTGAAGTGCGCACCACGGCGGTCCGAATTCACGCGCGTGCGGCTTGCTTGTGTTGGAATGGTATCGGTTTGCGTCGGAAGTGACTTGACCCGCCGGTCTCGAGGAGAGGGAGACCGGCAAGAGTGGTCAAGTCTGGGCGGTCCCTTGCCGATACAGGAGCAGCGAGATTGAACCGCGCGGGGCCTTGCCCCGCTCACGCCGAATGCGTTGATTGAAGGATCCATGCGCAAGCGGATTCCCATCGAGCAGCTCACGGTCGGCATGTTTCTCTGGGGGCTGGACAAACCGGAGCCGGAGAACTCGGCCTACCGGTATCGCCTGCCGATTACGGATCATGCACAGATTCGAATGCTCAGCCGTTGCGGCGTCCGATCCGTCGAGATCGAGACGGATCGGGGGGCCGACGTCGTCGACGTGGATGTCTTCGCCCATGCGGGGAGCGAGTCGCTGGGCGCGTCGTCGCCGCCCTTTTCGACGCAGGCGGCGAGCTGGGTGGCGTCGGTGATGGCGGTCAAAAAGATGACCGGCACAAAGCGACCCCCGCACCGGGCCTTGATCCTCCTAGTGGCCTCGTATCCGTCCATGACGGGCATCATGATGTCCATCAAGACGAGGTCGGGCCGGTCCCGTTCGAAGGCGGCGACGGCCTCCAGGCCGTTTTCCGCTTGGACGACCCGATGCCCTTCCCGCGAGAGGATGGCTTCCAACACCAGGAGATTGATCCTGGTGTCGTCCACGATCAGGACCGTCAGCGGGCCGGTCCCGGTGAAGCCGGCCGCCGGTCCAGGTGGAGCCGCATCGGCCGTCGGCCTGTCGGTCACGGAGGGCATGTCAGGCAGCCAGCGCGAAGAGCTTGTGGAAGTTGGCGATCGACAGGATTTTTTTGATGTCCGCCCTGCAGTTCACGATGCGGATCTTGGCGGAGTCGCCGCCGAGATGCTCGCGCAGCAGGAGGAGCATCCCCAGCGCGGAACTGTCCATATACTCCGCCCGGGCCATATCCACGACGAACTCGGTGGTGCGGGGGGCATGTTTGTAGGCTTCCCGGAACTCCTTATGAACCTTGAAACCAAATCGCCCGGCGATGGTGATGGTGACGGACTGGCCGTCCGGCCCGACCTCTGCGGTGACCATGATGTCCTCCGTTGGAATGTGGTGCGCGGCGCATCAATCAGGAACAATCGGCACGTGAGCAACCGACCGTGTCGCCCGCACCTGTCCGTGTGTCCGTGCGCCGGCCTTCGGATGTGCCGGGATCTTCGGGCGTCGGTGGTGCCCGCCGCGTCCGCACGTTGGGTGCGGAGCGTGACCATGGCCGGCGTGCACTCGACGGTGCACCGGTCGGGCATGACCCGCAGTTCACGAGGCGATGTCGATGCGTGCTCGTAGGGATATCGGCGCGGGGACGTAAAGACTTGATTCTCCGTGGGAATACTCATCGCACGAGCGCTTCATGCGGCACGTCTTGCCCAGCGCCGGTGTGGAGTCGGCAACGTCGGGTGTGGCTCAAGTGGCGCCCGAGCCATGCCGATATAAGGCATGCGATTCTCCCTTCCTTCAGCGGAGGTAGGGCTACGATGTTCGCAAGCGCGAAACCCGATGCGGGAGGGGACGAGGCGCCACGCGCCCGACGTCTTCTGCCTCATCCCCGCGAATGATGAATGAATGGTGAACCATGGACCTCAAGACGCTGCTCTGGTTCGGCGTGCTGGCCTGCATCACGGTCGCGTATGTGATCGCCTTGGCGGGAGTCCGATCCGCCAAGCGCCATGAGGTGGCCTACCATTCCCGCCGCATGATCGTGGCCTGCACGATCGTCGGCATGTGGCTGGTGGCCTACGTCAGCAAGCAGGCCTTGTTCGGGCGGGAACGATTCGGCGGGACGACGGAACAGTACTGGCGGTTCTATGCGCCGCTGTTTTCTCTGCACATGCTCCTGGCCGTGACGACGATCGGGCTCGGATCGTTCAATCTTTACAAGGGGCTGACCAGGCTTCGGTATGGCAGCGTGGGTGCCATGGCGGCCGGCGTGACCCTGCACCGGAAACTGGGCAAGGTCCTGGTCTGGACGTTCTCGGGCACCATGCTGACCGCGTATCTGGTGTATCTGATGCTGTTTCGATGGTTCCCGGCCTCGTGAGGGCTTCCGAACCTCCCGAAGAGATATCGGGGGTATAGAGGGGTATCGTGCGCAAACAAATTTCCATCGAACAACTCTCGGTGGGCATGTTCATTTGGGGGCTGGACAAGCTCGACCTGGAGACCGCCGCCTACCGCTATCGCCTGCCGATTACGGATCTCGAACAAGTCCGGATGCTCAGCCGTTGCGGCGTTCGTCGCGTGGAGATCGAAACCGATTACGGGGCCGATGTCGTCGACGTTGACACCTATGCCCATGCGGGGAGCGAACCTCTGCCGGAACCGTCGCCTCCGACCGTCTCGGAAGGGCCGGCCCAGGAGGCGGCCCTTCCGGAACCGACCCGTCCGGAGCCGGTCCATCCGGAACCGGCCGTCCCGGAAGCGGCGGCGACCGAGACGACCTCGTTCGACGAGGAACTGACGGTCGCCAAGAGGGTCTACAAGGATGCCAAGGACATCGTGCAACAGGCGATGACCGACCTGCGCATGGGGCGGGAGATCAATACGGATGCGGTGGCCCGTGTGGTGGACGGCATGGCCGACAGTGTGTTGCGCAACTTCGCGGCCTTGACCAGCCTCTCCCGCCTGAAATGCTTCGACGAGTATACCTTCTTTCACAGCGTCAATACGTCGGTGCTGGCGCTCGGCATGGGGCGGAGCCTGGGTATGGACCGGGCGACCTTGCACCTGCTGGGGATGGGAACCCTCCTGCACGACGTGGGAAAGACACGGATTCCGCTGGCGATCCTCAACAAGCCGGGCCGCTTCGAACCGAACGAATACGAGATCATCAAAGAACATGCCCTGCACGGCGCGCAGATCTTGTCCAACACGCCCGGTCTCCACGAAGGCGCCATCAAGCCGGCGCTGGAGCACCATGAACGGGTGGACGGGACCGGCTATCCGCATCAGCGGAAGGGCTATGAGTTGTCGCAGTTCGGGCTGATCGGCAGCATCGTGGACATCTACGACGCCATAACCAGCGACCGGGTATACCACAAGGCCATGCCGCCGTTCAAAGCGCTGCAATTTCTCTACGATCTGGGGAAGAAAGGCCATGTGGATACCGGGTTGGTCGAGCGATTCATCCGCTGCATCAGCGTCTACCCGGTCGGGTCCTGCGTGTCGTTGAAAAGCGGGGAGATCGGGATCGTGGCGCAGGTCTATCCAGATCAGCCTATACAGCCCAAGCTGCTGATCGTGCGTGATCGCGACGGAGGGGCCGTGACGCCTCCCGAAACGTGCAATCTCCTGGAGTATGAGCCGGGCAGTTCCCGCTCGATCAGCCTCGTGCTGGATCCGGCCACGATCGGCCTGAACCCCTCCGACTATCTGGATCGGCCGGAAGCCGCGCTGGCCGGCTGTTGATCGCCCGCGGAGCGTGAACCAAGAGGGGGCCTGCGAACGGCGTTTCACGAACGCCCCGCTCAAGGCCTCCGCGTGAACCTCCGATAAGTCCGGTATCATGAGCGAAGCCCCTACCAGTCTGCTCACGGTCGGCGTGTTGCTGCAGTATACGATCCCGCTCGAGCGGCACGAACTGCAGACTTGCGCCACGCTGTTGGGATGGAAGGAAGGCGCTTTCGTCATCAGCGGCCTGCCGTATCAGGAGGGACAGCCGGTGGACTGTCAGCCCGGCAATCCCTGCGTCGTACGCTATATCCACGAAGGCAAGGTCGTGGGCTATCGGAGCGAGATTCGGGGCGGACAGCTGTCGCCGGAACCGCTCCTGTTTTTATCGTTTCCCGAACGGATCGAAGAAATTCTGCTCCGGAAACATCCCCGCATTCCCGTCCATCAACCGATCATGGTGCGACCGGAAGAGCAACCCGGCGCGCCCTTTCAAGAATCGCCGGCCGTCGGGGTCCTGCAAGACTTGAGCATCGCCGGCTGTCGGGCGGCCCTGACCGGGGCGGCCCGCTGGATGGCGCCCGGCGCCTCCGTCCGCTTGGAGTTCGAGCTGCCGGGGATCGGGCATGTCACCAACCTCGCCGGGACGGTCAAAAACCTCTCCGGCTCGGCGGCCAGGCCGCTGATCGGACTGGAATTCCAGTTTTATCGGACGGAGTACATCGAGTTCCGCGGGTGGGGCGGCACCGTGCAGAAAGCGATCGAGCAGTTCGTCGCCCAACGTCATCTCCCGTCCCCGGCTGCGGCGAGAGGCTGAGCCCCAGCCCTCCAAGAGCCGGCGCCGTCTTCTCCGTTGTGGCTGCTTCTCTTCGGTTCTTCCGCGGCGCCGGCCCAGAGCGCGGCATGCCTCAAGTTCAAGTTCATTCCACACGATAGGGTGTCTGCAGGGACGGAATCGGATGCCCATGCCGGTGCGCGTGAGGAGAGCGGATGCAGGGCGGATGCTGCCAGATCTGTGGATCGTCGCTGAGGCAGGAGCTGGCCAGGTCTCAGGCCAGGCCGAAGGGGCCTGACTCGCGGTTCGTTCTCTGTCTGCACTGCGCCCACGTCTATCGGGACCCCATGCCCGACGAAGCGGAGCTGAGCCGCGCGGATGTCAGCGAGCGATCGCTGCCGCGTCTGGCCGGGCGGGAAGCGGGGCAGTGGCTTGCCGACCTGGTCGAACCGTTGACGCAGCAGCGGACGGTGCTGGCCATCCGGTCGGCGCTGGATGGGCTGGACCGTCATCAAGGGGTGCTCGCGCCCTTTCGGGAGCGAGGGTGGAGTATCTGCGAAGTAGCGTCCACCTCGGCGCTCCGGATCGGGTCGTCCGACTCCGTGTTGGATGCCCGCCGGCCCTGGCCGCGCCGACCCAGCCGCACCTTCTCGTTGATCCTGGGCGGGCCGATCGAACGGCTGCCGGATCCGGTGCCGGCTCTGCGCATGTTGCGCCGCCATCTGGAGGACGATGGCCTGCTGTTTCTCTCCATGCCCAATCTGTTGGACCCGTGCCCGACCGAGCGGATGGCACAGGAGCTGTTCCGCGGGTCCCATGCCCGGCTCTACAGTCCGAGCGCGGCGCAGACCTTGCTGGCTCGGAGCGGGTTTCGAACCGACGCGATCAGGATGTATCGGGGCGATGGGACGCTGGGGCTTCTCGGCCGACCGGCGGACCTGGTGCCGGACCAACCGCTCGATGACCCGGCGGCGCTGCGGGATCTGTTTCACGTCTTGCATTGGCCCGGCTCCGCCGAAGTGCTGGGCTGGAATCTCGCCTCCTTGGCGGAAACGCAAGCCCAGGCGCTCCCGGCCCTCTGCCAGCAGCAAGACCGGTCGGCCTTCTCCGTGCGCCGCAGCGGTGCCTGCGTGGCTGCGTTGGAGGGACGGGCGGAGGGGCGGCTGGTCCCGCTTATGATCTGGGGCAATATGGATGGGTATCAAGCCGGAGCTGTAGAGGATTTGAAGCGTCAGATCGCCCAACAGACCACGATCATTCAGTTGGGCTTAGGATCAGGAGAAATAGCCACGCACCTCGCCGAAGGTTTGCGGGACAAGCAACATCTGTTCATCTGGGAGGCTGATCCGGCGCTCGCGAGGACCATCCTCAATCTGGTGGACTTGAGTCCTCTCTGGCTGTCACAGCAAGTGAGCTTGTTGCTTGGTCCAAATCCGGACTTGCCCCGGGGGGTGGCGTGGCGATTGGCAGAGCCTGCGTTCGTGTTTTCCACGGACTCGGCTAGGCAGTGGCATCCCTGGACGTACCGGCAGATTGTGAGCCGGTTGACACCCTGCGCGTTGATTACAGACTCGCCGTCAAGCCGGTCAATTTACTGACCTCTCCCGACATAGTTCTGCCGCGTGGCTCGGCATTCTTTGCCTAGTCGCGGAATGGCCTCGCGGCAAATCCACCAAAACCCCAGTCAGGAAGGGGGAAGACGGCTCATCTTTTTCTGGCACGCAGTTTGGATAGGAGACTGGCAGGGCTCACGGCTGCCTGATCAGTTGCCGGTCATCGCACCAGAGAAGGAGGCTTTTGTGGGGAAAGAGCAGGGTCGGATCCATGAATACCTGAAGGACAAAGTCGTTCTGTTGACCGGAGGAACCGGGTCTTTCGGTCGCCACTTCACGAAAGTACTGACGGAACGGTTTGCCTTCAAGGCCTTGCGCATTTTCAGCCGCGACGAACTCAAACAGTATGAGATGCGGCGCCGGTTCGGCGACGATCGGATCCGGTACCTGATCGGAGACGTGCGCGACCCGTCCAGGCTGGATCGTGCCATGCAAGGTGTGGACGTCGTGATCCACGCAGCGGCGATGAAGCAAGTGCCGGCCTGCGAATACAATCCTTTCGAGGCCGTCCGGACCAACGTGTTGGGCGCGCAGAACGTCGTGGATGCCGCGATCGACCATCAAGTGCACCGCGGCATCGGGATCAGCTCCGATAAGGCGGTGAGTCCGGCGAATTTGTACGGGGCTACGAAGCTCTGCGCAGAGAAAATCTTCGTGCAAGGCAATGCCTATGCCGCGAAGCGCTCGACCCGATTCAGTTGTGTCCGTTACGGCAATGTTTTGGGAAGTCGGGGCAGCGTCGTGCCGGTGTTTCTCGAACAGCGGCGGACCGGCCGTATCACCGTGACCGATCCACGCATGACCCGCTACTGGCTGACGCTGGAGCAAGCCATCCAGTTCGTGTTGCGGTGCCTGGCCGGCGCCAAGGGCGGGGAGGTGTTCATTCCGCGTATTCCCAGCATGCGCATCGTCGATGTGGTGCCGGTGGTGGCCCCCGGCTGCGAGGTGGATATCGTCGGAATCCGACCGGGCGAAAAGCTTCACGAGACGCTGATCACCGAGGACGAGAGCCGACACACGCTGGAATACGAAGATATGTTCCGCATCATGCCCGAATACAACGAGTGGGGCGCGCCCGAAGGCAACGGGAACGGCAATGGCAACGGCCATGGAGGCCGTCCCTTGCCAGACGGGTTCAAATACAGCAGCGAGACCAACACGCAGTGGCTGACCGCGGAGGGCTTGCGCAGCCTCTTGGTGGTCAGCGGCTATGGAGAACAGCTTGAGGCAAGAGACCAGGAGGGCCGCGTCGAAAAACGGAACGGCGCCGCTCGCAAGCATTCCCTACGGCCGGCATTGGCTCGATGACGCCGATGTCCGGGCGGTCAACGCCGTCCTCGCTTCCGACTGGCTGACGCAGGGTCATGTCGTACCGGCGTTTGAGGAGGCCGTGGCGATGGCCTGCGGGACGCGCTATGCCGTGGCCTTCTCGAGCGGAACGGCTGCCCTGCACGGCGCGTGCTTCGCGGCGGGCGTCAGCGACGGCCAGGAAGTCATCGTGCCTCCCATCACGTTTGCCGCGACGGCCAACAGTGTCCGTTATTGCGGGGCCTGGCCGGTCTTTGCGGACGTCGACGACAGCACCGTCACCCTGGATCCATGGGCGGTGGGCCGTGCGATCACGCCACGGACCAAGGCGATCATGGCCGTGGACTTCGCCGGGCATCCTTGCCGGATGCATGAATTCAAACAGTTGGCCGATCGGCACGGATTGATCCTGATCGAGGATGCGGCGCACGCGCTTGGCGCGACCTACGACGGCCGACGAGTGGGACAGCTGGCGGACATGACGACCTTTTCCTTCCATCCGGTGAAGGTCCTGACGACCGGAGAGGGCGGCATGGTGGTGACCGATCGGAAGGACCTCTACCAGCGGCTCCAGCTTTTTCGAAACCACGGCATTACCCGCGATCCTTGGTTGTTGCGCACGTCGAATCCCGCGCCGTGGTTCTACGAACAGCAGGAGCTGGGCTACAACTATCGGCTTACCGACATTCAGGCGGCCTTGGGACTGTCCCAGCTCGAGCGACTCTCGCATTTCATCGCGCGGCGGCGCGCGATCGCCGCGCGCTATCAAGCCTCGCTGTCCGACTTGGGCGGGATCCGGTTGCCCGCGGAACGGGAGTGGGCCGGGTCCGCTTGGCACCTCTTTGTGGTGCGCCTTAACTTGCCCCTGCTCCGTAAAACTCGCCGCGACGTGTTCGAGGAATTGAGGGCGAGGGGCATCGGCGTCCAAGTGCACTACATTCCCGTCTATGCCCATCCCTATTATCAGCGGTTCCAACGGTATCAGCGGTGTTTCACGACCTGTCCGAGGGCTGAGCGGTTCTACGCCGAATCGATCAGCTTGCCGTTGTTCCCGAAGATGGCAGATGAGGACATTGAGCGGGTGATCGGCGTCGTCCGCGAAGTCATGCACGAGGCCAGCCGTGATCGCGACTGACTCCAGGGTGGCTCATATGGTGATCGCCAGGGAGCCACAGACACATATGGCGTTTCCCGATGCCGCACGGTTGGTTTCTGGGGACATTCTGGTGGTGTATCGGGCCGGCCAGCGTCACGTGGACCGCACAGGACGAATCCTGCTGAGTCGATGCCGGGTGCCGGGGAATGGACCGGTATTCGATGAACCTGAGCTGGTCTGCGACACCGATTTGGACGATCGTGATCCTTCCGTCGTCCAGCTAGCCGATGGAACGGTGTTGCTCAATTTCTTCCGTCTGGATGCCCGGCGCCGTTCGGTTCGCCTGGCGATGACGATGTCGCGGGACGGCGGCTTCAGTTGGACGTCTCCGCGCGACATCGACACACCGGGATTTTCAACGGGCTTGGCCGTGAGCGACGCAGTCTTGGAGTTGCCATCCGGTGAACTTCTGATGGCGGCTTACGGCACCCCCGACAACGGATTCCCCGGGTCGTTTCTGCTCCGCTCGCGTGATGGAGGCGAAACGTGGCCGAAGATTACCCGGTTGGCAGTGAGTCCGACGATCGTATTCGAGGAGCCGGCCTTGTCGCGGTTACCGGATGGCCGGATTTTGGCCATGCTGCGCTCGGAGAACGGTGGGACCGGATCTTTACACCAAACCCTGTCTCTCGATGAAGGGTGGACGTGGTCCGATCCGGAACGGCTGGATCTTTGGGGATATCCTGCGGACCTGCTCGTGCTGCAAACCGGGCAGATCGTCATGGCCTATGGGTATCGCCAATTTCCACCAGGAATTCGTTGTTGCGTGGCTGATGCCGCCGGGCTTTCTTGGTCGATCCATCGTGAGCGTATTTTGCGCCACGATGGTCACGACAACGGCGAATTAGGGTATCCGGCCACCGTGGCGCTCGGAGGCGGAGATCTCTTGACGGTCTACTATTTCACGGGGCGAGAGGGTGGGCAGCCGTACATTGCTGGAACGAGATTCACGGTGGAGTAAGCGATGATGCAATCAGAGCGACAGTCCTGGACGATCGGTCGGCGCACGGTCGGTTCCGGCCAACCGTGCTTCATCATTGCTGAAATCGGGTCGAACCATGACGGGAGTTTGGAGATCGCCAAGACACTGATCCGCGAGGCCGCCAAAGCCGGCGCGGATGCGGTCAAGTTCCAATCCTTCCGCGCCGCCACTTTGGCCGCTCCCAGGCAGGAGCGGTTGCAGAAGTTTTTCAAGCAGGCGGAGTTGGACCCAGCTTGGTACCAGGATCTGATCCGGGTGGCCGATGAAGAAGGGGTGGTTTGGTTGTCGACGCCGTTCGACGATGCGTCTGCGGACGCACTCGGCGACTTAGGCATGCCCGTGTTCAAGGTCAGTTCTGGAGACCTCACCGATCATCGATTGCTTCAGCGCTTGGCCAGATGGGAACGCCCGATCATTTTGTCGACGGGCATGGCGTGGCTGGGGGAAGTCGAAGCGGCCCTTGGAGCGATCCGTACCATCGGCCATCCTCCTCTTGTGCTCTTGCATTGCGTGACGGCCTATCCCTCGGCGCCGGAGGATGCCAACATCCGTGCGATGGCTCGCATGGGCGAGGCGTTCGGGGTTCCCTATGGCTATTCAGACCATTGCCTGGGCGTCGCGGTTCCGCTCGGCGCCGTTGCGCTCGGCGCCTGCGTGATTGAAAAGCATTTCACGTCCGACCGGTCGCGTCAGGGGCCCGACCACGGCCATTCGTTGGAAGCGTCGGAATTCGCCCTGATGGTGCGGGAGATTCGGAGCTTGGAGCGCGCGTTAGGCGATGGGGTCAAGGCGCCGGTGAAGGCGGAACTGCCTGATCGGGTGTGGGCCAGGCGTGGGCTGTATGCCACGCAGCCCATTGCGGCCGGAGCCACAATCACACCGGCCATGGTGGCGCGGCTTCGTCCCAACGACGGGATCGGCGCTGAGGATTGGGACCTGGTGATCGGACGGGTGGCACGGCAGGCTATCGAGCCTGGAGCGGCGTTGCATTGGGACCTGCTATGACCGTTACCGCCATCATTCAGGCCCGCATGGGGTCCTCCAGATTGCCCGGGAAAGTGTTGGCGCCGATTCTTGGACAGCCGATGCTCTGGCACATGCTCCAGCGGCTCAAGCATGCCGCCCGCCTCGGTCAGATCCTCGTGGCCACCACCGATAAGCCGGAAGACAGGCCGATCACGGAGCTGGCGGCGTCGTTGGGTATCGCGTCGTTTACCGGCTCGGAGCAGGACGTGTTGGATCGCTACTATCGGGCCGCGCGTACCGTCAATGCCGATCCGATCGTGCGCCTGACGGCCGATTGTCCGCTGATCGATCCCCACCTTGTAGATCAGGTGGTCGAGGAGTTTGTGGCTCACCGATGCGACCACGCCGCGTTGGCGGGGACCTATCCGGACGGCCTGGATACGGAGATCGTGACGTTCGAGGCGTTATCTACGGCATGGCGGGAGGCCGTCTTGCCCTCGGAGCGCGAACACGTCACCCCCTTTATCTGGACCAGGCCTGAGCGGTTCCGTCTCCGGCAGATACGTTCGACGGAGGATTATTCCGTGCACCGATGGACCGTCGACGATCCGCGGGATTTGGAGTTGGTCCGGGCGATCTTTGGCGAGCTTTATCAGGAAGGGCGGCTGTTCTTCATGCGCGATGTGTTGAGTCTGTTGGCGCGCCGCCCCGACTTGGCGGCCATCAATCGGGGGATCACCAGGAACGAAGGGTATCGCAAGTCACTCCAGGAGGATGCGGCATGGGTCACCCGATAGGCGATGGGACAGCCACCGTCACGGACGTTTCCGTGACACCCGCGGTTCCCGTGAGGCGCGAGTCGGAATCTCTCTGGCGCCGGGCCGAAAACGTCATTCCCTGCGGGACCCAGACGCTGAGTAAGGGGCCCGATCAGTTCGTGCGGGGCGTGTACCCGATCTACCTGCAGCGGGGCGAGGGCTGTCACGTCTGGGATGTGGACGGCAACGAATACATCGATTACCCCATGGCGCTTGGTCCGATCCTGCTGGGATACCAATACCCGACAGTCCACGAGGCGGTGGTGCGGCAGTTGGGAGAAGGCACCACGTTCACGTTGATGCATCCCAAGGAAGTGGAGTTGGCTGAGGCGTTAGTGGAGTGCATCCCCTGCGCCGAGATGGTTCGATTCGCTAAAAACGGATCGGATGTCACGGCCGCGGCAGTTCGGGCTGCGCGAGCCTATACGAGCCGCGAGCAGGTGGCGTTCTGCGGCTATCACGGCTGGCAGGACTGGTACGCGGTGACTACGAGTCGGCCCGCCGGCGTCCCGACGATGCTCAAGGGCCTCGCGCACGCCTTCGAGTTCAACAAGACCGAAACCCTGGAGCGCATTTTTCTGGATCACCCCGGGGACATCGCCGCGGTCATCTTGGAAGTGGGCGGGGAGAACCCGCACCCAGGGTTCTTGGAGCAGGTCAAGGCGCTCGCACATCGCCATGGAGCGGTCTTCATCTGGGACGAAATCGTGACCGGCTTTCGCCTCGCGCTGGGTGGAGCCCAGGAATATTACGGGGTGACGCCGGATCTGGCGTGTTTCGGTAAGGGCATGGCCAATGGATTCCCGTTGTCGGCGGTGGTCGGTCGGCGGGATCTGATGAAGACGTTCGAGCGGGTGTTCTTTTCCATGACCTATGGGGGCGAGACGCTGTCGCTGGCGGCGGCGTTGGCGACCCTGCAGGTGCTCAGGACGGAGCCGGTCATCGCCCATCTCTGGGCTCAGGGAGCCAAGTTTCGGGATGGCGTGGCGGCAGCGGCCGCCGCCGCCGGCGTTCCGGTGAAGCTGATCGGGCAGCCGCCGCGTTCGGCGCTGATATTTTCGGACCGGTCCGGCGAGGAGTCGACCTTGGTCAAGAGCCTCTTTATGCAAGAGTGCGTGAAACGGGGCGTGCTGTTCGGCGGCCCTGTCATGATGACCTACAGTCATTCCGATCGGGACATCGCACGGACCCTGGACGTAGTCGGCGAAGCCTTGGCGTTGGTGGGGCGTGCGCTGGACGGCGAAGGTCCGGCCAAGTATCTGGAAGGGCAACCGGCTCAGATTGTGTTTCGGCCGAAGAGGTAAGACGATGACGATCATCGTGGTGGGATGCGGCTCCATCGGGCGGCGCCATCTGAACAATCTGCGGGCATTGGGCATGACGGATCTCGTGGCCTGCGATCCTTCTCCTGCTGCCCGTGCCTCCGCTGCGGCGAGCGGCGCGATGGTCACCTATAGCGACCATCGCGAAGCCATCGCTCGACATCCGGATGCCGTGGCGGCTGTCGTGTGTACGCCAACGAGCATACATCTCGGTCCGGCCCTCGATCTGGCCGATCGAGGGTTGCATCTGCTGATCGAGAAGCCGCTTGCGACTCGTGTGGAAGGAGCTGCGGCGCTGGTGGCGTTGGTAGAGTCCAAGGGACGCACAGGCATGATGGCGATGTGCTACCGCTTCCATCCCGGCCTTCGGCTGATCAACAGTCTGCTGGAGCGTCGTCAGATTGGGCGGGTCTATAGCGCGAGGGTGTCCGGGGGGCATTACTTGCCCGACTGGCATCCGCAGGTCGATTACCGGAAGGAGTATGCCGCGCGGGCCGACCAGGGCGGCGGGGTCCTGCTGACGAGCGTCATTCACACGCTGGATTATCTGCGCTGGTTTTTCGGCGAGTGCCGTTCAGTCCAGTGTCTGGTGGGCAAGGTCAGCGGGTTGGAGATCGACACGGACGATATGGTGGTGGGTCACTTTGTCACCGACGAGGGAGTCGTGGCCCAGTTGTATTGCGATTTCTTACAGCGCAACCGTCAGCACCAGATTGAAATCGTCGGCGAAACCGGGACGATCCGCTGGGAGTATGCGGAGCATTCCGTCGACTGTTTCCAAGATGGGGCCTGGCAGCGTCTCCCATACACGTTCGATCCTAACCAGATGTATCTGGACGAAATGCGGACGTTCCTGGCTTGTGCGGCGGGGACCGACGTGCCGCCGGTTTCGCTGGCCGAAGGGCTGCACGAGGTGGCGATCTTGGAGGCCATGCGCGAGTCCAGCCGGAGCGGGGCCGTCCAGTCGTTGCCTGGTTCCGGGGAAGCGTTGAGCTTGACCGGAAGGAGGTGAGGGTGACGGGTAGTCTGCGCATCGGCATTCGAGTAGATGGCGATTCGGCGATCGGCTTGGGCCACTTGGTTCGTTCGCTGGCCTTGGCCGAGGCGTTGACCAGCCTCGGCGCGAAGGCAACGCTCTTTTCGAGGCCCAGCCCCGTTGTGGCAACAAAAGCCTGGGAAGCGGGGGTGTCGGTGCTATTCAGTCGGGCCCAAAACGAGGACGCCTTCTTGCGGGACTGCCTGGTGCGTTGGCACGCGGATGGGGTGGTCCTCGATACCAAAGCTCCCTACGGCGGCGACGAAATTCGCGCCCTCAATGGTCGGACCTGCGTGGTCGTCATGGACAACGCATGCGAGGGAATGTTCGAGGCCAGTCTGACCATTTTCCCCGTGGCCCATTTGGATGAAGCGGTTGCGGCACATCCGCGATGGGGTATGGGAGGGATTTTACTGAAAGGACAAGACTACGTCGTTGTGGCCGACCATATTCGGGCATTGGGAAGGGCAGAGGCGCGGGAGCGGAGGTCCGCCGGTCAAGGCCTTCTGATCACGATGGGCGGAGCGGACCCGGCCGGCATGACGGAGCGTCTGCTGACATGGCTTGCGCCGTTACCGCTTGAGTGCCGGCTCGTCGTGCTGGTGGGGGAAGCCTTTGCCAGGAAAGAGTCGCTTCGCATTCTCGCGGGCGATTTGGGGCGTCCGGTGACCTTGTTGCAGGGGTCCTCTGCGCTCGGTTCGATCAAGTCGGAGATTGCGCTGGCGCTCTGCGCGTTTGGTGTGAGCGCCTATGAAATGGCCTGTCTTGGCATTCCGACTCTGTTGGTGAGCCACACCGAGGGCCATGCACGCGATGCGGCTCGATTTGCGCAATTAGGCTCCGCCCTCGACCTGGGATGGATTGAACGGGTGGATGGGAGACGGCTGGCTGAAACGGTGAGCCGGGTTCTAGGCGATGCCGACCTGCGGGCGCGACTGGGGCGGGCGGGTCGCGCGCTTGTGGACGGAAACGGCGTGACGCGGGTGGCGCAAGCGATTGTGCGTGCAGTCGAGCAATGGGAGCCGCGGTCCGCGGCAAAGGAGGCCTGCTGTGTCGGATCATCACGGCCATACGCTCGCTGAGATGTCCCACGGTCTCTCTGTGATCGCCTGCGAGGGCTGCGGGTTTGCCCACCAGCATCCGTTGCCGAGCGAGGAAGAGATGACGGCGTACTATGCAACGCAATTTTACGAAACGTTCAGCCCTGCCGACTGGCTGGCGAAAGAGGCGGCGGAGCAATCCTACTGGCGCATTGAGCACCGGGATCGGCTTCAGGCCATCGCTGAACTCGCGGGAATGTCCGGAGGACGGCTGCTCGACATCGGTTGCGGCGCCGGATGGTTGTTGGCCTATGCCCAAGAGCAGGGATGGGAAGTGCTGGGCGTGGAGCCTTCCCATGCCGCGTGGCAGGACGCGTCCCGACGGGTGCCGGTACTGCTGGGGACGTTCCCACATCCTGGAATCGGAGCGCACGTCCCCTTCGATGCGGTGCATTGCAAGCAGGTGTTGGAACACGTGCGGGACCCGAAGGCCTTTCTTCTGGAGGTCCACGGCGTCTTGAAGCCGGGTGGCCTGTTCGCAGTGGAAGTGCCGAACGACTTCAATCCCCTGCAGCGGGCTGCCAGACAGTGTCTGGACAAGGCTCCCTGGTGGATCAGCCCCGTTCATCTGAATTATTTTTCCTTCGAGAGCCTGGTGGGGATGTTGGGGGAGTGCGGGTTTCATGTGCTCAGGCGGGAAGCGACGTATCCGATGGAGCTGTTCCTGTTGCAGGGGACCGATTACATCGGCCGGGATGAGATCGGTCGGACCTGTCACCGACAGCGCATGAATCTTGAGTTGGCGCTCGAAGAAAGCGGCTGCGCGGAGATACGGCGGTCCTACCGTGCTTGGCTGGCGGAACACAGCATTGGTCGGGAAGCGGTCGTGTACGCGCGTCGAGCGTCATGACGAGTCTTGTCAACGGTAGCAGGAGGGCGCATGAGCCAGTACCGGTTTTGCAATGAACGTCTCTTGAAGGATTTGCAGGTGGACGGCGAGGGGACGTGCGTGACGTTTCGAACCCCGTCGGAGGTCACGGCGGTCCACTTCGACGAACAGAGGATCGAGAAAGTGGTCCATGAAGACTTGCACACCGGTCGGGTGTCACAGCTTGGCCCGGAGGCCGCCCATCACATCGTGGTCGGGTCCGGCAATTGGGAGCGGGATGTCTATCATTTCCTCAAGCCCTCCGAGTCCCCGCATCTGCAACTCAGGTTGGGGCTCACGGTGCATCGGGGCGAGGGTACGTGGTCCAGTCTGCCGCATCATTTTGAAACCTGCCCGGAGCAGGGGTTTGAAGAGGTCTTTTTTTATCTGCTGCGGGGCGGGACGGAGCGGGCCATTCAAGTCGGCCGGGGACTCTGGGCCGATGGTTCGCCGGTCGATGCCGTCTGGCCTGTGGCCCATCGTGCGTTTGGGGTGGTGCCCATGGGCTATCACCCGGTCGTCGGGGAGCCGGGTGTGAAGGTCAGCTATATCTGGGGCTATGTGGCGAAAAAGAAGTCATGGGAAAAGATCTGAAAACCGCTGTCGTGGTGGGAGCGACCGGTAATCTCGGCCGGGCTGTCTGTGACGCCTTGGTCCAGCGAGGCTACCACCTCGATCCCTTGTGGTTGAACGAACGCCACCCGGATGCGGCCAGCCGGGAGGCGTATAAGGCGCTCCCGTCCCCCATACACTTGGCGGTCTATCTAGCTGGCGTCAATGTGGTGGAACGGATGGAACTGTTGACCGATGCCCAGTGGGATCATGTCCTGGACGTGAATTTGAAAGGCGCGTTCCTGTTTGCGCAAGCGGCGTTTCCCGCATTGTGCGCGGCCCGCCGCTCCTCGTTGATCACGATTTCTTCCATCATGGCGACGCATCCCTATCCGGGGCGAACGGCCTACGCCGCGGCCAAGGCCGGGTTGGAAGGATTGACTCGCGCATTGGCGATCGAGTGGGGGCCTTACGGCATCGCCACCCATTGCCTCCGCCTGGGACACTTGGCCGGCCTAATGAAATCCACCGCGGCGAACCCTCAGTTGCTCGACGAGGTGAAACGACATACCCCGTTGGCCAAATTGATCGAGCCGGAGGAGGTGGCCCGGTACGTCTGTTGGCTGGCCGATGGAGGCTGCCACAGCGTATCGGGGAGCGTTGCGGATTTTGATCCGGGCTATACGATCAACCGGTGGCCGTTGCAGACGTGTTGAAGGAGGGGCTGGCTATGCGCGATGCGGTGCTGATCATTGGAGGGGGATTGCTGCAGATTCCGGCGATCCATATCGGCCGCGACATGGGCCTGGTAGTGGTGGTTACGGACGGCAATCCCAAGGCCCCCGGGATGGAGTTGGCCGATGAAGCCGTCCCGCTCGATATTTACGACCTCGCCGGCCACCAACGGCTGGTCACGCAGCTTGCCGCCCGCTACCGTTTGTGCGGCGTGTTTGCCGAGGGGGCGGATGTCGAACTGACGGTGGCCGTAACGGCGCAGCAGGCCGGCCTGCCCGGGATTCCGGTGGAGGCGGCCCGCCGATGTAAAAACAAGGCGCTGATGCGCCAGGCCTTCGATCAGGCCGGACTCGGGCAGGTACCCTGGGGCGAAGCCAGCACGACCCAGGAGGCTCGGTCCTGGGCGGAGAAGATCGGTGTTCCCGTGGCAATCAAGGCGGTGGACAATTGCGGGTCTCGAGGGTTTACGCGCGTGACGGCGTTGGATGACGTCGAATCGGCGTTCTTGCGCGCCGCGTCTGCCTCCACCACAGGGACGGCCTTGGTGGAAGCCTGTCTCACGGGTACGGAGCAAAGTGTCGAACTGTTGTTCGATGCGGCCGGCTCCTGCCATCGGTTGAACGTCGTCGACCGGATTTTCGGCGAGGGGCCGTGGGCGGTCGAACTGGGCCATGTGAATCCTTCTCAGCTTCACGGCGCGGTCCAACAGGACCTCTTGGCGTTGGCCGAGCGGGCGGCGGTGGCGGTGGGCGTGCGCTTCGGCGCCTTCAAGGCCGATACGATCCTGACCGCTGATGGACCCAGGATTCTCGAAGTGACGGCCCGTCTGTCCGGCGGCTTCGACTGTCAGTACACCACACCTTTGGCGACGGGGCGAAACTTCATCCGGGCCGCTTTGAGCCTCGCCGTCGGCCGCGCGCTGGATCCGGAGGATTTGCGCGGCTCGTGGCAGCGGTGCGCCGCGGCGTGGACGGTCTTCCCAGAGCCCGGAGTCGTGCAGGCGATCACGGGAGTCGATGCGGCACTGGCGCTTCCCGGCGTCAAACATGTGTTTCTCCGAAGCCGAGTGGGAGAGGTGATTCCGCCGTATCGAGACTGTGTCGCGCGGCCGGCGTTCGTCATCGTGGAAGGGCACGATGCCGACGAGGTGCTGGCGAGGGCGAAAGCGGCGGCGGCCATGGTTCAGATCAAGACCGTCATGGAGCCGGTACCGGTGGCCTGAAATATGTATCCTGCGGAACGAGGCAATCAGTAGAGACTATGCAAATTCACAGGACCATCCCACGGGGCCGGTTGCTCCTCTATCCGGTCTTTCATTTGAACTTGGCCTTCTCATCCATTCCCGAGGAGGTCTACGCCAGGGTTGTGGACCGATGCTATTGGCCGTTGCTCATGCTGCTGGAAGAGTTCTCCAGTTTCAAAGTGGGCATAGAGTGTAGCGGCTATACGCTCGAACAGATTGCCGCGATTGATGAATTATGGGTGAGGGATTTGCGTCGTTGGTGGGAAGAAGGACGCTGCGAATTTATCGGCTCTGGCTATGCCCAAAGTATTCTCCCGCTGATCCCAGCTTCCGCCAATCAGAAGAACTTGGAGTTAGGACAGATCGCCTATCAGAAAATTCTGGCCCGGCGTCCCGAGACTGCGTATGTCAACGAGCAGACATATTCGGGTGGGCTGGTCAGTTTATACAAGCAAGCCGGATTTTCCCGCCTCATTATGGACTGGAATAATCCTTACAAGTATCACCATTTCCCCAAAGAGTGGCGGTATCAGCCCCAAATGATCCAAGGCTTTGATGGCGCTGAGTTGGCCCTTGTCTGGAACAATTCTATCGCATTCCAGAAATTTCAACGCTATGCGCATGGCGAGCTGACATTGGACCAAGTCATGGCGTTTCTGCTTTCCCACTGGTCACCTGACGAGACTCGTGCCTTTCCCCTGTATGGCAACGATGCGGAGGTTTTTGACTATCGACCGGGAAATGATGGGGTCGGTCCGAATAAGGGGGAAGAATTTGACCGGATCCGGCGGTTGCTCGAAGTCCTTTCAGCCGATGGCCGAGTTGCCTTTGCGACGCCGGCTGAGGTCGCAGCGCTATTGCAACCTCAGGCTCCCAAGCTCAGGCTTGAGAGCCCGGAGTGGCCGATTCCGACCAAGAAGCAGGAACGGTACAACGTGACTCGCTGGGCTGTGACGGGGCGTGATGGCGCCAGGCTTAACAGCCAGTGTCAGCAGCTCCATCAGGCGCTGGAGGGATTGGAGGGCATGTCGCATTGTTTGGAATGTCCAGTGGACAGCCTGCCCCTCTGGCGGGATCTCTGTGCGCTCTGGGGGAGTGATTACAGGACCCATACGACCGATGCGAAGTACGAAGCCTTTGCCCGCCGGCTGGGAGATGTTTGGGGCGGCATTGGTCGGTCCAGGTCAGGGTTGATCGAGCGCATTCCTCTTGAAGGAGATTTTGCGTTGATGAATGTGCTCCCCATTCCATGGATTGGCGAGCCGTGCCGCCTGCCATTGCGGTTTGGACCAGGAGTTGTCGAAGCGGATATTGTGCTGGAGGTGGATGGGCAGGAAGTACCCACGCAAGTTGAAGAGCCTCAACGGTATCGTGACGGAAGCCTCCGGCAAGCACTGGTAAGTTTTTGTCCGCGCCTCGCCCCTGGGGCGATTGCACAATGTCGGGTTCGCTCGGTCAGGGGCGCTAGCCTTCTCGGGCGGGCGGAGTGGGGTGGAGCAACGATCGACACCCCAGCACTTACCGTCCAGCTTCTGCCGAGCAAAGGCGGCACACTGAGTGCGGTGACCTTTAAGCAAGTGTCCACGGTTCCGCTCTGTGGATGGGTTCCGCATGGCTATTTTGAAGACATTGCCTATGGCGTGGATTGGTTCACAGGTGATGTCGTTCTAGTCCAGAAAAATGGACGGCAGGTGACCGATCTGGCCCAGTCCACGATCGAGTGGCCAGATGGCGGAGCCTGGCCGATTGCGGTACCTGTCCGAGTCAAAACGGTGACCCCAATTGGGGAGATTATCAAAACCTACCGGTTTTATCAGGCAGTGCCTCGCGTAGATGTAATCTACGATTTTCGCTGGCGCGATATCGAACCTTTGTCACTGCGGGCCGGCATTGTGACGGCTCTGCCGACCGCGTTCGCGCAGGCATCGGCTTTTTATGCCACTGTGAACGGCGGGACGACCATCGAGCAGTTTGCCTTGAACGGCCATGCGGTTACACATGGGCAGGCGGTGAACAGTCTGATTACGGCGCGCCATGGGTTAGGGGCAACTGAGGGCTGGGTCAGCATGGGCGATGCGGACAAGGGGGTGGCGACGATCCTACGGAAGTACCATACGTATGCCATCCCGATGGTGGAATACCGGGAACTGGACGAAGGGCTATTTTTCCAAATTACCCATTCCTTGGGTGAAACCGACGAGACAGCGCGAACCTTCTGGCGAGGGCACAGCCGGTTTTCGTTGACCCTACTGGCGCATCGGAACGATTTGGGTTCAGTCAGGACCAGGAGCCGTATGATCAACCAGGGTTTGATTCTGCGCGACGGCGGGGAACAGGCCAGGGTTCGGCTCGCCCACGAGGCCTCGCTTTAACCCTCAGAAAGGGAGCCGCGATGACGACTTATGAGAAAAACCTCGAGGCACTCGACCTCCGCCATCCGGAACTGGCTGCGTTGCTCGGGACTGACATTTCCATGGACCACATTCAGGTGGCGTGGGCAAGCAGCGGGGCGGCGAGGCTGCTGGTTACGACGGAATCGGGGGTGCGTGCCGTTCACAATGAGGAGGATCCAGAAGCAGTGGCGGATCGGACGGTGGACAAACTGGATCTGGAGTCCGGGGTGACGGTGCTCCTCGGAATGGGGCTTGGTTATCTGGCGAAGGCCCTTGCGGCTCGGCTCAAGCCCGGTGTGGCTTTGCTGGTCTATGAGGCAGACCCGGGCATCTTTAAAACCGCCCTGCAGCTCCACGACCTGACGGAATTTCTGAGCTCGCCTCGGGTGAAGGTGCTCGTTGGGCCGGCGGCGCGGTTGGAATCGGAATGCTACCGGTTTCTACTGCTCACCGGCGGAACCGTCCGCGTGGCGCGCGCGGAATCTTCCTTTCGCTTGGCGCCGGATTTGTACAAGGCTAAGTACGAAAAGGAATTGTTGCCGTTTCTCGAGGGCGCCCTGACGAATATGTTCACGGTGGGGCGGTTCGGTCCTTTGTTTACCAAGAATCTTTTGGAAGGGATTCCACACATTGCGCTGTCCTCAGGGGTCATCGAACTGCGCGATCTCTTCGCCGGCATTCCGGCCATCCTGGTCGCGGCAGGCCCCTCGCTGGAAAAGAACGTCTGTCATGTAAAAGAGGCGAAGGGGCGGGCCGTCATTATCTGTGCCGACACGGTGTTGGGCTACCTGCTTGAACGAGAGATCGTCCCCGACTTCGTCGTCAGCGTGGATGGGCAGACCCGCACCTACGATAAATACGAGAACGTGGACATTCCTCCGGATATTGCGCTCGTCTATCACCCGGCTTGCAACGACAGTATTTTTAAGCATTTCCCGGGTCCGATGTTCGCCATGTCGGTCGGAATGTTGGCCTACAAGTGGATCGAGCATTGTTGGCCTGACAAGGGGTCGATCGAGAGCGACACGCAATGCCAGATGCACCTGGGATTCAATCTGGCCGAATGGATGGGATGCAATCCCATCGTCATCGTTGGCCAGGACCTGTGCTGCACGGATAATCTCATGCACGTTCGAGGCGGGAGTTACCTGACGCCGGAGGAAGAGGCGCAGCATGTGGAAAAGGGGCATCGGACGGAGAATATCTTCGGCGAGCCGGTCAGAGCCTATCCGAATTTTTTGATTTACAAGGCGACCTTCGAACGGAAGATTCGCGAGTCCCGCGCGCGCTGTATCCATGCTACCGAGGGAGGCCTGAAACTGGAGGGCGCAGAAATCCGCCGTTTAGCCGATGTCGTCGAAGAATATTGCACGCACCGATCCGTCGATGTGCCGTCCGTCCTCCGACCGCTTCGGGCTCGTACCGGATCGCCGGCCTGGGACGTCCTGATTGAAGAAGTCCAGGGACGGGAAAGGGATCTGTACCGGCTGGAACGGGTTTCCACGCGTCTGTGTCGCGTGCTGGAGGAGATCGCCGTCATGCGGAAAGAACAGAACGGCGTGACCAGCGATCTCGAACGACTGACGCAACAGGCCCAACGGTTGACCGACTTGGTGCCTCGATATGGAAAAGCCTTGGGGCTCATGCAAATGGTGGATTTTGGACTGGAATTGTTCATGTGCCAGGAGGATACGGGGGCCATCGATCAGATTGAGGATCAGGAGATTCGGCTGGACAGGCAGATCGACCGGGCTCGTCGGTACTACGGGAGTCTGAGGCGACTGACGCCGGCTTTGCGCGAATATGTGACCCGCCTTCGCAAGCGGGTGGCCGGGTTGCGAGAGCTGGAAAAGCCTTTTGGCGGTCACGGCCATGCAACCGATCTTGCCGTCGATCCATCGGTGCGTGCGGAGCGATACGAAGCGCTGGAACTGTTCGCTCAGGCGGCTGCTTGCCTGCCGGATCATCCGACAACCGAGTGTCTGGCCAGCCTTTCTCTTCGGCTGGCTCTTGCCCTGAATCAGATCGGTCGAGCGCGTTCACTGGTCAACGAAGTGCGCCGCCGTTTCCGGAATAATGGTGCACTCGACGCGTTGTGCCAACGCGCACAGGACGCCTGGCAGGCGTGGCAAGATCGACGAGAATCGGCGGTGCAATCTATCGTCGACGTCCGCGCAGGAGCGCTGGATGCCGGCGATTTCTACCTCCGTGTCAAAGAGTATGGGCGGGCGGCATCGGCCTACCGCGAGACGTCGGACAATCCAGCGGTAAGCAAAGAGATACGCGGAGAGGCACTTTACCGACTGGCCCGCACGCTGCAACTTCAACATCGAGACGAGCGAGCCGTGGCGGCGTTGGAAGAGGCGCTTGCCGTGGCGCCGGCCGATCCCCGCATCTATTTCGAGTTGGGCGTCATAGCATTGGGGCAAGGGCTTGTGGCGCCGGCCGTTCGGTTTTTTCAAAAGGGTGAGGACCTGTCTTTGGGAGAGCCGACGTTCAGCGAAGCCGCCGGCGCGGTGCTGCTCGCCGCCGGTGCATCCCATGAGGCGGTCGCATTTTATGAGCGGGCCGTCGAAAAGGAACCGGGCAATACCGAGTACCTTCGGGGAGTGGCGCGTTGTTACGAGGATGTCTTTGCCTCCGCGCATTCCGCCTAATGCCATTGGTGAGGCAATGCGGGTGTCGATTGGAATCGGTTGCGGTCCGTTGTTGCTCTCGCGAGTCGAGCGCTACGGTCGAAACGCCGGCCTCAAGTTTTGCGGTGGTGTTCCGATACAGTGCTCACGACGGTAGTCCCACGTATCCGCAAGCTCGGACCAGGCCCTATGAAAGGAGGATGCATGTGCGGCCGTGTTGCAATGCGGACAGCGGGCCACCTGAATCAGATGCAACGATGCGGCGGCAAGGAAGCCGACGCGTCGAAGGTCAAACCACATCAGCACGATCAAGGAGGATGACGACATGGCACTGTACGTTAATACCAACATCGCGAGCATCAATTCCCAACGGAACCTCGGCATTTCTGAAAATTCGTTGAACACAGCCTTGGAGCGACTTTCGTCCGGTCTGCGGATCAACCATGCCGCCGACGACGCGGCCGGCTTGGCCATTTCGACCAAGCTCGACGCTCAGAGCGCCGGGTTGCAACAGGCGTCACGGAATGCCAACGACGCGATTTCGCTCGCGCAGGTGGCGGAAGGCTCCCTGAATACTTCTCTGAACATTGTGCAGCGGTTGCGCGCACTGGCGGTCCAAGCGGCATCGGATTCCAATACGTCGTCCGATCGCGCCACGTTGAATCAGGAGGCCACGCAGTTGACGCAAGAATTGACGCGGTTGGCCAACGCCACACAGTTCAACGGCGGCAACTTGCTGGATGGCTCCTTTACAGGCAAGTTGTTCCAGGTCGGTTCCAACGCCAATCAGACCCTTTCCTTCTCCCTGGCCGACGCCCGGGCCACGGCTCTCGGAAAGTATACGTCCCAAAGTGTGACGATCGGGAGCGGTGCCGCTCAAGGGGTGGCGGGATCCGGGCAATTGACGGCCGGCGTGTTTACCGTCAACGGCACCAACGTGGCGGTAACGTCCGACAGCAGCGATCAGGTGTCCGTGCTGACGGTCGGCGGCAGCGCTGTGTCGATCGCTGGTACCGCGGGCGTCAATACGGCCAGTCTCGGCGACGTGGTCTCCGCAGCCAGCCTGACGGTGAACATCAACGGGGTGTCCATCGGCGTCAGCAAGCTGGCGGTCGGAAGCGTCGGTAGCTACACCAGCGTTGGGAGTTTGGCGACGGATATCGTCAGCGCCATCAATGCGCAAAACATCACCAACGTGACGGCCCGCGTCGTGAATTCATCCTACGTCGTGCTCGAAGCAGCCAAGGGGACCAACCTGGCCATCACCGTTTCGGCCGGCGCAATCGGCGCGAGCGCAGTCAACGTGGCCGGCATTTTTGGACTCGCTGCCGGTTTCTTTGGGTCCGGCGCGACGGCCGTCACCACTTATAACGGACAGTCTTCGGCCATCGCCAAGGCGGCTTCGGTCAACGCCGTCAGCTCAACGACGGGCGTCAATGCGGTGGTCACTTCCACCTCCGTGGCGTTCTCGAATGCGGTGGGGGCAGGGTCGTTGAACTCCGGCGACTTGATCATCAACGGCACCAATATCGGCGCCGTGACCGTCACGGCCAACGATTCGTCGGGCGCATTGGTGGCGGCCATCAACGCCCAAACCGCTACGACCGGCGTGTCGGCGGCAGTGTCCAGCGGCAAGTTGACCTTGACGGCCACCGATGGACGGAACATCTCCATCGAGGCGGCGTCGAACAACGCCAACGGCGTCAACGTGCAGACCACGATCCTGGGGAACAGCGGCAACCTGACGTTCACGGGAGTCGACGCGATCGCCCGAGGCGGTCTGACGCTCAATTCCACCAGCAACATTACGATCGGCGGGACCACGACGGACTTTGGGAGCCTCACCCCGACGACCTACGTGGCGACCGGTAACCTGAGCACGTTGGATCTGACGACCCAAACCGGCGCGACCAACGCGATCACGCAGTTGGACTCGGCCATCAACTCGCTGAACTCGGCCCGGTCCACGATCGGCGCCGTGCAGAGTCGGTTGCAGAACGTGATCTCCGCGTTGGACACGGCGTCTCAGAACCAAACGGCGGCGTCTGCCCGAATCAAGGATGCAGACTTTGCGCTTGAAACGGCGAATTTCACGAAGGCGCAGATTCTGGTGCAGGCCGGTACGGCAATTACGGCCCAGGCGAACAGCAGTGCCAACGTGGCGCTGCAGCTCCTGTCAGGGAAGTAACGAGCCGACCGTCGCTGAAGAGTAAGGAGAGAGGAGAGGGGGCTTAGGCGTCCTCTCCTCTCCCACTCGACTCGACCGAGGCTAAAGGGTTCGTGGGTAGACTTTTGAAGTTAGAAATTTTCGACCAGTTATCATGTTTTAGGTACAGCCATGGCCGGCAACATTTCCATTCTCGGAGGTCCTGCGGCCTTCGCAGTGCAGGCAGGCGAGGCTCTATCAGTCGGTCTTCCCGACCATATGGGCCCAGACGTTGCCTTGCCTGAGGCTTCTGGATCGGCCGCCACAATGGTGCAGAGGGTTGCACCCGTCCCGGCGGCCAGCGACATCAGCTTTAGTATTGACGATGCGAGCGGTCAGATTATCTTTCAGGTCCACGATCCTTCGACCGGAGCGATGATCAGGCAGGTGCCTTCGGAAGAACAGGTGGCGCTCGAGGCTCGCATCAGGCAACTGCTGGGCACACTGCTCGATCGAGCGGTATAGATGTCAGGCCGGTCAGGCGGTGGGCGGATAGGCTGTCTCACTGCGTCGGCCTTTGCGGAAAGGGAAGGTCATGGCCACTACGACGGGGGTTTCGTCTGGAACCGGGCTGGTCTCCGGTATTAACTATAGCTCGATCATCTCGGGCATCGTCGCCGCCGATCAACGACCGATTACCCTCTTGCAGCAACAAGAATCGAATCTGCAAAGCACCGAAACGGAGTTTTCCAAGCTCAGCCTGAATCTCTCCAATCTGAACGGAGCCGTCAGCGCGCTCTCCCAGGTCGGCACCTTCAACTCCAACACCGTCTCGGTCTCCAACTCCACTTCCGGCGCGTCGCTCTTGTCTGCCTCCGCGGACAGCACGGCGGTACCGGGTCTCTATCAGGTAAAGGTGAGTCAGTTGGCTCAGGCGAGCTCCATCGCGTCCCAAGGATTCGTGGACCAGACCACGACGGCCGTGTCCAGTTCCGGTGGGACCTTCACGTTTCGGATTGGAGCGGCGGGACAGGCCACCAGCGTGGCGGTCACCTCGACCATGACGTTGGCGCAGTTGCGGGATGCCATCAATGCGGCCAACGGCGGCGCGACGGCCTCGATCATCAGTACGGGATCCGCGTCCGCGCCCTATCGCTTGGTCCTGACCGCGAAGAAGCAGGGGGCGGCCAATTCCGTTACGGTCACAAGCAATCCGACGACGTTGGATTTTGTCAACAAGAAGATCGGCGCGGCCTACGGGGCGACCACCAACAGTTTCACCGGCACCGTCAGCTCCAATGCCGGCAACAATTATACGGGGAGCACCAACAAGTCCGTGCTGGTTCAAATCGTGTCGGGCGGCGCGGCCGGCACGGCCACGTACAAGTATTCCACGGACGGAGGGATTACCTATTTGGGAGCCAACGGGGCTGCGTTCAACGGCTCCAACGGAATTGCCACGCAGTCCACTCTCACGAATTACCTGGATGGCTCGGCATCCGCCAACTCGACCAACGAGGGAGCGCAAATCGCTTTCGGCACCGGCACATTGGCGGCGGGCGACACCTTTTCCATCGATGAATTCAATCCGACCCTGCAATCGGCCCAGGACGCTGTCATTACGACGGGCAATCAAACGCTGACCCAATCCAGCAATACCTTTACCGGAGCGATTCAGGGGGTGACGCTGAATCTGCTGCAAGCCGATAGCAGCCAGACCGTCAACGTGACGGTCGGGACGAATACCAGCAACATCACGGGGAAAGTGAACGACTTCGTTACGGCGTATAACCAAGTCATGAGCTATTTAAATGGTCAACTGTCGTACGATCCGAAGGGAGGGCCGGCGCAGCCGCTCTTGGGCGAAGGGATCGCGATTCAGCTCAAGCAAAAGCTTCAGAGCCTGATTACGGATCGAGTGCCGGGCAGCAGCGCCGCCTTGACCGGCCTTGCAACCGTCGGGGTCACGTCGGATCCTATGAACGGACAATTAACCTTCGACTCCAGCAAGTTCGCCGCGGCCTTGAGCGCCAACGGCCTGACGAACGTGACCCGCCTTTTCGTCGGATTGGGGGCTCCCGACAACCCCGCCGTTCAGTATCTGAGCAAAACCGCCGATACACAACAAGGGAGTTACGGCATTGTCGTCAGCACGGCACCGCAAAAAGCGACGGTCATCGGTGGCTCGGTGGTGCCGGCTGGCGGGATTGCAGCCGGCGAAACCGTGACCGTCAGTCTCTATTCCCATGCCACGCAAGCCGGGAATACACCGCTGGCCACCAGCGTCACGCTCGCGGCCGGGAGCAAAATCAGCGATATCGTGAATGCACTGAACAGCGCTTTTACGACAAACGGGCTGGCCTTGAGCGCATCCAATAATGCCGGGAAGGTGCAGCTCACGTCGACCAACTATGGGGCCGATACCAAGATCGTGGCCATGTCGACCGCCGCAAACAACGGTAGCCAGTCCGGCATCGGGACGACCCCTCTGACTTCGTCCGGCGTGGATATTGCGGGGACCATCAACGGTCATGTGGCGACGGGCTCCGGGGCGGTGCTGACCGGTGCTGCTGGTTTTCCTGAAAGCGGGTTGCAAGTCAGCGCTCCGGTTGCCGCGAGCGGCTTGTACGGGACCGTTACGATTTCGTCCGGCATCATGGACCAGATGACCAATGTGTTGGCCGCGGCAACTCAGAGCAACGGCAGCATCCAAACCCGCATTTCGGGGATCAACGATCAAATCACCCGGCTGCAAGGCCAGGTCGCTCAAAAACAAACCCAGTTGAATACGGAGCAAGCCACTTTGACGGCGCAGTTCAACCAGCTTGAGGTGACGCTCGGCCGGCTCAAGGCCCAGAGCGATTCGCTTACCCAAGGCGTCAATCAACTCTATGCCTTGGCGACAGCCATTGCCACTCATCCGGCATAAAGGGGACTTCATGGGAACGGCGTATCAGCAGGCCCAACTGTATAGCCAGACGCAGGTTCAGCACGACATTCGCGACAAGTCCCCGATCGAACTGGTTGTGCTGTATTACGACTCGGCGATCTTGAAGCTCAAAGTCGCCAAGGATCGCATGGAAAGAGGCGATCTCATCGGGAAAGGCGAAGCCCTATCTCGGGCGGTCGCTATCATTGCGGAGCTGCGCGCCGTGCTCGACAAGAAAAGTGGCGGCGACATCGCACGCAAGCTGGACGAACTCTATACCTACATGTTGGACCAACTGACATTGGCCAATTTTCAAAACGATGGGCAGCGAATCAACCGGGTTATTGAACTTATGGGTATGCTGCATGTGAGTTGGAAGACGGTGGCGCAGCAGCCGGCGGGTGCCGGGCAACCGGGACTTTAGCGGACCGAGCCGGCTTTGATGCCGGTCGTGCGGTGAAAGGGTAAGGGAGGCGCCTTATGGACTACCAGCGGTTTCGGCAGCAATGTCGAGATTATATCGCCCTCATGGAGCAAGGGGAGGGGATGATTGCGCGGGGCGATGTTGATGCGATCGAGTCCATGGCGATGGATGCAGCGCATTTACTCGTGGATATGCGCGCGGCATGGAATGAATTGGAGCAGCAGGCGTATATGCCGGGGGCGGTGCTGGAGTCATCGTTGGCGGAACTTCGTTACCTGATGCGCGAGGCGCTGTGTCGCGTGGAGAGAAATAAGGACAACGTTGCCGCCTGGAAGGCGCAGACGCAGGCATCGCTCTGCACCGCGCGGGCGGCTAGCGTCGCCATGGCCGGTTACGCCAGCGTGGCGCTCCGCCCCCGGAGTTCCGTCCATACTCGAGGGTAAGGCGGGGAGCGGGGTCGGTTCACGCCGCTATTCAAGGACGAAGCTCGTGAGTATCGAAAGCAGTGAGATTCATAATCTGGTCCGGACCTATCAGCGGGCGCTGAACCTGGACCAATCCGGTCCGTCCTCGTCCGAGGGGTCTGCCTCCGAGCGGGACGATCGGGTGTCGATTTCGCCTGAGGCGCGCAAGCTGCAACAAGGTCTCGGCAAGGTCTGCCAGAGCCATGGCACGACCTCGTCTCGGCGATGACCGACCGTCAGGGGATCGACTGGCCTGGCCGGTTCATGACGCCGAATAGGCGGCACCGCGCTCGGCAAATACTGCCTACGGGCGGATCGCTCCTGCCCTATCCCTCTTCCCGCGATCGAGTTTAGGCCCCCTGCGACGGGGTGCCGTCCCCATCTGCCCTCCATCCGGTTCTGCTGCAACTGGCCCGCTCTTTGCTTTCCCTTTCCGGCACAGGAAGAAGTTGCCGCGGCCGATGCCGCATCGTCGCGCAGTCGCCGTGGTTGTTGGAACGGAGACGGAGGTAGCCCGTGAACCTATACGATCCCCATCGGCCCCGGGTGTTGGTGATGAGTCCGACCACGTCGGTACGGCGGGCCTTCCAGGCTCGGGTGCAGGCCGCCGGTTATGATGTGTGGAGCGGGCCGGCCGGTCGCGCCTGCGACGTGGAAGCGGTGATCTGCCACCTCCCTGGATCGGGGCTGGGGGCGCTCGCGCTCCTGCAGGATCTCCGAGACGCCCATTCGGATGCCTGCTTGATCGTGGCGGGGCGGGACCACGGAGCCGAGCGTACGGCGGCCTTGTTGCGCGCCGGCGCCTTCGATTATCTGGCCACCCCCGTGCCGGAGGGTCGGCTGGAAGAGGCGCTGCGCCAGGGGTTGACCGTCCGCCGCTCTTTCCTCCGCGTCCGGGAACTCTCCGACAAGTTGCAAACCGCGAACGAGGAGCTGGCCCGGGAACGGGACGGCTTGCGCCACTGGAATCAAAATCTCGTCCTGGTCAACGATCTCAGCCAAAGTTTCGCCGGCACCTTGGATGCCGCGGAAATCGTGCAGATGGTCGGCCAGCGGCTGACCCGCATGCTCAATCTCGACCTGCTGGGCGTCGGCTGGTACGCGCCCCCGCGGGTGTGGGTCCATACCGACCCGGCGATCGACGCCGCCATTGCGCAACAAGCTCAAGCCGCCCTGCTCGCCGGCGGATCCGGTTCGGCCGGGCGGGTTCCGGAGGGGCCCGCGGCCGCCGAGCCCTCCGTCGGGGGGGCGGTGTTGGAAGTGCCGCTTCGAGTAGCGCAGGAACCGGTCGGCATCCTGCGTCTCCAGCGGGGATCGGGGGAGCCGTTCGAGCCGTATCAGGTGGAACTCGTCAAGGCCGTCACGACGCCGCTGGCGCTGGCCCTGCGGAACGCGGAGGCGCACCAGTTGGTCCAAAGCCAGGCGTTGACGGACGGGCTCACGAACTTGCTCAACCGGCGGGCCTTCTCGAACATCCTCGCGCGAGAGTTCCGCGAGGCCGAGCGGTACCACACGCCGCTGTGCTTGATCATGATGGACGTGGATCATTTCAAATCCGTGAACGACCGGTTCGGGCACCCGGTCGGCGACCGGCTGCTTCGGGAAGTGGCCGGGTTGATCGGACAGGCCATCCGGACGGTGGATATCGCCACGCGCTATGGGGGCGAAGAGTTTGCGATCATTTTGCCGCGGACCGACGCGGCCCAGGCGCAGGTGTTGGCCAATCGTATCCGCGAGCTGTTGGCGCAACAGGTGTTTCTCGTGGAGGGCGCGCACCTCAGCCTGACCGTGAGCATGGGGATCGCCCAGACGCCCGATCCGCAGATCGCCGCCGTGGACGATCTCGTGGCGGTGGCCGACGACGCGCTGTATCGGGCGAAGACGTACGGGCGGAACCGGGTTGAAATGAACCAGTCCGTCCGGGAGCGGGCGGCGAAGACGAGGGAGGAACCCGTGTATCAGCGAGAAAAGGCCGGCGTCGGGAACGCCGGGATCAGGTGCTGAGATGGCGCGTGCGGCATCCGCTGACGCGCCACGGCTGCGCGCAACCCAGCCGGCCGAGGACGACCGACGCGAACTGTTGCGGATCGACGATCGGTTGCTGATGGAATACTGGCCGGTCGGCGAGCCGGCCGAGCCGGGAGAGAGCCGGACGCTGCCGCAGATGGACGAGTCCATCGCGGCGTTCATCGCCCGTCCGACATCCGATCTGCTGGCCCGCGCCGCCGCCGGGGCGCCGGACCAGGCCGTCTCGGTCGAAGCCACGCTTGCGCCCTGGCTGATCAAGGTGGACTGGGCGCTGGAGCTGATCCTGAAAACCCTGGCCCGTATGAGCCCGCAGGGGATGGTCATTCCCCAGCTCACCGAGGTCAACATCAGCGGCGGCGGGATTTCTTTCGAGGCGTCGCGCCGGTTCGAGCCGGGCGCGAAACTGGAGCTGCGGATCATCCTGCCGCCCTTCGTGCCCATTGCCACCGTGGCCGAAGTGGTGCGGGCGGTTCCGGCGCGGCGCAGCGATCCCGCGACGGGGGGCCGCGCCGGAGCCGGACGGTTTGCGATCGCGTCGCGCTTTACCACGATCAGCCCGGAGGGGCGGGAGCGGCTCATCCGCCACATCCTGCACCGGCAGGCGGAGCGGCTGCGCGCGCGCCACACGAATGCGGCCTATGACCGGAATGGGGGCGTGTAACGGATGTGCGCTAGGCCAGCCCGCGGAGCTCCAGCAGGAGCGCATCCGCGAGGCGGTTGAAGGCCGCCGCGGCGGGAGAAGCGGGCGCATGGTCCACGACCGGAAGGTAGCGGCGGACGGATTGTTCCACCGCTTCGTCTTCGGGAATCTCCCCCAACATGGCCAGGTCCCCGCCGACGTAGGATTGCAGCAGGTTTTTGAGCTGCAGGGTGTTGACCCGTGAGCGGCCGGACATCCGGTTGAGAATCAGGCAGGGGCGAAACCCTTTGAGCAGGTCCTCGGCTTGGGCTTGGCCGGCCTCTCCGGTTTTGCCCGCGGCTTCCAGCACCTCCTCGACGCTGGCGAAATCGCGGTCGGAGAGGACCTCGGCGATTTCGTCCCGCGCCAGGAACGCCGACAGGACCCGTCGAATGGCCGCGAGCTTGATGAACCGGTAGAGGTCCAGCACCGACGTCGGATCGGCCGTGGCGACGGCCAGGTGCACGTCGCCCATCAGGAAAAAATCCAATGCGTGATAGCTGGTTCCGGCGCCCACGTCCACGACGATGATGTCGGCGGGGAGATCCTTCAGATGGCGGATCAGGCGCTTCTTTTTCGCGAAGGGCATGTTGGCCGTGGCCAACGTGTCGCCGGTTCCGGGCAGCAGGCGGAGACCCGGGTGCGCCTCGATCGGCTGGGCCACCGCGTCGAGCGTCTCCACCCGCTTGGCGAGAAAGTCGCTCAGGGTGAGGGGCGGGTGGAGCAGGCCGAAGAGGATGTGGAGGTTGGCGCCGCCGACGTCGAGATCGGCGAGCACCACCTGTTTGCCGCGTCGAGCCAGGAGCAACGCCAGATTCGAGGCGACGACGCTCTTGCCGACGCCTCCCTTACCCGATGCGACCGAGACCACCACTGCCATGGCCGCTAGTGTACTACACCGGCGGCCGATTCGAAGCATTTTTCCCATCCACCGAGGAAAGGCGGAGGTGCGGCCAGGCTCAAGTTTCCTTGCCGGCTCTCCGATACCCCATTCAGCATGAATGACGCACTGTTGACAGCAACCAGCATAAGCCCAGGCGAACGCACCGGGTCGGAGCATGAGATCCTGACCGTGCTCGACGTCGCCCGGTTCCTGCGGGTTCCCAAGTCCACGGTCTACAAGTTGGCGAGGGTCGGCGAGCTGCCGGCCTCCAAGATCGGCAAGCACTGGCGGTTTCTCCGCGGGGACATCCAGGCCTGGATGCACAGCCGGTCGAACCAGCTGTCGATCGGGTGAGGCCCGGGGTGGCGCGAGGGGCGGGATTGGCACGCGCGCGCCGGGGCGCGAGGGCACCCCTGCGTTATCGCGCGTCGGACAGGGGGCAGCACCATGCAGTTGGCCGTCGACACGTTTAAGCAGCTCCGGGATCTGATCTACGAACGGAGCGGCATGTTTTTCCAGGATAACAAGAAATACATCCTGGAAGGACGGCTCCAGGCTCGTCTGCGCGAGCGGCACTGCCGGTCCTACGAGGACTACTACAAGCTGTTGAAGTTCGATGCCTGGCGGGACAGCGAATTGACGGCCCTGTTCGACCTGATCACGACGAACGAGACCTTTTTCTTTCGCGACTTGCCGCAACTGCACGCCTTCAACGACACGATCGTGCCGGCCGTCATGGAAGCGAATCAGGGGACGTCGAAGCTCCGGATCTGGAGCGCCGCCTGTTCCACGGGAGACGAGCCCTACACGTTGGCCATGATGCTGCTGGAACGGCCGGGGCTGATCAACTGGTCGATCGAAATCCTCGGCAGCGATATCAGCGAGACCGTGCTGACCCAGGCCCGTCGCGGCGTCTACGGCGCCCATTCGGTGCGGAACGTGCCGCCGGCGCTGCTCAAGAAATACTTCGAACACGAGGGGGGGCAGTACGTCCTGTCCCCGAAGGTCAGACAGCTCGTCAAATTCATGAATCTCAATCTCTATGACCAAGCGCGGCTGAAGATGTTGCGGGGGCTGGATGTGATCTTCTGCCGGAACTGTCTCATCTACTTCGACGACAAGGCCAAGCAAAAGATCGTGGCCAGTTTGTACGACAGTTTGCGACCGAACGGCTATCTGGTCATCGGGTTCTCCGAGTCCATGCATGCCGTCTCGAGCGCTTTCAAGCCGGTGCACGCCCATCGGACGGTGCTGTACCAGAAGCCCTGACGGAGGGCCTGCGTGGGTGGCGGCGCCGAGACGGAGAGGCGTCGACGGCCGACCGGCGGGCGGGAACGGCTCAGGTTCTTGCGCCGACCTGCCGACAGAGAGTCACACGGGGTAGGGCCGTTTGGCCCAGCCGATCGAACCGAGGGCGATGCAATGAAAGATGCGTCCCGAACGCACCTGCACGATGTGAAGAGGAGGGGTATCCATGCCGGCTGATCCAAAGATGAAAATTATGGTGGTGGATGACATGTCCACCATGCGGCGTATCGTCAAGAACGTGTTGAAGCAACTCGGCTTCACCAACATCGAGGAAGCCGAAAACGGGAAGGAAGCCCTGGAGAAGCTCAAGGGCGAGCCCTACGGCTTCGTGGTGTCCGACTGGAACATGCCGGTCATGACGGGCATCGACATGCTCCGGGCGATCCGCGCCGACGAGGCGCTCAAGCAGATTCCGGTGCTGATGGTGACGGCGGAAGCGCAGAAGGAGAACATCATCGAAGCGGTTCAGGCCGGCGTCAGCAACTACATCGTCAAGCCGTTTACGGCCGAGGCGTTGCAGGACAAGATGGCGAAAATCTTCAAGTGAGGCACCACCACTGAAAGGGCACGCAGGGCCCGGTCGGCCGCGCCCGCAGTCCCGACGACGCAGGAGGCCATCGTGGATAAGGAGAGCCAGGATTTGTACCGAAAAGTGGTGGAAGTGAGCCGGTTCATCAACTCCACCGTCCAAAAAGTCTCGGACATGGAGAGCCCGGTTGCGGGTACCTTGGGCAATTTGCCGCAGGTATCCGCGCAACTGTCGGACTTGACGCGGTTGACCGAGGACGGCACGCACCAAGTCATGGGGTTGACCGAGCAAATCCAGGACGGGCGGATCGAGGTGACGAAACTGCTGGACCAGCTCGCCGGGCTGGTGACGCAAGCGAAGCTGGACCCGTCCGCGTTGGACCGGATCGCGGCGATCAAGCAGACGTTGTCGGTCGATGACAAGCGGCTGCTCGACATCATGACCGCGCTCTCGTTCCAAGATTTGGTCGGCCAGCGGGTCAAGAAGATTCTGGTCGTGTTGGAAGACGTGCAGCGCCGGTTGCTGGAAATGATCGTGGTGTTCGGACAGAAGCCGGAGGGCGAGAAACGCGTCGAGGACAAGCGAGCCGGCCAGATGCTGAAAGAGCTGCAGGCGTCCCGTACGACGGCCCTCAAGCAGGACCTGGTGGACAACATCTTGGGCGAGTACGGTTTCAACTGACCGGGCATCGTCGGACATCGGTGTCCGGGCTGAACGCCGGCTACGGTTGCGGAGGAGCGGGAGGGGATCATGGAAGACGAAATGATAGAAATCCGCAACGATTTCCTTGCGGAGACCCAGGAAATGCTTGAACTGCTGGATCAGCGGTTCATCACCCTGGAAACCGACCCCAACAATACGGATCTCCTGAACGAAATCTTCCGGGCCATGCACAGCATGAAGGGGTCCGCGGGGTTTCTCGGGTTTACCCGCTTGGTGGATGTGACCCACCGGGCCGAAAGCATCCTGAACAAGCTGCGCCAGGGGGACATGACGGTCACGCCGGGCGTGATCAACGTCATTCTCGAGACGATCGACGTCGTGAAGCTCCTCATGGCGGACATCCGGGAGTCCGGGACCGACCAGCACGTGGAAACCGACGTGATGTCGAACAAGTTGGATCTGGTCCTGAGCCTCGGCAACGACCCGGTGTTGAACAAGCCGTCGGCGGGCGAACCGGCCAAGGCCGACGCCGCTGCGTCGGCGCCGACCTTGGAGCCGGACGAGGTGCAGAAGCCGCCGTTGCCGTCCCGCCTGGGAGAGATCCTGGTCGAGAAGGGCGCGGTGTCCAAAGAACAGGTGATCGAAGCGCTGGATAAGCAGGAAACCAAGGTGCCCCTCGGCGAGATTTTGGTCAAAGACGGCACCATCAGCGAGCAGACGCTGGACGCGGCGCTGCAGAAACAGCAGCAGGAGAAGCCGACGGCCAAACGGGCCGACGAGGACCAGACGATCCGCGTCGAAACGAAACGGCTGGACCACGTCATGAACCTGGTCGGCGAGCTGGTCCTGGGCCGCAACCGCATGATCAAGATCGGCGGCGAGTTGGAAGAGAAGCACGAGAACGATCCGAAAGTCCGGGAGCTCTCCGAGACCCTCGCCCAGCTCAACCTGGTGACGACGGATTTGCAACTCGCCGTCATGAAGACCCGCATGCTGCCGATCCGCAAGGCCTTGGCCAAGTTCCCGCGCATGGTGCGGGACCTCTCGCAAAAGATCAACAAGCAGGTCCGCCTGGAACTGCACGGAGAGGAAACCGAGCTGGACAAGTCGGTGGCCGACGAAATCGGCGATCCGTTGGTCCATTTGGTGCGCAATGCCATCGATCATGGCATCGAGTCGCCGGCCGACCGCATGGCGGCCGGCAAACCGGCCGAAGGGGTGGTGCGGATCGCAGCCAGCCAGGAAGGGAACAGCATCGTCATCCGCATCGAGGACGACGGGCGGGGCATGCAAGTGGAGAAGATCAAGGCCAAAGCCCTGTCCAAGGGTCTGATCGGCGAAGCGGAACTGGCCGCGATGGATCCGCGCGAAGTGTTGAACCTGATTTTCCTCCCCGGTTTCAGCACGGCGGACGTGGTGTCCGACATCTCCGGGCGCGGCGTCGGCATGGACGTGGTGCGGACCAATATCCGCAAGATCAACGGGACGGTGGAGCTGGCGTCCGAACCGGGCAAGGGGAGCCTGGTCACGATCAAGCTGCCGCTGACCATCGCCATCATCCAGGCCCTGCTGGTGGAGGTCGAGCGGGCGATTTTTGCCATCCCGCTCGGGTCGGTGCTTGAGGCGGTCAAGATCACCAAGGCCGACATCAAGACGATCAACGGCCGCGAAGTGCTGAACTTGCGCGAACGGGTGCTGCCGCTCTTCCGCATGGCGGAGGAGTTCCAGATGCCCGTCGATCCGAACCTGGACAAGTTTTACGTGGTGGTGGTGGGCCTCGGCGAACGGCAGATCGGGGTGGTGGTGGACCGGCTGCGCTCCCAGGAAGAAGTGGTCATCAAATCCATGTGGGATTACCTGGCCGCCATCAAGGGCATCGCCGGCGCGACGATCACCGGGGAAGGCAAAGTGGTGTTGATTCTGGACATCGGCGAGCTCGTGCAAAACGTGCGCAGTTGCTGAGCGGATGCGGTTCGTAAGGAGAAGGCCATGTCGACACTGATTAAGGAAGTGGATGCCCGGACCAGGCTGGCCGGGGCCAATCGGATGGAGCTGTTGCTCTTTTCCCTGGGGGGGGAAGAGGTGTTCGGGATCAATGTCTTCAAGGTGCGGGAAGTGATGAAGCTGCCGCCCTTGACGAAAGTGCCTGAGACGGACGGCCGCATCGAGGGGATGGCCAATCTCCGGGGCAAGACGGTGCCCGTGGTCAATCTCCTGTCGGCGCTGAAGATCGAGACGACGGACGTACAGGAAGGGGCGATCCCGGCGGGGAACCTGATCGTCGCCGAGTATAACCAGTCGCTCCAGGGGCTGCACGTGGCCGGGGTGGACCGGATCATCCGGATCTCCTGGGACCAGGTCAAGCCGCCGCCGCCGTTGATGCGGAACGTGGGCGGAGGCGGGGCCGTGACCGCCGTGACGACGCTGGAAGACGGCCGGATGGTGCTGATCCTGGACGTCGAAAAGGTGCTGAGCGACATCTGTCCGCGACCGGACGAAGAGGTGTATGCCGGGCTCAAGACGGTCGAGGCGCTGAAGGCCAGGCATGTGATGTTCGCCGACGACTCCCTGGTGGCCCGGACGCAGATTCGTAAAACGCTGGAGCGGCTCGGCATCACGTTCCATCAGGCCACGACCGGCCGGGAAGCCTGGACGCAGTTGGCCGCCCTGGCGGACAAAGCCCAGGCCGAGGGGAAGTCGATCCGGGAGGAAGTGCATCTCATCTTGAGCGACATCGAGATGCCCGAGATGGACGGCTTCGCCTTGACCAAGCAGGTGCGTTCCGACCCCCGCTTCAACGGCATCCCGATCATCTTGCATTCCTCCTTGACCGGGGTCTGCAACGAAGAGAAAGGCAAGTCCGTCGGAGCCACGGATTACGTGACCAAGTTCGATCCCAAGATTTTGACCGAGAAGATTCTCAAGCATATCGAGGCGTGAGACGGAGCGGGTATGAGCAAGCAACCGATCAAAGTTCTGGTGGTGGACGATTCCGCGTTCATGCGGAAAACGATCAGCACCATGCTGGCCAGCGACCCTCGCATGACCGTGGTCGGTCTTGCCCGGGACGGGGAGGAAGCCATCCGGCAGGTCGGGGCGTTGCAACCGGACGTGGTGACGCTGGACGTCGAAATGCCGGGCATGAACGGGTTGGAGGCGCTCAAAAAGATCATGGAGATCAGGCCTCTCCCGGTCATCATGGTCAGCTCCCTGACCGAGGAGGGGGCGAAGGAAACCCTGAAGGCGCTGGAGTTGGGCGCCGTGGATTACCTGCCCAAGCAGCTGGACGGGGTCTCGACGAACATCATGGCGATCCAGCAGGAGCTGATCGCGAAAGTCATCGCGGCGGCCGGTTCGGCCGGGAAGATCGCCCGACCCAACGGCAGCAAACCGAAGCCCCTGCCGCTTCCGTCGATCAGCCAATCGGCCTTGAGCGTGATGCGGGGCAACAAGATCGTCGCGATCGGCTGCTCGACCGGGGGGCCGAAGGCGCTCCAGGAAGTCCTGCCTCTGTTCCCGAAGGATTTTCCGGCCGGCATCCTGATCGTCCAGCACATGCCGAAGTTTTTCACCAAGCCGTTCGCGGAGCGCATGAATCAGCTCTGCCGGATCGAGGTGCGCGAGGCGGAGGACGGCCAGGTCGTCGCGCCGGGCGTGGCGTTGATGGCACCGGGCGGGTTGCAGATGCGGGTGGCCAGGCGGCATGCCATCGACGTGCAGGTTGCCCTGGCGCCGAACCGGGAGAACCATCTCCACGCGCCGTCCGTGGACATCATGATGCAGTCGGTGGCGGAGATCTATTCGGGGCGCGGCATCGGCGTCATCCTGACCGGCATGGGGCATGACGGGTTGGAAGGGATGAAAGCCATCAAAGGGGCCAAAGGCCGGACGGTGGCGCAGGACGAGGCGACGTGCGTGGTGTACGGGATGCCCAAGGCGGTGGTGGACGGCGGGTATGCGGACAAGGTCGTGCCCCTGTCCCACGTGGCGGGCGAAGTGATGAACATGATCTAGGCGGGGGGCGGAGAGAACTTTTAATCGTCACAGGAGCGTGCGGCGCGATCGAGCGACCGCACAATACCAAGGAGGGGGGCGTGCCATGTTACAGCAGATGAAAATCGGACCCAAGTTTCTCATGATGATCGCGGCCGTCGGGACCGTGGTCATGGGCATCGGTCTCTGGGTGACCTACCAGCAGACGCAAAGCCAACTGATGGGCATGCTGGAAGGACGGGGCAAAATCATCCAGGCGCAGATCGAGGTGACCCGCGCCTATATCACCAAGAACTTTGTAGCGAAGATCAAGGGGCAGGCCAAAACCGATATGGTCGTGACCAAGGACCATGCCGAGAATCCCAAGGCGGTGCCGCTGCCGGCCACGGCGATGCGGGAGATCGGCGAAATCCTCGGCCGAGACGGGATCTTCAGCTCGCGCTTCGTCAGCGCGACGCCGCTGAACCCGAACAACGTGCCCAAAGACAAATTCGAGGAGGATGCCATCAAGGCCATCATGAGCGGCGCCGAATCCTATGCCCGCGTCGAGGAGATGCGTGGGGAGTCCACGTATCGGCGCGCGACTCCGGACAAGGCCACGGTGGCGGCCTGCATCGGCTGCCACACGGACAAGAAGGTCGGGGACGTCCTGGGTGTGCTGACGGTCTCCTTTCCCATGGCCAAGGTCCAGGAGTTTTCGCGCGAGTCGTTCATGAAGAGCGCGATGGTCCTCGTCGGCATGATTCTGTCCGTGATGGCGGCCATGTATCTGTTGCTGCGCATCGTGGTGCTGAAGCCCTTGCACCAGATGACGGCGATCACGCACGACATCGCGGAAGGGGAAGGCGATTTGACCAAGCGGGTGCCGGTGGCCGGCAAGGACGAGATCAACGAGTTGGCCGGCTGGATGAACGTGTTCATCGAGAAGTTGCAGGCGATGATCGGGAAGGTGGCCCATGTGACCGACAAAGTCGCCGCCGCCTCCGTGCAATTGTCCGCGACCTCCGAGGAAATGGCCAAAGGCGCCGACGGGCTGACCTCGCGCACGGCCCAGACCGCGGCCGCGGTGGAGGAGATGAACGCGACCGTCGGCGAAGTGGCGCAGAATTCCGGCAAGGCGGCCTCCATCGCCCAGGAAGCGGTGCAGACGGCCAAGAGCGGGAAGGACGTGGTGGCGGAGACGATTTCGGGGATGCAGCAGATCTCCGACGCCGTGTCCCAATCGGCCACGATCATCGCGACGCTCGGCAAATCCTCCGATCAGATCGGAGAGATCGTGCGGGTCATCGAAGACATCGCGGACCAGACCAACTTGCTGGCCTTGAACGCCGCGATCGAGGCGGCCCGGGCCGGCGAACAGGGCCGCGGGTTCGCGGTCGTCGCGGACGAGGTCCGGAAGCTGGCCGAGCGGACGACCAAGGCCACGAAGGAAATCGGAGACATGATCCGCCACATCCAACAGGACACCAAAGGCGCGGTGGCCTCGATGGATGAAGGGACGCAAAAGGTCAACAGCGGCGTGGATCTCGTCAACAAGACGGGCGAAGCGTTGGCGACGATCGCCGAACGAGTGACGCAGACGGCCGATATGATCCGGTTGATCGCCGTGGCGGCGGAAGAGCAGTCCGTGGCGACGCAGCAGATTTCCGGCGACCTGGAGAACGTGGCCAAGGTCAGCAAGGAATCGGCCGGAGGCGCCGTGGAATCGGCCAAAGCCAGCCAGGACCTCAGCGTGCTGGCGACGGAGCTCCAGACCATCGTCGGCGGATTCAAGATCGCCGGCTCGGACAAGCGGAAGGGGTAGGAGGATGATTACCCAGAAAACCGGTCCGCTGGGTCCGGGCGACGTCTACAATACGTCGCCCACCGAGGACGAAGCGGGCTCCGAGGCGTTCTCGCAATTCGTGACCTGCCGCGTGGACGGGGAAGAATTCGCGGTGGACATCCTCAGCGTCCAGGAGATCATCCGGATGGTCGATATCACCCGCGTGCCCAAGGCGCCGCCTTTCGTCGAAGGGGTCATCAACCTGCGCGGCCGCATCATCCCGGTGTTGGATTTGCGCCGGCGCCTGGGAATCCCGGACGGGGAGCGCACGGCCCAGTCGCGGATTGTGGTGGTGACGGTACGCGGGCGAGTCGTGGGCCTGGTGGTGGACTCGGTCTCCGAGGTGCTGCGGATTCCGAAGAGCGCCATGGAGCCGGCTCCGTCGCTGGGCTCGTCCATCGGCGCCGAGTTCATTCAAGGGGTCGGCCGCCTCGAGGATCGGCTGCTGACCTTGTTGGACCTCAAGCGGCTGTTGTTGACCGCCGATACCGCGGTCATGGACGCCGCCTGAGGGCTCAGCTCTCGATCGACCGTCGGGCGACGATTAGTTGGAGAGCTGGGGCGGCTTGTGGTCGGGCTGGAGGACGGCTCCACGCCGATCGGCCAGCAGCCGCTCCAGCACGCCGAGTGAATCGTTCAGCAGGTCGGACGCGCAGCCGAGCGTGACCTGGAATTGCTGCATGGCTTCCTGGAGCCGTCCCTCCTGCTGAAGAGACTGGAACCGACGGTGCTGTTCCTCGAGAATCGCCTGTTTGGCGTCCAGCATCAGGCTGTCTGCCGGTGTCATGGAGCCTCCCTCGGTGTGGGTGAACCGATGCGGCATTTCTTGCTCAGCCTATACCAGAGATTCCTCCGGTACGCAAGCGGGGAAAATGCGGCCCGGCCCGCCCGGTGTCGTTGTTGTCCGTTCGTGTCCGATCGTGCCTGTTAGGAGCGAGGCGTCATGGACATTATGACCCTGATCGGGGTGGCGGTCGCGCTCGGGTCGATCGTCGGCGGCCAGGCGCTGGAGGGCGGCCACCTCGGGTCCATCCTGCAGCTGACCGCGTTCATCATCGTGATGGGCGGTACGCTCGGCGCGATCTGCGTCCAGAATCCGCTCGCCGTGGTGCTCAAAAGCGTGAACTCCCTGTCCCTCGCGCTGTTCGACCCCAAGAGCAATGCCAAGGAGCACATCTCCCAGATCGTGGACCTGGCCAATATCTCGCGCAAACAGGGCCTGCTGGCGTTGGAAAGCAAATTGAAGGACATCAAAGACCCGTTGTTCCGAAAAGGCGTGCAGATGATCGTGGACGGGACCGATGCCAAGGCCATCCAGAGCATGTTGGAGATCGAAGTGGAACATGAGGAAGAAGAAGGTATGACGGCGGCCAAAGTCTGGGAGGCGGCCGGAGGCTACTCGCCGACGGTCGGGATTCTGGGTGCGGTGCTCGGGTTGATCCACGTGATGGAAAATCTGTCCGATCCCTCGAAGCTGGGCGGAGGCATCGCGGTCGCCTTCGTGGCCACGGTCTACGGGGTCGGTGCGGCCAACTTGTTCTTTCTCCCGTTGGCGAACAAGATCAAGTTGAAACTCAAGGGCATGACCACGGCGCGTACGATGATGATCGAAGGGCTCGTCGGGCTGGCGCAGGGGGAAAATCCCCGCATGCTCCAGGAGAAGCTGGAAATCTACCTGCCGCACGACCAGCGGAGCGGGCACAAGAAGAAGTAGGCGGCATGCAGAAGGCAGTCGGCGACGCGCGGTGAATCTGTCCGGCGCATTCCGTCTCCTGCCGGCCGAGCCCCCATGGCCAAGAAACATAAACACGAAGAACACGAGAACCACGAACGGTGGTTGGTGTCCTACGCCGACTTCATCACGCTGCTCTTCGCCTTTTTCGTCGTGATGTATTCCGTCTCCTCCGTCAACGAGGGAAAGTATCGGGCGGTCAGCGAATCGATCCAGGCCGCGCTGCGCCCGATCACCGCGCCGCCGGTCTCGCCCAATCGCATCGACGTCGGCGACTATAAGTCTTCCCTCGTTCCGGTGGCCGGTCCCAAGACCTCCTTCGTAAGAAAACTCGAGATGGCCATTTCCAAGCTGCAAGGCCCGGGGCATCCGATCACCCTCAAGCCGGCACCGGGTCTGCAGTCGATGGAGAAAGCCGTCCTCGTGACGATTTCCGACAGCACCCTGTTCGAAAGCGGGCGGGCCGACATTCGTCCGGAAGCCCTGCCGTTTCTGGAGGGTCTGGCGGAGGTCCTGGCGCATGCCGAGGGCGGGGTCACGGTGAAGCAGGTGAAGGTAGAGGGGCATACGGACAACGTGCCCATTCAAACCGCGCAGTTTCCCTCCAATTGGGAATTGTCGTCCGTCCGTGCGGTCATGGTGGTTCGAGTGCTGACCGAGCTGTATCACGTCAGGCCCGAACTCTTTGTGGCGACGGGCTTCGGCGAGTACAAGCCGGTGGCCGACAACCTGACACCTGAAAACCGCGCGAAGAACCGCCGCGTCGAATTGGCGGTCTATACGGACGACCGGTCCGCGCCTCCTGGTTTACCCTGAGCCCTTCCACGCGTCCCCGCGCTTGACAAATCTTCCGCCGAATGGTTAGTAGGCCGCGGCCTACCCATGACGTACCAGACGGACGCATCGACTGTACCGGTTCCTTCCCGGCCCGGGCCTGCCCGACGCCTGTTGATCCTCATCGTGCTGATCTCCCTGCTGGCCTTCGCGATTGCGGCGCTGGGGCTGCGCTATGCGGAGCGCCGGCTCGTTCAGGCGGCCGGTGAAACGCTGAGCCTGGCCGCGGCGGAGATCGCGGACAAGGTGGACCGGGTCCTGCGCGAGCGGTTGGGGGACGTCCGGATCATCGCGACCAGTCCCGTGCTCCGCAGCCGCGATCGGGACGCGATGGCGCGATTTCTTCAGAGCATTCAGGCGGTGCAGGCTCCGTACTATTTGTGGTTGGGCGTGACCGACGCGCAGGGGCGCGTTGTGGCCGCCACCGACTCGGCCACCCTGGGGCAGGACCGGAAGGAGACGGCGTGGTTTCGCGCGGTGCGCGACGGGGCCGGGTTCCATATTGCCGACGTGGAACCGTTCGTGGAGGCGGGCGGCCCCGATTCGCTGGCGTTTACAACCAGCCTGACCGGCCCCAGCGGAGAATTTCTCGGCACGGTGTCGGCCCGCGTGGGCTTGACGGCGTTGGAAGAAGCGCTGACGCAGACCTTGCGGACCTTCCATATGCGCGCGGATTTTTCGGGCCACCTGGACTACCAATTCGTGAGCGGGTCCGGCGACGCTTTCATTGACTCCGAGCTGGCCTTCAAGGGACGAGTCAACCTGTTGCAGCTCGGGCTGCCGTCGGCGAAGCTGAGCCTGTCCGATCGTCCGGGCTTCATCGAAGAAGAGGACCTGCGCCGGCACGTGCCGGTGATCACCGGCTATGCGCGAACGCACGGCGTGGAAGCGGGGTCCGGTGTCCGGTGGGGCGTCCTGGTGCGGATGGATCGGGACGATGTGCTGGCCCCGATCCGCAAGGACCTGCTGCGCCTGGGAGGCCTGGGCCTGCTCTTGTGGGTGCCCATGCTCGGCCTGATGCTGTGGGCGGCGCGGTCTCTGTCCGAACTCTACGCCTATACGCAGGAGCGGGAGGAGTGGCTGGCGACGACCGTCGGGAGTATCGGGGACGGCGTCATTGCCACGGACCCCCGCGGCTCGGTGTTGTTCATGAATCCGGTGGCGCAGACACTGACCGGATGGACGCAACAGGAGGCGAAGGGACGCCCGCTGGAGGAAGTCTTCCGGATCATCAATGAGGACAGTCGCCGGACGGTGGAAAATCCCGCCACCAAGGTGCTGCGGGAAGGCCTGGTGGTGGGCCTGGCCAACCACACGATTTTGATTGCGCGGAATGGCGTAGAGCGTCCCATCGACGACAGCGGGGCCCCGATCCGGGATGCGGCGGGGCGGATGATCGGGGTGGTGCTGGTCTTTCGCGGGATCGAAGAACGGCGGAGGTCGGAAAAGCAACGATTGGCGGAGCATACGGTCACCCGCCTGCTTTCGGATTCCGGCTCGCTCTCGGAAGCCGCCCCGCAACTCTTGGAGACGATCTGCCGGACTCTGGGCTGGGACGTCGGCCTGCTCTGGACGGTGGATCAGACCGAAGAGAGCTTGCGGTGCGCGCACGGCTGGCAACATCCGTTTTTCGAGACGCACGGTCGGACGTTCGTGCAGGAGAGCCGGAGCCGGACGTTTGCGCGGGGAGTGGGTTTGCCGGGCCGGGTCTGGGCCGGGGGCGAAGCGGTCTGGATCGCCGATGTCGCGCAGGACCGGAATTTTCCTCGCGAGTCGGCCGCCGCCGAAGCCGGCTTGCACGGGGCCTTCGGCTTTCCCATCCAACTGGGCACGGAGACGTTGGGGGTGTTGGAATTCTTCAGCCGGGCGTCTCGGGACGTGGACGAAGACTTGCTGGCCATGCTGGCCGCTATCGGACGCCAGATCGGTCAATTCATCGAGCGAAAGGGAGCGGAACGCGCCTTGGCCGACGAAAAGGAGCGGTTGGACGTGACGCTCCGCTCGATCGGCGAAGGGATGATCGCCACGGATGGGCAGGGGCGGGTCCAACTGATGAACGCGGTGGCCGAAAGACTGACGGGGTGGACCCAGGCGGAGGCGCAAGGGCAGCCGCTGGGCCTGGTCTTTCAGATCGTGGATGAAGCCACACGCTGTCCCCGCACCAGCCCCGTCGAGGAGGTCTTGCGGACGGGCCATGTCGTGGCGCTGGGCAACCACACGATGCTCGTCGCCAAGGACGGGACCGAACGGCTCTTGGCCAACAGCGGCGCTCCGATCACGACGCATGACGGAACGATCATCGGCGTGGTGCTCGTGTTCCGGGACGTGACCGAACAGACGAAAATGGAGCAGCAGTTGTTGATCGCCAGAAAGCTGGAATCGATCGGGGTCCTGGCCGGCGGGATCGCCCACGACTTCAACAACATTCTCACGGCGATTCTTGGCAATCTCTCCCTGGCCAAACGAGGGCTGAGCCAGGACGACAAGATGTTCCGCCGCCTCAGCGAAGCGGAAAGCGCGACGCTTCGGGCCACCGGCCTGACCCAGCAGCTCCTGACGTTCTCGAAAGGAGGCAAACCGATCAAGCGGGTCACGGCGATCGGCGAATTGCTGCCGGAATGGGCAAACTTCGTGCTGCGCGGGAGCAACGTCCTGTGCGACTGCGTGCTCCCCCCGGATCTCTGGGCCGTGGACATCGACGAGGGGCAGATGAGCCAGGTGGTGCACAATCTGGTCCTCAACGCGCAACAAGCCATGTCCAACGGAGGGATCGTGACGATCACCGGAGAGAATGTGGTCTTGGCGGGGTTTGCCATCGCACGACAGCCGCCGCTTCCGGACGGGCGCTACGTCAAGATCACGATCCGGGATCAGGGCGTGGGCATCGCGCCGCAGTTTCTCACCAAGATCTTCGATCCCTACTTTACGACGAAGAAAATGGGCAGCGGGCTGGGCCTGTCCACCTCCTTCTCCATCGTCAACAACCATGACGGGCATATGACGGTGGAGTCCCAGCTCGGCGCGGGCACGAGCTTCTCGATCTATTTGCCGGCGTCGTCCTCCGTCGCGCCATCGGCCCAGGAGCGGGCCCGGCTCGTGATGCAAGGCCGAGGGCGGGTGTTGGTCATGGAGGACGAGCCGGTCATTCGCGGCGTGGCCGTCGAGATGTTGATGCAATGCGGCTATGAGCCGGCGGAGGCGGGCGACGGCGCTCAGACGTTGCAATTGTATCTGCGCGCCAAGGAGGAGGGGCGGCCGTTTGCCGCCGTCATCATGGACCTGACGATCCCGGGCGGCATGGGCGGGCTGGAAACGCTCGAGCATCTGCTGGCCGTGGACCCGCAGGCCAAGGCTATTGTCTCCAGCGGGTATGCGACCGATCCGATCATGGCCGATTATCGCCGCTACGGGTTCCATGGGATGGTGGCGAAGCCCTACACGCTCGTCGAGTTCAGCCAGGTCTTGTATCATGTGGTGATGGAAGGGGACTGAGGAGACGCGAGCGTATGGCGCACCCGTCACATTTCTTGCCGGCCGGGGCCGTGCTGGCGGGCCTGGGCGTCGCGGCGGGCGCATTCGGCGCCCATGGCCTCAAGGCGCTGCTGTCGGTCGAGATGCTGGCCGTGTTCGAGACGGCGGTCCGCTATCAGGTGTACCACGCGCTGGCGCTCATGCTGACGGGAATCTTGCTGGACCGGAGCGTGGCGTCCGAGGGACGGACGTCTCTTCGTCTGGCGGGGCGGCTGTTTCTCGCCGGCGTCCTGCTTTTTTCGGGCAGTCTCTATCTGCTGGCCTTGAGCCAAATCCGATGGCTGGGCGCGATCACGCCTATCGGGGGATTCTGTTTTATTGCGGGGTGGGGGGTGCTGGCCTGGGCGGCCAACAGAAAGAATCGACGATTGAACGGAATTGACGATTGTTGATTGGCGGATCGTTGTCGGAAGAGGAATTGACGACTCGTTTTCTTCCAATCGTCAATTTTCAATCACTCAATCGTCAATTCTTGCAGGGCGCCACGCGTTTGCCCGTGATCGATCCCCAGGCTCCGGCCGAATTCACGAAGCTGCCCTCCAGTCGCTGCCCTTCGCCGGTGAAGAGCAGGCTGTCCTCCTGATAGCCTCCGGCCGACTCCCAGCGCAAATAGACTCCTTCGCCCAAGACCACGACCTTGGCTGGTTTCGCCCCCTGAGATGGGGAGGGTTGTTGTGGGGATAATGGAGGAGGGGCGTCGAACACCATGACCATCTTGTGATCCTGGTGGTTTTGGTGGTTGTGGACGGTCCATTGCCAGGTTCCGCACAAGCGTGCCAGTCCTCTGGCTTCGCGCTGGCGCTCGCGCCAAGTCCGCAGCTGGAGCCAGGTCTCGCGGCTGTTCCGTTCCGCTTCTATTTCCGCCCGCCACGCCAGCGCGATCAGGTGAGCGGTCAGCACCGGTTTCAACCTCGTCTCGAAGTAGGTGCGGGCGAAACGGTCTCGATCCGGTTCGCCGACTGTGGGCGGCAGGTTGGCGCGTAGACGCTGGTTGAGCCCCTCCGCTCCCGCCCGCTCGGCCACGGTGAGCCAGGACTCATCGGTGCCGTTGAGGGGCGTGGCTCGGTCGAGGGCCGCTGCGTAGTCCGAAAATCCCGGACTGTCTTGGGCCGGTTGTCCGGTGGGGGCGAGGGCGGCCAGGGTCTCGGCCAGATGAAACGCCCGCGGGAGATGGTCGCCTGTCCGATTGGTTTCCGCGAGCCAACGGAGCTGCGTGCGTTCCTCCTGGACCAAGGTTTGGAGCGCCGGCGCTCCCCGGTCGGCCGCCTCCCTCAAGCTGGCGGCCAGATTCCAGGCGGCCAGTTCACCCGTGAGCCGAAGCGAAGCGCCCATCCATTCTGTGCGGGCTTGCCCCTCTGTTTGTCTTGCGGCTGACCCGGGTTGCGGTTGGCTCTTCGACCCGGGCTGGCCGATCGGTGGACTCTCTTTCAGGTTCAGGGCGGCCCCCAGGCTGGAGGCAAAGAAGGCTTGGGCCTGACTATCGGAGGTGAGGGAGGCCAGGGGCTGCCGATAGGTTTTTACGATGGAGACGAAGTCGGGCTGGTCGAGCGAGACGTCGGCATGGGCCGGATGCCATGGGGCGAGCCAGGAGAAAAGCGTGACGATACCGATCAAGAGAGGACGCCGGAACTGGTGTAACGTCGGCCGCATGATGCGCGAACTATTACTTTCTTATGAAAGTTACTTCACGTGATCTTTGAGGAATTGAATGGTCGTCTCGAAGGCGTCATGCGCCGCCTCAGGCCGGTAGCTGTCCGGTCTCGTTTCATTCATAAAGGCGTGGGGCGCTCCGGCGTAGGTGCGGATATCCACCTGTTTGCCTGCCGCCGTGGCTGCCTGTTTGAGCCGCTCCGCCGAGTCAGCCGGCACCTGGGTGTCGGCTCCTGCCTGATGATAGAGGAGCGGGCAGGCGAGGTCGCGCAAGCCTTCCGGCAGATTCGGCGGAAGGCCGTAGAAGGCCACGGCGCCGCGGAGGCGTTTCCGCAAACAGGCAAAGCGTATGGCGAGAGAGCCTCCCAAGCCAAAGCCGACGACGCCATGGACGTTGCGTATGACGTGGTCGCGGCTGTTGAGGAATTCGCAGGCGGAGTTGAGGTCTTGCATCAGGTCGGCTTCTTTGACGCGCTCGGCCAAGGCCTGGGCGATCTCGGCGTTGGCGGTGACCATGCCGCCTTGCCTGGAATAGAGGTTGGGAATCAACACCATATAGCCTTCTTGGGCGAGCCGGCCGCCCAGGTCTTTGATTTGGGCGGTGAGTCCCCAGGCTTCGTGGAGCAGGATGAGGCCGGGGAACGGCCCCGTCTCCTGCGGGCCGAACAGCAATCCTTCGACCAGGACCTCTTTCGGCACCCTGGTCTTGATGTAGGGGTCGACCGAGGCATCCGTCATGGAGGGCATCGGGATACCGCTCGGAAAGCGGACGGCGCTTGTGCCGATCTGATCTTTGGTAAAACGGGGAACCCGTTCGGACATGACGCTCCTTCTATCCATGGAATGGAATCGCGACGGGGTGCTGTTGCCCAGGCGAGCGGGGCGTACTATAGCGAGGCTCCCGTTGGCTTGTCAACGAAGGCGGAGGCGCTCAGAGCCGGCCGTCGATCCGCCGCGATGCATGCAGCCGCTATGTTTCCGCCACAATATGCGTGTCGGTTTCCTCGACCCCCTCGATCGTATGGATTTTCGTGATGACCACGTCGGAGAGGGCTTTTTCGTCCGCGACATTGACGAAGCTGAAGATGTCCGGCTGTCCGAAACAGGGATGGGCCTGCTCGACGCCCGGGATCTTCTTGAGCAGCTTGATGACCTCTTTGGTCTTGCCGGCTTTCACCTTGATCAGAATGTAGGCTTTGGTGGCCATGGCTCCTCCTTTGTAAAGTGATGGGTAATGAGTGATGGGTAATGAGTGTAGAGCGTCCTCCTGGCTCTCGTATACTCATCACCGATCACTCATCACTGACTTGCGGGCGCCCGGCATTTCCAGTCTCCTGGCTCGATAGACCTGGTGCAGATCTTGTCCCCGTTGGTGCAAGTCTCGGCGGGCGGCGACGAAGACCCTCGCCAGCAGCTCAAAATCTTGCCGCCCCACATGATATGCGCGCAGGCCCTGTTCAAACGTGCCTTGTTCCCAGGGCTGGTTGCCGGTCAGGTAGTCCACCAAGGCCTCCAGGGATTCGGAAGTCCATCCGCTGGTTCGAAAGGCCTGCACGGCCGTCGGCGCATCCGGGCCGAGCTTGGCCGAGAGGGCCCGGGTCAGCACATCGGAGACCGCTTGGTCCTGGCTTTTCATGAAGGCCGCCTGAAATTGGATCAGGGCCTTGATGAGTCGGTTGGCCTCGGGACTGGACTCAGGAGGGAGGGCGCCGGCCTCTTGAAAGGTCGCCAGGAGGGCCATGACGGTTCCCACCTGTGCGGCGGAGGCGCGGCCTTGGCCGCGGGACCCAGCCGGCGGTCCCTGTCCGACAGCCGACGCGTCGTATGGATCGGTCGTCAGCACGAGGCCGAGAAACAAGAGCAGCAGGAGGGCATGGCAGATGATTGCGCGGCGCATGGGCCGTATTATACACGGGGAGCCGGGGGTTGTGCGCCGGTCCGCCTTTTTATTGAAATGTCCAGGGGGCAGGCCTATAATTCCGGAGCCTTGGTCTGTCGCCCTCGCCGCAAGGCACCTCCTATGCTGGCCAAGGTCCTCAGCGCAGCGTTGGTCGGGTTGGATGCGCATCCGGTCGAGGTTGAAGTCGATATCGGAGGCGGTCTGCCGCAGTTTGCGGTCGTGGGTTTGCCGGATGCCACGGTGCGCGAGAGCCGGGACCGGGTGCGTGCGGCGCTCAAGAATTCCGGCTTCTCGTTTCCGGTGAAAAAGATCACCGTCAACCTGGCGCCGGCCGGATTGAAAAAGGAAGGGGCGGGCCTGGACCTGCCGATAGCCCTGGGCATTCTCGTGGCGGAAGAGGTGCTTCCGCCCGAGGCCTTGCGCGATCGGGTGCTGGTCGGGGAATTGTCGCTGGATGGCCACATTAAGCCGGTGGCCGGAGCCCTTTCGATCGGGCTGGCCTTTCGGCGGACTCATCAACTGGTCTTGCCGGCCGAAAACGCGGCGGAAGCGGCGGTGGTCGAAGGGGTGACGGCCCATCCGGTTCGCACCCTGCCCGAAGCGGTGGAGTTTCTGAGCGGCCGATTGGCGATTCCACCCGCCGTGGTGGATCGTCAGGCCCTGTTGGCCGAACCGCCTCTCTCGGACGACGACTTTGCGGAAGTGATCGGGCAGGAACATGCGAAGCGGGCGCTGGAGGTGGCGGCGGCGGGGGGACACAATGTCTTGATGGTCGGGCCGCCCGGCTCCGGCAAGACGATGCTGGCGCGCCGCCTGCCGGGTATCTTGCCGGCGATGGAGCCCGACGAAGCCATCGAGACCACGCGCGTACACAGTGTGGCCGGGTTGTTGAGCGGAAGCCATCCGCTGGTGACGATCCGGCCGTTTCGGGCCCCGCATCACAGCATTTCCGATGCCGGGCTTGTGGGCGGGGGCGCCGTGCCCCGTCCGGGCGAAGTGTCCTTGGCCCATCATGGGGTCTTGTTCCTGGATGAGATCCCTCTCTTCAAGCGGCACGTGCTGGAGGGTTTGCGGCAGCCCCTGGAAGACGGCACCGTGGCGCTCACGAGGGTCAGCGGATCGCTGCGGTATCCGGCGCGCGTCATGCTGGTCGCGGCGATGAATCCTTGTCCTTGCGGCTATTACGGAGATTCAACCAAGGAGTGCCGATGTACCCCGAACCAGATCAGGATGTACCGAACCCGCCTGTCCGGGCCACTGATGGATCGGTTGGACATTCAGGTGATGGTGCCCTCGGTCCCCGTTCGCGAACTGGGGAGGGACGGAGCCAGGGAAACGTCCACGAGCATCAGGAGCCGGGTGGCGGAGGCCCGGGCGAGACAAGCGGCCCGCTACCGCCAGGAGACGATCTTCAGCAACGCCCAGCTCAAGCCCCGTCATTTGAAGAAATATTGCGCGCTGGATACGGCCGACCGGGAGTTGCTGGATCGGGCCATCGGGACGCTCGGCCTGTCCACCCGGGCCTACGGACGCATCCTGCGCGTGGCACGGACGATCGCCGACCTGGCCGGGTCGGAGCAGATCCGCGCCTCCCATTTGGCGGAAGCGATTCAATATCGGAGCCTGGACCGGCGCGGAAGCGACTGGTCCTAAAGGAGGGGGGCGTCATGGAATCGCTCAAAATGTTTGCCTGGTGGTTCCTGATCGGTTCGGCGATGGCCCTGTCGGTCATCATGCTCCAGGGCGGCATCCGAGAGGTTGTGCAAGCCCAGGGCTCCCTGTGGGAGGTCAAAATCGTCGAACTCCTGACCGCGGTGGCGGGCGGCGGGTTACTGGGGGGCTGTGTGGCGCTGATCCTGAACCGCATCAAGCGGTCCTAGAACGAAGACGAGAGGATAGGGTACGAAACTCAATGGATATCGAAATCGGATCGAATCTGTACCAGAATTGCGATGGGACGATAGAAATCGAAAGCATTCCGCAGATCGAAGTGGCGATCCCCAAGCCAGGGGGTCCGTTGCGGATCAGCTGCGTGCTGTACGATGAGAGCAGCCGCCTCGTCGGCAAGGTGGTCGACAGCACGTTGGCGTTCAACGAACGACGAGCCTATGAGCTGAGCCGTACGCCGGTCAGTCTGTTGTTGAAAAATGTCGAAACGGGGAACGTGGTGTTGCAGGTGGAACTTCAGGACTCCGGGCGTGTCGTGTTCAAGCAGGGGGAATTGCTGACGGTCAAAGGGCACGTCCTCAAGATTTCACCCACCGAATGGCGAGTCGAGAAGCGCTATTCCAGCGGAAAGACCCAGGATCTCAAAGGGAAATCGGTCGCGATCGGCTAGGGGGACGGGCGGGGGAGCGGCCGCTCCCCCGCCGACATCCGCTACTCGCCCTCGATGGTAATGCGGCGCGGTTTGGTTTCCTCGCGCTTGGGCAGTTCAATCACCAGCACGCCTTGCTTGTAGGATGCGGCAACTTTGCCTTGGTCCACGTTGAGCGGCAACGTGAACGACCGGGAAAAGGTGCCCGTGCCGATTTCCTTCGCCAGGTAGGTCCGTTCAGGCTTGTCTGTCGGTTTGCGCTCGCCCGTCAGCGTCAAGACACTGTCCTCGACCTGGATGTCGATGTCCTTGGCGTCCATTCCCGGAAGCGCGGCCTCCACCACAAAGCGCTCGGCATCTTCGTACACATTGCATCGGGGAGTCCATGCCGTCGCGGGTTGCTTCAGAAGGCCCAAGGTATCGTTGAAGAGCTGATCAATCTGCCGATCGAACGGAGTGTAGGTCATCAGAGTCATCGCGCCCTCCTTTCATATCATGAGAGTGGTGGACCGATTGATGTCTTGTGCCCTGCGCACATGACCCCCAGATAATCAGGCTTGGCCGCGAGTCAAGTCCCCGTGCGGCGGTCAGCGGGGCTCCGCTTGCACGGTCGGGATCACCAGGACCTGGCCGTCTTTCACATCCACGGTCGCCGTGTCTCCGTCTCGGAGGTCTCCCTTGATCAGGAGTCGCGCGATCGCCGTTTCGATCTCCTGCTGGATCAACCGCTTGAGCGGGCGCGCGCCGTAGACGGGATCGTAGCCGCGCGTGGCGAGTTGTTCGAGCGCCGCCGGCGTGAGGACCACCGGAATCCGCCGTTCCGCCAGACGGCTCCGCAGCCGCGCCAGTTGGATGTCCACGATCTTCGTGAGCTGGTCGGCGCTGAGCGGGTGGAACACCACGGTTTCGTCCACGCGGTTGAGAAACTCGGGACGGAAATGCTGCCGCAGTTCTTCCATGACCAAGGCTCGGACGTCTTCGTGAGAGGCCTGATGTTGCTGGGCCTCCAGAATGTTGTGGCTGCCGAGGTTCGAGGTCATGATCAGCACGGTATTCTTGAAGTCCACCGTGCGGCCTTGCGAGTCGGTCAACCGGCCATCGTCCAGGACCTGCAGCAGGACGTTGAACACGTCGTGGTGCGCCTTTTCGATCTCGTCGAAGAGGATGACGCAGAACGGTCTTCGCCTCACCGCTTCGGTCAGCTGGCCGCCTTCCTCGTAGCCGACGTAGCCCGGCGGGGCGCCGATCAGCCTGGCCACCGTGTGCTTTTCCATATACTCGGACATGTCGATGCGGACCAGATTGGCCTCGTCGTCGAACAGGGTGACGGCCAGGGCGCGGGCCAGTTCGGTCTTGCCGACGCCGGTCGGACCGAGAAACAGGAACGAACCGATCGGCCGGTTCGGATCTTTGATGCCGGAACGGGCGCGGAGCACCGCATCAGCCACAGCCCGGACGGCTTCGTCCTGGCCGATGACCCGTTGGTGTAGAAGCTCTTCCATCTTGAGCAGTTTTTCCATTTCGCCTTCCATCAACCGGGTCACGGGGATGCCGGTCCAGCGGCTGACGACCAGGGCGATATCTTCTTCGTCCACTTCTTCCTTCAACAGCCGGCTCTCGCCTTGCTTCTTGACCAGGGCCTGCTCCTCGATCGACAGCTCCCGTTCCAATTTCGGGATTTCGCCGTAACGCAATTCGGCCACTCGATTGAGGTCGTAGGCCCGTTCCGCCCGCTCGACCTGCTGGCGCGCTTCCTCGATCCGTTGGCGAATCTTGCGCAGGCGTCCCACCGAGGCCTTTTCGGCTTCCCAGCGCGCTTTGAGTGCGTCCATGTCCCGGCGCTTGTCCGCCAGCTCCGATTCCAGGGTTTCCAGCCGGGCCTTGCTCCCGGGATCGGTTTCCTTGCGCAAGGCCTCGCGCTCGATCTCCAACTGCATCACCTTGCGCGACACTTCGTCCAGCTCGGCCGGCAGGCTGTCGATGTCGGTCCGCAGGCGGGCGGCGGCTTCGTCCACCAGGTCGATCGCCTTGTCGGGCAGGAACCGGTCGCCGATGTAGCGGTGCGACAGCTTGGCGGCCGCCACGAGGGCCGCGTCCTTGATCCGCACGCCATGGTGGACTTCGTACCGCTCCTTCAGGCCGCGCAGGATCGAGATCGTATCCTCGACGGAGGGTTGATCCACCATGACCGGTTGGAACCGACGCTCCAGGGCCGCGTCTTTTTCGATGTGTTTGCGGTATTCGTCCAGCGTGGTCGCGCCGATCAAGTGCAGCTCGCCGCGCGCCAGCATGGGTTTGAGCAGGTTGGCCGCGTCCATCGAACCTTCCGCCGCGCCGGCGCCCACGACGGTGTGCAACTCGTCGATGAACAGCAGGATCTGGCCCTGGGCCGCCTGGATCTCCTTGAGCACGGCCTTCAGCCGTTCTTCGAATTCGCCGCGAAACTTGGCGCCGGCGACGAGCGCGCCCATGTCCAGCACGATGAGGCGCTTCTGTTTCAAGCCCTCCGGCACGTCGCCTTTGACGATGCGCTGGGCCAAGCCTTCCACGATGGCGGTCTTGCCCACGCCCGGCTCGCCGATCAACACCGGGTTGTTCTTGGTGCGCCGCGAGAGGATCTGGATGACGCGGCGGATTTCTTCGTCGCGGCCGATGACGGGGTCCAGTTTGCCCTGGCCGGCCAATTTGGTGAGGTCGCGGCCGTATTTCTCGAGGGCCTGATAGGTGCCCTCCGGGTCCTGGCTGGTGATCCGCTGGTTGCCGCGGACTTGCTGGAGCGAGGAAAGCAGCCGGTCGCGGGTCAGACCCAGCTTGCGGAAGATTCCTCCTTCTTCCGTCATGGCCAGGAGGACATGCTCCACGCTTAGGTACTCGTCTTTGAGGCCGGCCATTTCCTGTTCGGCTCGGCTGAGAATCGTGGCCAGGCGGGAGGTCAGGTGCAACTGGCCCGGCGTGGCCCCGCCTCCTTGCACCTGGGGCAGTTTGGCGAGGATCTGCTCGGCGGCCGTGCGTGTGGCCGGCACCGAGATCCCCGCTTGTTCGAGCAGCGGCGTGGCGATGCCTTCACCCTGTTCCAGGAGAGCGAGGATCAGGTGTTCGACGTCGATGCCCTGGTGGCTTCGCCGCATCGCGTGGGCCGAGGCGGTCTGCAGGGCGTCCTGCAATTTCACCGTCATGCGATTCATGTCCATGGGGAGTCCTCCAGAGGCGTGTACCGAACCAAGGCGATCATATATGAAAGAACAATAAGCATGCCAGCCGTCAAGTCAACCGACTTGGGCCGGTTAAGAGAAGATCGTGAGAGTGGCTCTAGATTCGCAAGGTTGCTCCACAGTGGCGGGATGGAACGGTCTTACATGGAACAATCGTGACCGGGAGGGCGGCGGTGTCGGCCTGCTTGACCCAAAGGGTGCAGCCAGACTATTGTCGCCGGGCTGGTGCCGTATGACAAATCGAGACGCCACACGTCCCTTCGCCGTGATCACCGGGGCATCTCGCGGGATCGGGGCGGAGTATGCCCGCGCCCTGGCTTCGCGTGGCTACGATCTCCTGTTGGTGGCGAGGGATCGAGCCAGGCTGGATCGGCTAGCCGAGGACCTGACGACGCAGCATCAGGTGCACGCGGATATCGCGCTGCTTGATCTGGCCGAGCCGGAGGCGGCGCACCGGCTTTATACGGCCGCGCGCGAGTTCCGCCCGGCGGTGGACCTGTTGATCAACAACGCCGGATTCGGGTCGGTCGGGGAGTTCGTCGCGATGCCGATGGCTCGCATCCAGGCCATGCTCCGGCTGCACGTGAACACGATTGTGGAGAGCAGCCGGCTGTTTCTGCCCGGCATGATCGAGCGGCGGTCCGGCGCCATGATCAATGTCGCGTCCACGGCCGGTTTCATGCCGATCGCCGGGATGACGGAATATGCCGCGACGAAGACGTTCCTCATCGCCTTTTCGGAGGCCCTGGCCGAAGAGGTTCGTCCGTACGCTGTGCGGGTCCAGGTCTGTTGCCCAGGGGCCACGCTGACCGACTTTCACCATACCGCCGGATCGCACCCCAAGGGGCCGTTTAAGGCTCAGACGGCTGAGGAGGTCGTGGCTGCATCGCTGAATGCCTTGGGCAGCGGCCGCACCGTCGTCACGACACATTGGAGCGGGACGCTGACCGATTGGCTGGGACGGTGGGTGCCCAGGGGGGTGTTGGCGAGGGGCGCGGCCTGGTGGATGAGGCGATCGAAGCAGCGCTGATATGTGGGAGAAAGCAGAAGGCAAAAGGCAGAAGGCAGAAGGCAAAAGGGGACATTGAGACGTGACGGAGCTCATCCGCGCCACCATTGACCTGTACCGGAGCGCCCTGCGCGCCACGCTGAAGTCGTTTACCCGCAGTTGGTTGTCGGCCTTGGCCGTCGTCATTTTCGCCGGGTTGATGGTCGTGGCCACTTCGGTGGCGGCGCCCTTGGGCGTGATCGGCGGCTTTATATTGGGCGCGGTCAATGCGCTGCTGATCGGGGCGACGCTGGCCTTGATCGAGCAGGCCGTCGCCGGCCTGCGACGGATGACGTTTCACGACATTTGGGATAGTTTCGGACGATACTTCGGAGATGTCATCGGGGTGGGGTTCGTCCTGTGGGTGCCGATCATGCTCTTGGACCGAGGTATGGCGGCCAATCCCAACGGGCCCTTCCTCGCGGCCGCTATCTTTCTGCTGCTGTTCATCCTGCTCAATCCCGCCCCCGAGGTCATCTATCAGGTTCGACACCAGTCGCCGCTCGACGTCATACGGGAGAGTTACGAGTTCGTCTTGGAGAACTGGATCGAGTGGTTTCTGCCACTGGCCATCCTTCTTGCCCCGCTCGGGCTCTCGTTCTTTTTCGGGATTTCCGGGCGTCTTGGGCGTGGAGCCGGGCTGGACTTCTTTCAGGTCTTGGTCCTGCCGTTCACACTGCTCACGGCATGGTTGGGCTATCTGGGGGTGCCGGAACAAGCTGGTTCAGCCCTGGTTTTGCTGCTGACCCCCCCGCTGGCGGTGGCCATGCTGATTTTCCGCGGGCATCTGTTCGCAGCCCTGCACGGCTCCACGAGGCGGCAGCGGATGTTTCGGGGGCGGATGGGGGAGGAGAGCTAAAACTGCGGAGCTGTCAGCCGTCAGCTTCCGGAAAGAACTCATGGCTGATAGCTGAGCGCTGAAAGCTACTCGTCAGATTTCCGCGACGGGCGAGGTGCGGTCGCCCTCGCAAACCGTGCAGACCCTGGCTGGAACTCCTTCGCTGGGGCGGGCGGGAGCCAGCGCGAATTTTGTGTCCAAGGCGACGACCTCTGTGCCTTGGAATGTCCACAAGCGATGGCAGGAGGGGCAGCAGTACCACTGGGTATAAGCCGGCCATTCACGATCGCGGATTGCCATGAAGACCTCAAATCCACTGAGGGTTTTCTCCTCACGCCTTTAAAATGAAGGGGCGTGCGGCCCAGCAAGCTCGGGGTGGAGCTGGCGAGAGGAATTGAACCTCCAACCGGCGGTTTACAAAACCGCTGCTCTGCCATTGAGCTACGCCAGCGCCACCTCTGAGAGTACACCGGGGTTCCGTGCCCTGGCAAGACCGGCCGTCGGTACGCCTCCCGTCGGCGCGGCTTGACGGGATGGAGCGGCTGGTCTATTTTCATGGGTGATGGCGCCCATTCACCTGAGGAGGGGGAAATAGATGAGAGCCTGGCAAAGCGCAATGCTCGGTGTGGCCTTGTTCCAATTGACCGCCTGCGGCAGTAGTGCCTGGGTGCATCCCAATAAACCGCCGGAAGAGTTTATGCGGGATTATAATGCGTGCGAGGATGCCGTGATCAAGGACCCCAAGCTACAAATGGGAAACAAATTTCTCGTGGAGCAAGCGACCGAGCGGTGCGTCATGAAGAAGGGGTGGAGGTTGAGGGAGCAGGAATAGCCGGGAGGCCGGCATGCCCGTATCATAGCCGTTCCCTGTGTCCGGTTGCCGCGGGGGGAGTCTCGAATGAAAAGGCCTCTGTCCGTCAGTGCCACGCGGCTGTTGCTCCTCCTGCCGGGAGCACTGGCGGCCTGCGCGTCAGAACCGGTCTTCCCTCCGAACGTGACAAGGACCGTCGATCCCGCCATGCAGTTTGGAATTTTCAATGCTGAAGCCGACACGTATCTCAAGGGCCAGACGGTGCTCTTGGGCGGGCGTATCGTGTCGGCGGAGCGGCGGGGCGCGGGTATCCTGATCGTCGCTCAGGAACTGCCCATCCAGGAGCGTCCGTCCCGCCGCCCCGTCGATAACGTCAAGCCCATCGGGGATTTTGTCTTTGTCTATCAGGGGACGGTGGAACCGGCCGGCCTTCAACATGCCAACAAGTTTCTATTGATCGGCGAGATGCGGGGGTCCGAAACGATCGTGATCGATGGGGCTTCCAAGGCGGTGCCGTACCTGATTGCCCGTTGCCTCCATGTCTGGAAAACCGGCCGCTATGCCATTAACGATTTTCCGGACCTGCCCGATGGATTTTATCCGCTCGCCGAAGAAACCTACTGTCTTCCCCAGGGCCGGTAGCGCATCGGGCGTTCCCCTTCTTCGAAGACTCTTCGTCTTCCCTCCGGCACGCCCCTTATCGGCCACGAGCAACGATCCGATGGGTTTCCGCTCAGAAGAGTTCTGGCTCTGCGGGAGCAGGTTTGGCCGGTGTGAAAGACATGAGGAGAATCACGTCCGGGGCGGCCCCGATTGATGGTCTATCGAGGCCGCCCCGGAGAAAGCGCCTGCCGCAACTTACTTGGTGCAGTAGGTCTGTTCTTCCAACGGATAGTAGCCGTCTGCCACATGGGGGAAGTCGGAGATCTCATAATATCGTCCCGTCTTCCAGACGTGCATGCAGCGGGCAAGGAGGTAGGTCTGTGGCCTGATGGCGCCATCGAAGCTCACAGGCTTGGCTCCTTGCATCTCGGCGACCACGATAAACTTGTTCCCGTCCCGCAGCCCGGCCGGATCGACCTTGCCTGGATACAGGACGGCAATCAGCCCTGTCGCATTGACCGTTTCCGCCGGCCCATAGGCTGGAAACTCTTGAATGGGGAGCTGTTTGGCCACGATCAAAGTGCCATTGTCCACTTGTTGGACTTCCATGATGCGGCCGGCCAACTGAACGGCGCGACCCTTGTAGGTGTCGGGCCTGGCCTTCAGCACACCAAACTCGACGTTTGGCGCAATATCATTGGTTGTGCCGGCCGGAAAAAGAGCCGGCGTGGCATAGACCATGGCAGGCACCGCAAGCGAGGCGATGAGGGTTGTCACGAGAGTTTTCATGAGGCACCTCCTGGCGTGAGCAGATGTTAACCCATTCGTAATATGACCGTAACAATTATTTAACACAGAGTTTACACGAATGCAACATGAAAATTTTGGCGCGCCAGCTGTAAGAGCCGGGCGAGCCAAATCGAGCAGCGTTGATGGATGATGAATGTCTGACTTAGAGTGCGGCCTGGCGGGAGGAGGGGTAATGAACTTGGCTGAAAGGGCAGGCCGGGGTATAGCCCAGTTGGCAGGATGTCTGATAGTCCCGCTGCGCGCTGGCTGAATCGCCCAGCATGGACAAAGCCACGGCACGGTTGAAATAGAGGAGGTTGTCGGTTGCGCCAAGCGCGAGAGCTTGGGACAAGTCTTGCACGGCCAAGTCGAATTCTCCCGCCAGGATCTGGATCAACCCGCGGCTTTCGTAGACTTCTGGCAGGGAGCGGTCGAGAGTTTCCGCCCGGTCGAGATCCTGCTTGGCCAATAGGAAGTCGCGCTTCAGAGCATGGACCACGGCCCGGTTCGCATAGGCGGCCGCCATGCGGTCATCGGATGCCAGGGCTGCGGTGAAGTCCGTTAAGGCCTCATCCAACTGTCCGAGGTAGCGGTGAGCCAGACCCCGGTGGGTGAGGGCCAAGGCGGAGTTCGGAGAAAGTCGAACCGCTTCGTTGAGGGTCTCAAGCGCCGAAGCAGGGTTTCCGAGCTCAAGATAGGCGACGCCAAGGTTGTTGCGATAGAGGACGTTCTCCGGAGCAAGCGTGGTGGCTTGCGCTAGGTCGCGGACGGCTTCCGCCCGTTTCCCTTGGTGCATTTTCACGAAGGCCAAGGCGTTCCACGCCTCGGCTCTGGCCGGGTCCATCCGAATCGCCTGCGAGAAGCTCTCGATTGCACGAGGGTCCTGACCTTGCGCGAACTCCTGTTCGCCTTGCGCCATAAGCCTGGCGAAGGGGTCTGTCGCCTGGGGGTGGTTCGCATGCACAGCGGTACAGCCCCAGGTGAGGAGGAGGGCAGCCAGGGTGCCGAGCAGTCGGGGGATGGCGATTGTAGAGGCGGTCATCAATACCTCCGGGTCAGTGGCGGTTCGTGAGTGCCGAGTCAACATGCGTCGAACTCTAGCGTGCCGCCATTACTGGCGGATAGCGCGACGGTTACATCTCTGTTAACTATTGCTGAGGTTGGGTGGGCTTGCGGCGAGGCTTGGCTTTGGCCTTGCTGTCCGTCAGTTCTTGTTTCAGTTTGGCCAGTTCTTCTTTGAGCGACTGCATGTCTTGGGCTTGGTCCTTCAAGCGTCCGCGAAGCTCAAGATTGGCGGCGGAGAGTTCGCGGAGCATCAGACGCAAATCTTCCGCCGACTCGGCCGGAGCCGGTGCGCCTGAACTGCCCTTGGCCATTGGTTGTGTCTGAGGGGCCGGAGCCGGCTGCGGAGGCCGCACCGGTGGTGCCCCCTGCGCCGGTAGAACAGGTTGGGGAGCTTGAGCGGCGATCGGAAATGAGGCACGAGCCGCCAGGACGTCCTGGACCTTCATCGAGATGTGGACTTTCTCGAATGGTCCCCAGGCCGGCGTCTCTGCGGGAGAAAGCGACGCAGCCTGAGCCGGTCGCGTCAGCCAGAGGTGCATGCCCTTCGTTTCGCGCGGGTCTTTATAGTCTTCCCCTCCGCCCGTATCGGTTCGTACAAAGGCCGTATGGTCTTGGAGAATCACGTGTAAGTAGGGGCCTCGGACGAAGAGAGAACCGGCTGTCCGGTCGTCATTGTACGGCACGGCGAGATTGGGAACCGAAAAGAACACCCGTTCTTCCGGGCCGGCCTGACTCAGCGCAAACGCCAGCGGCTTGGCCACCCGATTCAACTCGTCTTCTTTGAGCAGGGGGATGGGTGTGGGATCCCTGAGGAACCCGCCGATGGTGCCGCTCCACCCGCTCACCTGGACCGAGCCCAGTAAGATGCGGATCTCTTCCTTGGACAATTGCGCCGGGTGGCTGTTGACGATGGTCGGAGGGGAGCTGTGCGTAGACGGATCGTGTTGGATGCCGATCTGCGTATCCTGCTCGTCGTACACGAGCCGTTCCCGGTTCAAGGCGCTGCAAGCCGTCAGGCTGCAGAGCAGCAGGGGAAGGACCCACATCAACGTTATATTGGTCTTGCGGAGG